>CALJLA010000134.1 GCA_937983055.1 uncultured Pseudomonadota bacterium
GGAGATCGCGGCGCGGACGCCCGCGGGCGAACCGTCCGCAGAGCAGTGGGCTGCGCAGGCGCTGGAAGCAGTCGCGCGGCGCAATCCGGAACTCAACTGTTTCACCGCCACCACCGCGCAGCGCGCGCTGGCGCAGGCGCGCGAACTCGATCTGCGCCGGCGCCGCGGCGAGACGCTGCCGGCGCTGGCCGGCGTGCCGTTCGCGGCGAAGGATCTGTTCGACATCCAGGGGCTGCCGACCCTGGCGGGCTCCGGCCTGCATCGCGAGGCCCCGCCGGCCAGTGTGGACGCGGTGCTGGTGTCGCGGCTCACCGCCAGCGGGGCGTTGCGGATCGGCGCGCTCAACATGGATGCCTACGCCTACGGCTTCACCACCGAGAACAGCGCCTTCGGTCCGGCGCGCAATCCGCACGACACGGCGCGCACCTGCGGCGGGTCGTCCGGCGGCTGCGGAGGCGCGGTGGCTGGCGGGCTGGTGCCGCTTGCCCTGGGCAGCGACACCAACGGCTCGATCCGGGTGCCGGCGTCGCTGTGCGGCGTGTTCGGCCTGAAACCTACCTACGGTCGCTTGCCGCGGACCGGCGCCTACCCGTTCGTGGACAGCCTTGATCACGTCGGGCCGTTTGCTGCCGACAGCGCCGACCTCGCGGCCTGTTACGACGCCCTGCAGGGATGGGACGCCAGCGATCCCGTCTGCGCCAACCGTGCATCCGACCCGGTGCTGCCGAAGATCGGGCGGGATGCCCGGCTGCGGGTGGCGCGCCTGACCGGATACTTCGACCGCTTCGCGGGCGAGGCCGCACGCACGGCCTCGCTACACGCCGCGCAGTCACTCGGCGCACGCGACGAAATCGAACTGCCTGAAGTCGAGCGCGCGCGCGCGGCGGCATTCGTCCTCACCGCCGCCGAGGGCGGCGCGCGTCACCTGCCGACCCTGCGCACGCACTACGACGGCTTCGAGCCGCTCAACCGCGACCGGCTGCTGGCCGGTGCGCTGACGCCGGCGAGCTGGTACCTGAAGGCCCAGCGCCTGCGCGCCTGGTTCCGCGACAAGGCGCGCGAGCTGTTCCAGCGCTTCGATCTGCTGGTGGCGCCGGCCACGCCGGTCAGCGCCACGCCGCTCGGCGAGGAATGGCTGGAAGTCAATGGCGAGCGCCTGCCGCTGCGCGCAAACATGGGCTTGCTGACGCAGCCGATCTCCTTCATCGGCCTGCCGGTGGCGGCGGTGCCGGTGCCGGTGGCCAGTACGCTGCCTATCGGCGTGCAGCTCATTGCGCCGCCCTGGCGCGAGGACCTGTGCCTGCTGGCGGCGGCAATGCTGGAGCGGGCCGGGGTGGCGCGCGCGACGATTGCGCATGATTGACGGCGCCGATATCAACCGCCCGGAGGTGGTGGCGGAGGTGACCGCCGCTTTCGAACGCTATGAACTGGCGCTTACCCGCAACGACATCGCCGCACTCGACGAGCTGTTCTGGCGGAGTCCGCTGACATTGCGCTACGGGCCGACGGAGGCGCTCTACGGCTACGAGGCGATTGCGCAGTTTCGCCGCCAGCGCTCGGCGACGCATCTTGCGCGCACCGTGCTGCGTACCGTGATCACGACCTACGGCACTGATTTCGCCACCGCCAACATCGAGTTCCTGCGCCCGCCGTCCACGCAGCCGGGACGGCAAAGCCAGGTCTGGGTGCGCACCGCGCAGGGCTGGAAAGTGGTGGCCGCGCACATCAGCCTGCAGTCCGGCAGCTGAACCGAATGCACCGCGGGCGGGCGCGACGCACGACCGCTGTGCGCCGCAGCGCGGTCCTGCACTAGGGTGCGAGTCGCAATTCATTGAATACATGACTCTCCCCTATATCGCCTCGACTGCGCCCGCGATGGCGTGCTCCTTGCGAAGACGCGTGTCGGGCGGGCGGCCTGTGAAATGACGTCGTGATACGCGATGGCGCCGTTTCGCCTTTGCACGCGGGACGGCGCTGGTGATTCGCCGCCCGCACGGTTCAAGGCAGCGTCATCAGGGAGACCGTGTCATGACCGCTTCAAAGCCCGCACTGTGGGTGCCCGGCGACTGGAACGCCTTTTTCGGCTTCGGCACCAATATTCTCGTCAACCTGCTGGTGCTGACCGGGCTGCTGCGCTTCGTGCTGCAGATGCCGGACGACATCGTGTTCGGCCGCATCCTGCCGGCCTGCGGGCTGATGCTGTTCATGAGCACCATGTACTACGCCTGGCTTGCCTGGCGCCTGGCGAAGCAGACCGGCCGCACCGACGTCTGCGCGCTGCCCTCCGGCACCAGCGTGCCGCACATGTTCGTGGTGGTATTCGTCATCATGCTGCCGATCAGCCTGCAGACCGGCGATCCGGTCAAGGGCTGGGAGGCGGGCCTTACCTGGGTGTTCATCCAGAGCTTCGTGCTGATGATCGGCGCCTTTATCGCGCCGTGGATCCGCAAGATCACGCCGCGCGCCGCGCTGCTCGGCACGCTCGCCGGCGTGTCGATCGCGTTCATCTCGATGCGCCCGGCGCTGGAGATGTTCATGACGCCGGTGATCGGCGTGGTGTGCTTTGCCATCATCATCGCCAGCTGGTTCGGCGGCGTGCGCTACTTCAAGGGCATTCCCGCCGGCCTGGTGGCAATCGCCGCCGGCATGCTGATCGCGTGGGGATCGACGCTGTTCGGGCTGAACTACGGCGGCATGAGCCTGGACAAGCTGACGGCGTCGCTGTCGACCTTCGGCTTTTCCTTCCCGATTCCCGCGATCGGGCATGTGTTCTCCGGCTTCGAGTTCCTCGGCATCATCCTGGTCACCGCGATTCCGTTCGGCATCTACGACCTGGTCGAAGCCATGGACAACGTCGAGAGCGCGGCCGCGGCCGGCGACAGCTTTCCGACCAAACGGGTGCTCACCGCAGACGGCGCGATCAGCCTGGTCGGCTGCCTGATGGGCAACCCCTTCATCCTGGCGGTGTACATCGGGCATCCCGGCTGGAAGGCGATCGGCGGGCGGCTGGGCTATTCCGCCGCCACCGGCATCATGGTGATCCTGCTCTCGTGGTTCGGCGTGCTGGCGCTGATGATGTCGCTCATCCCGGTGGTGGCGATTGCGCCGATCCTGCTCTACATCGGCATGCTGATCGGCGCCCAGGCCTTCCAGGAAACGCCGAAGAGCCACGCACCGGCGGTGGTGCTGGCACTGGTGCCGCATGTGGCGGCCTGGGGCAAGCTGCAGATCGACAACGCGCTCGGCGCCGCCGGCACCAGCGCGGCCGCCGTCGGTTTCGACAAGCTCGGCCAGGTCGGCATTCTCTACCACGGGCTCGAGACGCTCGGCGGCGGCGCCATCCTGTCCAGTTTGATTCTCGGCGCCATTGCCGTGTTCCTCATCGAGCGCGAGCACGTCAAAGCCGCCGCCTTTGCTGCAGTCGGCGCGGCGATGACCTTCTTCGGTTTCATGCACGGCGAGCAGATCGGCTTCGGCCAGTCCCCGGAGGTGGCCCTGAGCTACCTGGTGGTGGCCGCGGTGCTGTTCGGATGCCGCTACGCCGCCACCGCGCCGAAGGCAGTGCATGAAACAGCGATAACCGGCGAACCGGCCCCGGAACCCGCCCGCTAGGAAACCGGGGTCACGCTAGGAAACCGGGGTCAGGCCTATAGTTTATAGCTCACTGGATGAGCCTGGCCTGACCCCCGGCGCATACGCAGACAAATCAGAACCGGATCGGCGACTTTTCTTAGAAGAGCATCGATCCCTCCAGCCAGGGCAGGGTGGAGAGCAGAACCTGCCAGACGCCGCCCGGCTTTTTCTGGCCAAAACTGATTTCGAAGTCGAGCAGTTCACACAGGCCTGCCTCGTCCATGTCCTCGGCAACGGCTGCGAGGCTGGCGGACTGTGCCAGAGGCCTGGCGCGCGGGCGCACCCGCATGCAGTAGTCGCCGGCCTCGAGCCACAGCATTGCCGGCGCGGCTGAGGAGTGAATCGCGCGGCACGGTCCGCTGCTGCCGGGCAGCCGCTCCCAGATCTCGAAGTAGTCCGCCTCGACGCCGTATTCGTGCAGGCACGCCGGCGTTTCGAAGACCATGCGGCCGATGTCGTTGGCACCGCTCGGCGGCTGGTAGTCGTACAGGCGTTGCCAGCGGCAGATGTCGCCCTCGATCACCGTAATGCCCGCGAAACCCTGCTGCCGCGCGAGCCCGAGCAGTTCGTCCCGGGACAGCGACTGAAGATCGCGCGTGCCGGCCAAGGCTGGACGCTCGGCCGGCACGCGGATATCGGCATGCCAGTTCTTCGTTTGCAGCCAGTACACCCGGGAGGTGGTGTCCTCGATGCCCGGCGCGCGCAGCAGGGTGCGCTTCCAAACGCCGAGATAGGCGGCCGGCACCTCAGGCACTGCGCTCACGGGTGACAGTCCGGAAACTGCCGCAGCCCGCGCCAGAACGCGATGTCGTGATTGGGCCACAGTTGGGCGCCGGTCTCGCGCGCGAGATGCTTCAGTTTGCGGATGCTGTCGAGCGCCTGCTGCTCGTTGTCCTTCCAGCAGATGCCGGGTGCGACCTCGTCGTCAAGGTTCTCGGTAAGGTCGGCCGCATCGCCGCACAGAACGACCGGAGGGCCCTTCGGCAGCTCGACGAAGAGCGACATATGCCCGGCGGTGTGCCCGGGACTGGCGACCGCGCGCACGCCCGGCAGCAGTTCGTATTCGCCGCGCATCGGTTTCCAGCGATGCGCGCCGTCGAAGTCGTCGGAGAAGTAGGCGGGGTCTTCGCCGCTGCGGGCGGCCTCGAGCTCGTCCTCCTGCACATGGATCTCGCAGCCGGAGACCTCGCACAACCCGCCCGCGTGGTCGAAGTGCAGGTGGCCGAGGAATACTGCGTCGATGTCGGCGGCGCGGATGCCCAGCCGCTCGAACCAGGCCGGCAG
>CALJLA010000135.1 GCA_937983055.1 uncultured Pseudomonadota bacterium
CTGGCGCCGCCGGCGCCGCGCGGCGGCGATGTCGCGCGCGGCGCGGCGCTGTTCGAGCAGGCGCAGTGCGCGGTTTGCCATGTGCCGGCGCTGCCGCTTGCCGGCGGCGGCGAAGCGCGCGCCTATACCGACCTGCTGCTGCACGACCTCGGCGATGATCTCGCCGACGGCCGGCGCGAGTTTCTTGCCGGGCCGCGCGACTGGCGCACCGCACCGCTGTGGGGGCTCGGCCGCGCGGTCGGGGCCGGCGCCGATGCCGCGCTGCTGCACGACGGGCGCGCGCGCACCCTGACCGAAGCGATTCTCTGGCACGGCGGCGAAGCGCAGCCGTCGCGCGACGCATTCGTCGCCATGCGGCGACAGGAGCGCGAGGCGCTGCTCGACTTTCTGCGCAGCCTTTAGCGCGCCGGGGATGGCGCGCGCAGCACGGCGGCGAACCAATGCGGCCGCGCTGCTGCCATAGCTTGACTCGCACACACGCGAAGGCGGTGGCCGCATGATTATTCGATCGGATCGCATGCCCGCATTCGGGCGGGCCAGCGCAATCGCGCTGTTCGCGTGGGCGCTGTCCGTCTGCGCGGGCGTGGCATGGGCCGAGGTAGCGTGCCCCGATGTGCTCGACGTGCGGCAGCAGGCGGCGGCGCCCTCCGCCGACTGGCAGGTGAGCTATCTGGACCGGCCGGCGCGATTGATCGGCGTCACGCTGCACGATGGGCTGCCGCCGGGCAACAGGCTGCGCCCGACCACGCGGCGCAGCGCCGGCGGCACGCTCACCCTGCGCTGGCGGCTGCCGGACAGCCCGCGCAGCTACTATCTCGTGTGCAGCTACGAACACACCACCGCCCGCGCATACCGTGCGCTGCCGCCGGGCGTGCGCGATTGCGAGGCCGCGTTCGACCTCAACGTGGCCGCGGTGGGCGGCCATCCGGCGAAGCGGGTATTCTGCCGCTAGCGCCGCGGCGAGCGGATGCCGGAAACCGATCAGGAGGGACAACGCGCAATGACTTTGCAGATCGACATCATTTCCGACGTGGTGTGTCCATGGTGCTTCATCGGCAAGCGCCATCTTGAAAAGGCGCTCGCCGCATGGCGCGAGCGGCATCCGGAGGCGCCGGCGCCGGAAGTGCACTGGCATCCGTTCCAGCTCAACCCCGATATGCCGGAAGACGGCATGGCGCGTGCCGAGTATGTCGCGCAGAAGTTCGGCGGCGCCGAGCGCGCGCGCGAAATCTACGATCGCGTGGCGGCCGCCGGCGCGCGCGCCGGCATCGACTTCGCATTCGACCGTATCGAGCGCCAGCCGAGTACGGTCGACGCCCACCGCCTGATGTATCGTGCCGCGAAGGACGGCGTGCAGGATGCGATGGCCGAATCGCTGTTCACCGGTTACTTCCTCGAAGGCCGCGACTTCACCGATTCCGACGTGCTGGCAGAGCTGGCCGAGCGCGCCGGCCTGCCGCGCAACGAGGCGAAGCGCTATCTCGCCGGCGAGGAGCATCGCGACCTGATCCAGCAGCAGGATCTGCACGCGCGCAACCTGGGCGTACAGGGCGTGCCGTTCTTCATATTCAACCAGCGGCTCGCCGTTTCCGGTGCGCAGCCGCCGGAACTGCTGATGCAGGCCATCGAGCAAGCCGAAACCGAAGCTGCCGATGCTGCGGCGCAGTAACCAACACTGTAACCAATCGCAACAGCCGGTTGCCTCGCACCCGGGGCGGGGGTAGCATTTTCCCGAACAAGAACAATGGCAATGCCGTTCGGGTCGCCCCGATTCCGCATAGGAGGTTCGCCATGTGCTTTGAGTTCGAGGCGCTGTACTGGGCCAAGGTGGCAGAAGAAGAATTGAAAATGAGGGAGGAAGAGACAAAGCGAAAACAGCAGGCCGCGCCCCAGGGCAAACAGCCCGAGCCGCAGCCGACCGAAGAGCCGGCCCCCGTTTAATCCAGTCAAAGAACGCCGGCCTTTTCAGAAGCCCCGCAGTTGCGGGGCTTTTTGTTTATGCTCGGCGCATGCACGGCGCGAAGAGTGCGCCACGCCGACTTGACGCTTGCCGATGAATCTTCTCACCTGGAACGCGCAGTGGTGCCGCGGCATCGACGGCACGGTATCGCCGGCGCGCATCGTGCGCGAAGCGCGGGCGTTCTGCGATTTCGATGTGCTGTGTGTGCAGGAAGTGGCGGTGAATTTCCCGGCGCTGGCAGGCAGCGCGGGCGAAGACCAGGTGCGTCTTCTGGCGCAGGCGCTGCCGGGCTACACGCTGCACTTCGCGCCGGCGACCGATGTAGCCGGCGCGAACGGCGAGCGCGCGTTGTTCGGCAACCTAATTGCCTCGCGGTTGCCGGTGCTGCAGGTGTTGCGCCACGCCCTGCCCTGGCCGGCGGACCCTGGTGTGCCCAGCATGGCGCGGGTGGCGCTGGAGGCGGTGATCGCGGCGCCGTGGGGGCCGCTGCGGGTGACGACCACGCATCTGGAGTACTACTCGGGGCGCATCCGCCTGGCGCAGGTGGAGGCGCTGCGCGCGCTGCACGCCGAGGCCTGCGCCCATGCGCTGCGGCCGCGCCTCGCGGGCACGCCAGGCGACCCGTTCGAGGCGCGACCGCGCCCGGCGTCGGGAGTGCTGTGCGGCGATTTCAACTTCAGGCCGGACGATCACGGCCACGCCAACCTGCTCGCGCCGTTCGATCCGCCGGCGCCGCGGCTGCTCGACGCCTGGCAGACGCTGCACGCGCCGGCGCCGCATCCGCCGACCTTCCGCCTGCACGACGCGCAGGCCGGTGAAGCGCCCTACTGCTGCGACTTCGTGTTCGTCAGCGAAGACCTGCGCGCGCGGCTACGCGTCATTGCGGTCGGCGCAGATACCCGCGCCTCGGATCACCAACCGGTACGGCTCGAACTGATTTGACGCACGCCGTCGCGCGCGATCAGGTTTCCTGCGCCTCGCCCACCGGCGCGCGCACGATGTAGCCGCCGGACTTCTCGTCGCGCTCCAGGCTCAGCAGTCCGCGCGCCTGCGCTTCCTCGAGCAAGGAGTTGAAGCTCTTGAAGCCGTGATAGCTCTCGTTGAAGCCGGGGTTGCGCCGCTTCATCGCCTGCTTGATCATCGAGCCCCAGATCTTCTCGTCGCCGCCGCGTTCGCCGAGCAGCGCCTCGTAGGTGCCGGCGAGCATGTCGAGCGCCTTTTGGGCCTTGTCGTCGGAAGTGGCTTCCGCTTCGCCGCCTTCGGGTTCGGGCGCGGCGCCGCGCGCCGGCTTGGCGCCCTGCTGCGGCTTGGCGGCGGGCTTCTTGCGGCTGCGCCGGGCCGGCTTCTCGCGCACCAGGTCGTCGTAGTAGATGAACTCGTCGCAGTTCGCGATCAGCAGGTCGGAGGAGGAATGCTTCACGCCGACGCCGATCACGTCCTTGTTGTTCTCGCGCAGCTTCGACACCAGCGGCGAAAAATCCGAGTCGCCGCTGATGATGACGAAGGTGTCCATGTGCGCTTTGGTGTAGCACAGGTCGAGCGCATCCACCACCATGCGGATGTCGGCGGAGTTCTTGCCCGACATGCGCACATGCGGAATCTCGATCATCTCGAAAGCCGCCTCGTGCATCTGGGACTTGAAGTCCTTGTAGCGCTCCCAGTCGCAGTACGCCTTCTTGACGACGATGCTGCCCTTGACCAGCAGCCGCTCGAGCACCTTCTTGATGTCGAACTTGTCGTATTTCATCTCGCGCACGCCCAGCGCGATGTTCTCGAAATCGCAGAACACCGCCATGTTGCGCTCGTCGTTCTGAACCGCCATGCCGCCTCCCGGGTTGCGCGCGCTCAAGCCGCTTTCTGCAGGTATTCGCCGGTCTCGCCGATCACCCGCTCGATGTCGGCGCGATCGACATCGAGGTGGGTCACCAGGCGCATCAGCCCGTAGCCGCCGATCAGGATGCCGCGCGACTTGAGATGCTCGAGCAGCCGCACCGACGCCTCCGGCTCCATGTCGATAAACACCATGTTGGTATGGGCGCGCCCGCCCACCACCCGCAGGCCGGGAATGGCCGACAGGCCCTGGGCCAGCCGTGCCGCATTGTCGTGATCCTCGCGCAGGCGCCGCACATGATGCTCCAGCGCATGGATGCCGCAGGCTGCCAGCACGCCGGCCTGGCGCATCCCGCCGCCCAGCACCTTGCGCCAGCGCCGCGCCTTGCGCACCAGCTCGGTGGTGCCGCACAGCACCGACCCGACCGGCGCGCCCAGGCCTTTGGACAGGCACACCGACACGCTGTCGAAGTGGCGGGCAACGTCGGCCACCGGCACGCCGAGCGCTACCGCGGCGTTGAAGATGCGCGCGCCATCCAGGTGCAGCCCCAGGCCCTTGCGATCGCAGAAAGCGCGGGCACGCTGCAGGTACTCGAGCGGCAGCGGCTTGCCGCCCTGGGTATTCTCCAGGCAGAGCAGCCGGGTGCGCGCAAAGTGCGGATCGTCGGGCTTGATCGCCGCCTCCACCTTGTCGAGGTCGAGCGTGCCGTCCGGCTGGTAGTCGAGCGGTTGTGGCTGGATGCTGCCCAGCACCGCAGCGCCGCCGCCTTCGTACTTGTAGGTATGCCCCTGCTGGCCGACGATGTATTCATCGCCGCGCTCGCAGTGCGCGAGCAGCGCAAGCAGGTTGCCCTGGGTGCCGCTCGGCACGAAGATCGCGGCCTGCTTGGCGAGCGTCTGCGCGGCGAGCGCCTCCAGCCGGTTGACGGTGGGGTCTTCGCCGTAGACGTCGTCGCGCGTCGCCGCCCTCTCGGCCCGCGCTCGCGGCGCGCTTGGCGGCAGTCGGTTTGGCCGCCGTGTCGCGGCGCAGGGCGGTGGTGTTCGGCGGGCGCTCCGGATGCATTCTCGGTTGCGGTCAAGCAATCAGGCAGGAGCCCGATGTTACACGCTTTGCCGCCGGCTCAGCCGCCGCCCGGACAGTGGCCGAGCGCCTCGCGCAGGATCGGCATGGCGGCGGCGCGCAGGCTGTCGGGATGACCCCGTTCGAAGTCGCGGATGATGCCGCGTGCCATGCGCGCATGGCCGGCCGCGGCCGCGTCGGCGCGGCAGTCGCGGCCGGCGCGGGTGAACAGCAACGCCGCCATGAAGGCGATGTCTTCGCGGCGCGGATGCGACGCCTCGCGCGCCAGCAGCGTGTGCGCCAGCGTTCGCATTTCAGTTTCGGCTTCAGGGTCCACCGCGGCGCCCAGCGGATCGCGGCCGAGGTTCTGCTCGTACAGCGCATCGAGCACCCGGTAACGGGCATCCGCCGCAAACGGCGCCTCGGGCGCAAGCTTCAGCGCCAGTCGGTAGCGCAGCGGCTCGACGGCGAACCCGCCCCGCGGTTCGCGACGCGGCGCCAGGCCGCGTGCCTGGAGCTCGGCGAGCAGCGCGTGCGTCGCCAGGCCGCTCACCTCGCCGTGCGCCGCGAGGTCCTGATTGAGCAGGCCGCGGATGGTGTCGAGCAATACCCCGGTGCGATAGGCCGCCTGCGCACGCTCGACGGCGCCCGCCGTCGCCGGCACTGCCTGCCAGCGGTCCAGCTCGTCAAGCCAGGCCCGGGTCGATTCGGCGGTAATCAGGTCGTGGGCGCCGGCGCCGGCCGCCAGCCACAGGCACGCCGCCGCAAGCAGGCGCCTCACTCCTGCGCGTCCAGCGCCTCGCCGCGCGCGTAGGCCGCCGCACCGGGATGCGGCGGCGGCTCGCCGCCATCGGGCAGGTTCACCTTAATGCCGCCGGGATTCTCCACCAGTGCCGCCGTCACCAGCCAGGCGTGGTGTCGCGGAAAAGTGTCCACCGTGACCAGGAGCTGGTCATCCACCGCCAGCAGGGAGCGCAGCTGCGCGCCCTGGTAGCCGGCAAAGTCGCCGGCCTGCCGGTGCAGGTCGCGCGCCTCGTGCGCGCGCATCACCGCCAGCATCGCCTGCCCGGTCGTGAGCAGACTCGCCAGGCGCTGTTCGTGCACTGCGCGCGCCACCTTGGCCTGCGCCTCGGGCAGCACGCGCTGCAGGGTGGCCACCAGCGCCTCGGCGATGCGGTCCGATTCGGGATTGGTGCGGGTGGAGTGCACCAGCAGGAAACGCTGGCGCAGCACTTTCCACTGGCGATACGGCGTGTGCGGCCGCGCCGGCGCGGCGGCGCACGCCAGCAGCGCCGCCATGAACGCGCGGCGCCTCATCGGCAAAAAAACGGGGCAGGCAAGGCCCGCCCCGTCCGGTAATGCGCGGGCCGTGTCACTTCTTGTCGAAGATCTCCAGCGGGCAGATGGTCGACACCGCGTAGTTCGGCAGGTCCACCAGGTTGCCAATGCGCACATCGCAGGCAACGCTGGTCACTACGTAGGCCTGCTCGCGGGTGAGCCCCTGGGTCTTTTGCAGCCAGTTGATCATCTCAATCAGCGAAGCGCGCGCCGCCAGGGTCAGATCCTCGGATAGATTGCTGAGCGGGCCGATTTTCTTGCTGTCGAGATAGGTATGGTACGGCGGCATCTCGCCCGCAGCCTTCAGCGGATAGCCGACGGTGGCATGGAAGCGGTCCGGCTCCAGCGCCTTCAGCTGCGAGCCGCCTTCGAAATGCGGGCCGCTTTTCATCATCGAGGCCATTCCGCGGCGAATCTCGGTACGCACGGTGACCTTGGCGCCCATCTCGATCGCAGTGCCGGCGACCTCGCCATCGCCCTGCGCGTAGTGCACGTCGCCGACGAACAGGCCGCAGCCGTCGATGAAGCACGGCACCAGCAGCGTGGTGCCGACCACCATCTGCTTGATGTCCATGTTGCCGCCGTTCTCGCGCGGCGGAATGGTACGCAGGCATTCGCC
Organism: uncultured Pseudomonadota bacterium; assembly: GCA_937983055.1. Lineage (GTDB taxonomy): Bacteria > Pseudomonadota > Gammaproteobacteria > Burkholderiales > Eutrophovitaceae > CALJLA01. The sequence goes on from CALJLA010000135.1 coordinate 6,808, forward strand.
GGCATTACTGCCATTCGGCCCGCACACCGCGGCCGGCAGCGCGCCGGTGGGCTGCGGCGGCAGCGCGATGCCGCCGGCCTGGCCGAGCTGCGTCTCGCGCGCCAGCCAGGCGTCGACTTCAGGCTTGCCCGGCAAGGTGCCGACCGAACCCATGAAACCGCGGAAAGGAATGCGCACGCCCGGCACTTCGTTGGACACCGCTTCCAGCCGATTCAACTGCCAGTTGGCGATGAACGGCTCGGTGTACAGGTCGCGCAGGAAGCCGAAGCCCGGCACGATGGTTGTGTAGCCATACTCATCGGGCGCGATGTCGACCAGCGTGACCGCGAGCACATCGCCGCGCTTTGCACCCTCGATGTGCACCGGCCCGGTCATCGGATGCACCAGGTTGAGGTCCACCGCCATGACATCCTTTGGCTTGGAGGTGACGTTGAGGTCGGAGTCGAGTGCATCGCGGGTCTCGAACACGATGAGCTGACCGGGCTTGGCACGCGCGGCCGGCTTGATCGCCGGGTGGTAGCGGTTGAAACAACTCGGGTCGTCCACGCAGTGCGCGCCGCGCTTGCCGACGACGACGGTGGACTGGGTCTTGACATCGCTGGTGTCGGCGGCGGCCGGCCAGGCAGAGATCAGACCAAACGAAAGCAGTGCTGCAAGCCATTTGTTCATTGTGCGTTCTCCGTGCAGGCGTGAAGTCGGGCCGCGAAACTATCCATCCACAGGCGTTCGCCTGTCAACGCTGGACATAATCGGCGGCAGCGCCTAAGGCCTACCGGGTGATGCCCACGGCGCCCAGCACAAACGCGTAGGTGAACGCGATTTCCTTAAGAAAATCATAGCGCCCGGACGCGCCGCCGTGCCCTGCGTCCAGGTTGACCCGGAGCAGCAGCGGGTTGCGATCGATTTTCAGCGTGCGCAACTTTGCGACGTACTTGGCCGGCTCCCAGTACATCACCTGGCTGTCGTGCAGCGAGGTTTCCACCAGGATGGCAGGATACTCGCCCGGCTCGAGTTGGTCGTAAGGCGAGTATTCGAGCATCGCGTCGAAGTAAGGCCTGTCCTTCGGATTGCCCCATTCCTCGAACTCGCCGGTGGTAAGCGGCAGCGTTTCGTCCAGCATGGTGGTCACCACATCGACGAAAGGCACCTGCAGGACGGCGGCGCGAAACAGATCCCGTCGCCTGTTGACCACGGCCCCGATCAGCAGCCCGCCGGCGCTGCCTCCCTCGATCACGAGCTTCGAGGGGTCGGTGTAGTGCTCGCGGATCAGATGCTCGGCACAGGCAATGAAATCGGCAAAGGTGTTGCGCTTGGCGAGCATGCGCCCCTCGTCATGCCAGCGCTTGCCCATTTCGCCGCCGCCGCGCACATGAGCGCAGGCATAGATCACGCCGCGGTCGAGCAGCGACAGGCGGGCCGAGCTGAAGTGCACGTCGTGCGGGATGCCGTAGGCGCCGTAGCCGGTGAGCAGCAGCGGCTGCGCCCCCTTGCGCCGGCGGTCGCGCCGGTACACCAGCGAGATCGGCACGCGGGCGCCGTCCTGAGCGGTGGCGTAATGCAGCTCGACGCGGTACTTGCCGGGATCGTAGCCGCCGCGCACCTCGCGCTGCTTGAGCAGCGTGCGCTCGCGCGCGTCCAGACGGTAGTCGTACACCGAGCTGGGTGTGACGTACGATCCGTAGGTAAAGCGGTAGGTATCGGTGTAGAACTCGGCGTTCGCGCCGTCGCCGACGCGCCATGCCAAACGTTGGGCGCGCCGCGGTCGG
>CALJLA010000136.1 GCA_937983055.1 uncultured Pseudomonadota bacterium
GCAATTCGAAGTACGCAATCGGCGCCATCGACGAGAGCGGCTGGTCGTACATCAGCGACCCTGCGTCCGCGGCGGCGGCCGGGGAGGCCTACCTGGCGGCGGAGAAGGAGCGCCAGTTGCGGACCCTGCGCGAGCGCCGCACCGCCTACAGCGCGCAGCGCGGCGCGATAGACCCGCGCGACCGGATCGTGATCGTGGTCGACGATGGTCTGGCGACTGGCTCGACCATGATTGCCGCCCTGCACGCGCTGAAAGCGCGGGGCGCGGCGAGGCTGGTGTGCGCGGTGCCGGTGGCACCGCCGGAATCGCTGGCGCGGGTGCGGCCGTACTGCGACGAGGTGGTGTGCCTGGACACGCCGGTCTCGTTTCATGCGGTCGGGCAGTTCTACCGGAACTTTCCCCAGGTGGAAGACCGCGAAGTGATGGGCGCGCTGAGCGCGCCGCCGTCCTCTGCCGCCTGATGCCGGGCGGTGCCCCTAGCCCGCGGGCGAACCGGCGGCGGCCGCCAGGCCGAAGTGGCGCTCAAACCAGTCGGCGGCTTCCTGCGACACCTGCTCCAGCGCGCCGGGCTCCTCGAACAGATGGCCGGCGCCAGGAATCACCCTCATCTGCTTCGTGCAGTTGAGCTGCGCATGGGCGTCGCGGTTGAGCGCGAGCACAGTGGTATCGCGCCCGCCCACCAGCAGCAGGGTGGGCGACACAACTTGCTCCAGCGCCTGCGGGCCGGCAAGATCGGGTCTACCGCCGCGCGAAACCACCGCGCGCACCTGGTCGCCGCGCTCGGCAGCAGCGCGCAGCGCCGCTGCGGCCCCGGTACTGGCGCCAAAGTAGCCGAGCGGCAGCTTGGCCACCTGTCTGGCACTCAAGACCCAGTCGGTAGCCTGGAGCAGCCGCCGGCTGAGCAGCTCGATATCGAAGCGGTTGCGGTACAGGCTGTCCTCGACCGGGGTGAGCAGATCGAACAGGAGGGTGCCGATGCCGCGGGTGTGCAGCTGAGCAGCGACATAACGGTTGCGCGGGCTGGTGCGGCTGCTGCCGCTGCCATGGGCGAACAGCACTAGGCCGCGCGGCGCATCCGGCAGGAACAAACTGCCCTCGAGGCGTCCGACCTCGACCGGGATGTGGATTTCGCTGGCGCTGCCTTCAGCCGGCACGCCGCTCAGACCGGCTGGATCGCGATGGGCATGCGCCGCCGCCCGAATTGCCCGTCGAACCGCGCGAAGCGGCCGGCGAGCGGCGCACCGCAGCCGGTGCAGCGGCCGTCGGGACTGACCCGGTAAACAAGGATCTGGTGCCAGTCGCGCACGATCAGCGCGCCGCCGCAACCCGGACAGAAGGTGGTGCCGCCCTCGGTATCGTGGACGTTGCCGGTGTAGACGTAGTGCAGGCCCTCGCCAAGCGCAATGGTGCGCGCGCGCGACAGGGTCTGCGGCGGCGTCGGCGGAATGTCGCGCATCTTCCAGTCCGGATGGAAGGCGGTGAAGTGCAGCGGCACGTCGGGCCCCAGTTCGGCGGCGACCCATTTCGACAGCTGGTAGAGTTCGTCATCGGAGTCGTTGCGCCCGGGTATCAGCAGGGTGGTGATCTCCAGCCAGACATCGGTTTCATGGCGCAGATACCTGAGCGTGTCGAGCACCGGCGCCAGGTGCGCGCCGGTCAGCCTGAAGTAAAACTCCTCGGTAAACGCCTTCAGGTCGACGTTGGCGGCGTCCATGTGGCGGTAGAACTCGCGACGCGGCGCGTCGTGCATATAGCCGGCAGTCACCGCAACCGTGCGGATATCGTGCGCGCGGCAGGCTTCGGCGACGTCGATCGCATACTCGGCGAAGATCACCGGGTCGTTGTAGGTGAAGGCGACGCTGCGCGCCCCGGAGCGCAGCGCCGCGCGGGCGATCTGCTCCGGAGAGGCCTGGTCGGCCAGACGATCCATGTCCTTCGACTTGGAGATATCCCAGTTCTGGCAGAACTTGCAAGCCAGGTTGCAGCCGGCGGTGCCGAAGGACAGCACGCTGGAGCCGGGCAGGAAGTGGTTGAGCGGCTTCTTCTCGATCGGGTCGACGCAGAATCCCGACGAGCGGCCATAAGTGGTGAGCACCATGCGGTCGTGCTCGCGCAGGCGCACGAAGCAGGCCCCGCGCTGGCCCTCGTGCAGCCGGCAGTCGCGCGGACACAGGTCGCACTGCAGCCGCCCGTCCTCGAGCAGATGCCACCAGCGGCCCGGGTGCGGATCGTTCACTGTTCGCGCCATTTCGTCACTTCGTAACGAAAGAGCGATACGCGCTCGGACCAGAAGTCCGCCGGCAGGCCCGCCTTGCGCTTGAGTTCGCCGAGGAACTGTCTCGGTGACGGCAGCGAATCCCAGACCTGCGGCAGAAACGTGCCGCGACGCTGATCGCAGACCAGCACCACCCCGTCGATGCCCGGCCGCAACCGGGCCAGCGCCTCGTCCTCATCGGCGAAGTCCATCGGCGTGAGCGGCGACAGCACCGATACCTCGATGCGCGTGGCGACGAATTCCTGCGCCGGCAGGGGCGGAAAGCGCGGGTCCTGGAAGGCGGCGGCGATCGCATTCTGGCGCACGTCCTCGAGCAGCGAGCGGTGCGCCTGCAGGCTGCCGATGCAGCCGCGCAGCCGGCCTTCCTGGGTGAGCGTGACGAAACTGGCCGCAGGGTCGCGGAGGAAGTGCGCCTGCTCGTCGGTCTCGAACCACAGGCCGAAGCGGCGGGCGATCGAGGCGCGGGCGATGGACAGCAGCAGGTCGCCGCGCACGGCAGCGTTCGGTTCGGGCACGTTCATGACGGGTGCAGGGCAACGGCGGCATACCCGACCACGCGCGACTTGTCGCCGGCGGTATCGCCGGAGTTTCGCAGATCGAGCAGATGCGGTCGAAGCTGCCGCCGGCGCGCGGCGAGCAGCAGACCATTGATTGGCGTCGCGCCGCAGGCCTGCTCGTGATCGAGCTCTGGTGACAGCCGCAAGATGGTCTCGACGGTGAATTCGTCGCGCGCGCAGGCGTTGACATACGGCAGGTAGTGGGAAAGGTCGGAGCTCACCACGATCAGCGTTTCCTCGCCGCCCCACAGGCGTTCGATCACCTCGGCGACTTCGGCGGGCTGCGCATCCCCCACCGCGAGCGGGACCAGCGAGAAGTCGCCCAGGGTTTCCTGCAGGAAGGGCAGGTGCACTTCCAGCGAATGCTCGGGCGCGTGCGGCGCGTCGCTGAAGCAGACCTGCGGACAGTTTCGCAACGCCGCCAGGGCGTCGCCGTCGATCGGCACCTCGCCGAGCGGCGTGGCGAAAGCGGCAACGGTGGGAGCGGCCAGTCCCCGCACGGGCACGCGGTGGACCGGCCCGAGCAGCACGACCCTGCGTACGCGGCCGCGCAGCCGTTGCAGCTGCGCGTAGCCGGAAGCGGCGATCGGACCGGAGTACACATAGCCGGCGTGCGGCGCAATCATGGCCTTGGGTGGCGCGTCCGCCTGCGCAGGGGCGGCGCCGCCGAGCAGTTGCCGGACGGTGGTGCGCAGGGTATGGGCGTCCGCCGGGTAAAACAGGCCGGCGACAGCGGGTGCGCGATGAGCGTTCATAGCCGGTTTGCGGCTCCGGCGTGGCCGGAGCCGCCGCTGGAATGCGGCATCCAGGACCATTATATGGAGCGTTGGCCCCGGGCGACCGAAAAAAACCTCGCCAAGACCCTTGACCTTGAAATTTAACGGGTTATATTCCTGACCCGTTGGTCATTTAGCGGGTTCCCGATGCAATTGTCCCGGCAGGATCGTCGCTGGACGCGCCGCAAGGAGGCGCGCCCGGCGGAATTGATGGCGGCTGCGCTCGACATCTTCGTCGAGCGCGGCTATGCCGCGACCCGGCTCGAC
>CALJLA010000137.1 GCA_937983055.1 uncultured Pseudomonadota bacterium
GCGCGAGGCTCGGCGATCACCACCTCGCCGTTCATGGCGAAGCTCGCAGACACGCCGCCCATCGTGGGATCGGTCAGCACCGATACGAATGGCAGGCGGGCGCGCGCCAGCTGCGTCAGCGCGGCGGTTGTCTTCGCCATCTGCATGAGCGACATCAGGCCTTCCTGCATGCGCGCGCCGCCACTGGCCGAGAAGCAGACGAAAGGCAGATTCTGCTCGCAACAGATCTGCACCCCGCGCACAAAACGCTCGCCGACAACCGAGCCCATCGATCCGCCGAGAAAGCGGAACTCGAATGCCGCGCAGACCAGCGGCACCGACTTGATCGCTCCCTGCATTACCACCAGCGCGTCCTCCTCGTCGGTTTCGGCGCGCGCCTGTTCCAGGCGCTCGGTGTAGCGTTTGCTGTCGACGAACTTGAGGAAATCGACCGGCTCGACCTCGGCGCCGATCTCGTAGCGGCCTTCCGGGTCCAGGGTCAGATCCAGCCGCTCGCGCGCCGAGACCCGGTTGTGGTGGTTGCACTTGGGGCAGACGTTGAGATTCTTCTCGAGGTCGGCGCGGTAGAGCACGGTCTCGCAGACCTCGCACTTGCTCCACAGGCCCTCCGGCACCGCCTTCTTGGCCGCCCCGCCGGCCGAGCGCTTGATCTTCGGAGGCAACAGTTTCTGAAGCCAGCTCATGCGTGCCTCCCCCTCCTTCAGGCGCCGTCCATCGCGCGGCGGATGCCGCCGAGGAACGCTGCGACGCGGCGTTCCACTTCCGCCGGATCGGACTGCTCGATTTCCTGCACCAGCCGGCTGCCGATAACCACGGCATCCGAAACCGAGGCGATGGCACGGGCGGTTTCGCCATCGCGGATGCCGAAGCCCACGCCGATCGGCAGCTTCACATGGGCTCGTATCTGCGGGATGCGCTTGGAAACTTCTTCAAAGTCGAGGGTGGACGCGCCGGTCACACCCTTGAGCGAGACGTAATAAACGTATCCGCTGGCAACGCGGGCAACTTCGTCCATGCGTGCCTCGACCGAGGTGGGCGCCAGCAGAAAGATAGAGTCGATGTCCTGTTTGCGCAGCTCGGCACTCAGTGTCGCGCTTTCCTCGGGCGGATAATCGACCACGAGCACGCCGTCCACGCCGGCCGCCTTCGCCCTCCGAGCGAAGTTTTGATTGGCCACTACCTCGATGGGCTTGGCGTAGGCTATCAGTAACACCGGCGTGTCGCTGTCGGCGTTGCGGAACTCCGAGACAAACCCGAGCACGTCCGTCAGCCCGACGCCGTGCCGGAGCGCCCTTTCGCTCGATCGCTGGATGGTCGGGCCGTCCGCCATCGGGTCGGAGAACGGCACGCCAAGCTCGATGATATCGGCGCCGGCACTCACCAGCGCGCGCATGATCGGCACCGTCTGCTTCGGCGACGGATCGCCCGCCGTGACAAACGGAATGAGCGCCTTGCGCCCCTGCTTCTTGAGCTGCTCGAACCGGGCGGCGATGCGCGACACCTCAGCAACCTCCCGCGCGGGCAATGCGCGGCGCGCCGGAGCATCCGGAAAAGTCGCGCCCTGCTGAACCCCGGTGACCGCTCACAGCGTTATCCCGGATGCCGTGGCGACGGTGTGCATATCTTTGTCGCCGCGCCCGGAAAGATTGACCAGAAGCACCTCCTCGGTCGACATGCCGCGCGCAAGCTTCATCGCGTATGCAACCGCGTGCGCAGACTCGAGCGCCGGCATGATGCCTTCGGTGCGGGTCAGCGTGTGAAACGCCTCGAGCGCTTCGTCGTCGGTCACGTTGACATATTCGGCGCGGCCGCTGTCCTTCAGCCAGGCGTGCTCCGGACCCACACCCGGATAATCCAGACCGGCCGAGATGGAATGCGTCTCCATGATCTGGCCATTGGCGTCCTGGATCAGGTAGGTGCGGTTTCCGTGCAGGACGCCGGGCCGCCCGGCGCAAAGGGTGGCCGCGTGCTTGCCGCTGTCCACGCCCGATCCGCCCGCCTCCACCCCGATCAGGCGCACGTTCTTCTGACCAACGTAAGGATAGAACGCCCCCATCGCGTTGGAGCCACCGCCGACGCAGGCGATGATGGCATCGGGCTGGCGACCGATCTCCTGCGGCATCTGCTCGAGCAGTTCGCGCCCGACGACCGAGTTGAAATCGCGCACCATCATCGGGTAGGGGTGCGGTCCAGCAACCGTGCCGATGATGTAGAAGGTGTTTTCGACGTTGGTAACCCAGTCGCGCATCGCCTCATTGAGCGCGTCTTTGAGGGTCTTCGATCCGCTTTCGACCGGCACTACCGAGGCGCCGAGCAGCTTCATCCGGTAGACGTTCATCGCCTGCCGCTTCACGTCCTCCGAGCCCATGTAGACCACGCACTCCATGCCGTAGCGGGCGGCGACGGTCGCCGAGGCGACACCATGCTGTCCGGCGCCCGTTTCGGCGATGACGCGGCGTTTGCCCATGTGGCGTGCCAGCAGCGCCTGCCCCACCGTGTTGTTGATCTTGTGGGCCCCGGTGTGGTTCAGGTCCTCACGCTTGAGCCAGATCTGCGCGCCGCCGACCTTGGCCGACAGACGCCTTGCGTGATACACGGGACTCGGCCGGCCGACATAGTGCTTGAGCTCGTACTCGAACTCGCGCAGGAAATCCGCGTCGTTACGCAGCCGCGCATACTGTTCGCGCAACTCGTCCGCCGCATGGGCGAGGGTTTCCGCAACCGATATCCCGCCGGAGGGGCCAAACGGCCCGTGCTCGTCGGGGAGGTTGTAGCCCTTGAGGGCCTCATACATCTGCATCTCTGACTCCTCGGATGAAGGCGGCGATCTTGTCCGCGTCTTTTATTCCCCGGGCGGACTCCACGCCGCTGCTTACGTCCACCGCCCACGGGCGCACGCGCCGGATTGCGTCCGCCACGTTGTGCGGATTCAACCCCCCGGCAAGAACCAGCGGCAGCGACACTCCGGAAGGAATCAGCGCCCAATCGAAGGACTGGCCGGTACCGCCGCGATCGCCTTCGACATACGCATCGAGCAGCAGGCCTTTTGCGCCTGCGTGAAGCCGGGCAAATTGTAGCAAATCCACCCCGGGGCGAACGCGGACCGCCTTCAGGTAAGGCAGGCCGAAGCTCGCGCAGAACTCGGGCGCTTCGTCGCCGTGGAACTGCAGTAACTGGGGGCGCACCTGGTCGATCACCGCGGTCACTTCATCGCGGGTGGGATCGACCATCAGTGCAACGCTGGTGATGAACGGCGGCAGGCTGGAAACAATGTCGCGCGCGGCGCGCCGCCCGATCGCGCGCGGGCTTTGCGCATAGAACACCATGCCAATCGCATGGGCGCCGGCTTCCGCCGCCGCCTGCGCATCCTGCACGCGCGTAATCCCGCAGATCTTGACCGCTGTGGACAACTCCGGCCCTCAATCAGCGCCCGCCAGGACCTTCTGCAGCGGCTGCGCATCGGGTGGTTCGGGCAGTTGCCAGACAGGATCGTATTCTACTGCCGCCAGGTACAGCCCCGCGGCGGAGAAAGTGGGCGCGGCGAGGCGGCGGTCCCCGGTCCGGAGCAATTGGTCGATCCATTCGGGCTCATGACGGCCGCTGCCGACATAGGCCAGGGCGCCGACCAGATTGCGCACCATGTGATGAAGAAAGGCGTTCGCGGCGAACTCGAAGCGCACGAGCTGGCCGACACGCCCGATCGTCACCATTTGCAACGTGCGCACCGGCGATTTGGCCTGGCATTCGGAAGAGCGGAACGCGCTGAAATCATGGGTGCCCACGATGTATCGCGCCGCCGCCTGCATGCTCGCCACGGACAGCCGGCCGTGGTGCCAGCCCACCCGGCCGGCCATCAGCGCCGGGCGCTGCGGACGATCGAGCAGGTAGTAGAGGTAGCGGCGCAGACGCGCGGAAAAGCGGGCATTGAAAGCCTCGTCGACCGGCTGCGCCCACAGCACGCTGATACCCGCGGGCAGCAACGCATTGACGCCGCGCACCCATGCAGTCGTCGGCCGTGAGGCAACGGTATCGAAGTGGATGACCTGGGCAAGCGCGTGCACCCCGGCATCGGTGCGGCCGGCGCAGACAGTTGGCACCGGGTGGCCCGCGATGCCGGCCAGCGCGGCCTCGAGCGCGTCCTGGATGCCGCAGCCCGAAGGCTGCGTCTGCCAGCCACAGAAGGCCTCGCCGTTGTATTCCAGCCCGAGGGCGATTCTCATCAGATGGCAGTGCGCACGCGCAGGCGCGCGAGCGGGTGGGGCGCCAGGGGGATTACTCGAGAGAGGTCAGCACGGCCTGCGCCGCACTGCGCTGCTCCGCATCCCCTTCGGCAATCACTTCCCTGAGAATCTCGCGCGCGCCGTCCTTGTCGCCCATTTCCTGGTAGGCCTTGGCAAGGTCGAACTTGGTTTGCACTTCGTACCACTTCTCATCCTTGCCGGCCGGGCTCGACGGCACCGTGCCGTCCAGATCGAGGCTGATGCCCGACAGGTCGAGCGCCGGCACCGAGGCCGACTCGGCCTGCGGCTCGCGCGGCTCGGTCGACAGCGAACCGATATCGAAATCCATACCGCCCGACGGTCCGGGCTCGCGCGGCGCCTCCGGCTGCGGCTGTTCGCCGCCAAGCTTGCTGACGTCGAAGTCGAAGTCGATGGCATTGCTTTCGGGTGCGCGCTGGGTAACAGACTCCTCTGCTGTGCCGGCGTCCGGCAGGTCGACGTTGAAGTCCATCGCCGGCGCCGAAGGTTCCTCGCCGCCCGGCGCGTCCATCGGATTGATGACCTGGGTCTGCTCGAACTGCCGCGGCTCTCCCAGATCGATGTCGGTTGCGGTGGTGGAGTCGGTGTCGTCGCCAATGCCGATGTCCAGGTCGAGCCGGCTGGCGCGCAATTCCTCTTCTGCGCCGGAAGCTCCGCTGTCCTCCCCGCTGGGCTTGCCCGCCGCGTAGCGCGCGTTGGAGGGATCGAACTGATAGCCGAGGCGCACCGCGCGCTCCCAGTACTCGCCGCTGCCTCCGGTCGCCTGCTGCAGATCCCTCGCGAGACCCTCGAATGCCGCGGTGTCGCGCCGCTTGGCATAGATCTCGAGCAGCTTCACATGGATCTCGAAGCGCCGCGGCTGGGACGCGAGCGCATCCTTGAGCAGTTCCTCCGCCTGGGCATCGCGCCCATAGGCAAGGAAGATTTCGGCTTCTTCGAGCGGGTCGACCTCTTCAGTGGCGTCGCGAGCGCGGGTGGCGCTCAGGTCCGAGTCGCCGGGCGCAAACGCCGGTGCTGCAAAGGCGGATGCTGCAGCGCCGGCGCGGGCAGGCGCACTGTCTTCGGACTTGGCCTTGGTCTCGCGCCGGCGGCGCAGCGCGCGGGCGGTACCCAGGCCGACGACCAGGATCAGCAGCGCACCGGCTGCCAAGTAGTACGGCTGCGCCAGAATCTGGTCGACCAGGCTCGGC
>CALJLA010000138.1 GCA_937983055.1 uncultured Pseudomonadota bacterium
TGAAACGACGTGTCCTGACCGCCCTGATCGCTGTCACTCCCTGCCTCGCGGCCCTTCCGGCCTGCGGGGCTCGGCAGAGCGCGCCGGCCGACCTCGCCGTCACCCGCGTGGTGCTCTACCAGTCCGGCGTCGCCTACCTTGAGCAGGTCACGCACCCAGTTGCGCAGCTGCCCCGGGCTCAGATCGCTGGTATCGATTCGATGTCCCTGGTCGCCGAGGTCGGCAAGCGCTTCGCGCTCCAGCTCGATGCATTCCGGCAGCGTATGGCGCTCGTCCGCCAGCGGATGACGTCGGCGCGTCTCGGAAAACCGCTTGACCAGCGTTTCGGTCTTGGCGTCAAGAAACAGCACCCGGGTATCGAGTGCCTTCGCCCGCAGTTCGGACAAATAGGCTGGCAGGTACGACAGGCTGGAACCGCTGCGCACGTCGACGCTGACCGCCACGCGGGAGTAGCCGCCGTCGCGGAGAAACTCCACCACATCGGACAGCAACTGGGCCGGCAGGTTGTCGACGCAATAATAGCCGCTGTCTTCCAGCACATTGAGCGCGATGCTCTTGCCCGACCCGGACAGCCCGGTGATGATGACCAGTTGCATAGGCGCTTGGATCAGTCCTGGGCGCCGAGGTAGCGCTCCTGACGCTGGATGAACTCCTGCGTGCTGTCGATACCGCGAAGCTGCAGCACGTAATTGCGCACCGCGGCCTCGACCAGCACCGCAAGGTTGCGTCCGGCGGCAACCGGCAGCTGGACCTTGCGCACATTGACGCCGAGGATTTCTTCCGCGCTGGCGTTAAGCGGGAGCCGCTCCACCCCGGGAATGACGCTGCCCACCGGCTTTTCCAGCTGCACGATCAGTTTCAGATTCTTGCGCCGCCGCACCGCGGTCTCGCCAAAAATGGTGCGGATATTGAGCATGCCCAACCCGCGCACCTCGAGAAAATCCTTCAGCAGCTCGGGGCTGCGCCCCTCGAGCGTTTCCGGCGCGATGTGATAGAGCTCGACGACGTCATCGGCGACCAGCCCGGAGCCGCGTGAGATCAGCTCCAGCGCGAGCTCGCTCTTGCCGACGCCGCTTTCGCCGGTAATCAGAACGCCCATGCCAAGCACGTCGAGAAACACCCCATGGCGGGTAACGAACTCGGCGAGCGCCCGGCCCAGGTAGGTGCGCAAGACCCAGATGATCTGCAGGCTCGGCAGCGGTGATCCCAGCAGCGGCACGTTGTGCTCGGCCGCGAAGTCGGTGAGCGAGCGGGGCGTCTTTTCGCCGTCGGAAATGATCACGCACACCATACCGCTGGCGGCGAGCCGCGCCAGCGCTTCACGTTGCGCGGCATCGCTCAGCCCGCCGAAGTAGGCCGCCTCGGTTCGGCTGAAAATCTGGATCCAGTTCGGATGGACGAGATTGAGATGGCCGATCAGGCCCTGGGACGAATGACTGATTGCCGTGCTGTCCAGCACCGGGGACGGCTCCCGCGGGCCGGACATCCAGGCGAGCTTTAGTGCGTCGGCGTTGTCGTCAAACAGCTGCGCGACGCTGAGTTGGGGCATGCGGCTCCCATTCGGTGATCAGGCGCTGGGCGGTGGCGGCGTCGGGGGCATCGGTGAGCGCGGTCCGCATGTCGCGCTCGCTGAACAACTGCGCAAGCTCCGACAGAATCTGCAGGTGCACGTCGGTTGCCTTCTCCGGCACCATCAGCACGAAGACCAGATTCACCGGACCGCCGTCCGGTGCCTCGAAGGGAATCGGGCTCTTCAGGCGGACAAAGGCGCCGGCCGCCTCCTTCAGGCCCTTGATTCGCCCGTGCGGAATGGCGATGCCATGCCCGAGCCCGGTCGAGCCGAGCCGTTCGCGCGCGAACAGCGCATCGAAGACCTGGCTCCTGCCGATGCCAAGCGTATTCTCGAAGATCAGCCCCGCCTGCTCGAACACCCGCTTCTTGCTGGTGACGTCTAGGTCGAGAATGATGTTGGAGACCGGCAGCAGTCGCGACAAAAGGCTCATGGTCATGCCTGTTCAGACAGCCGGCCGGCGAATCGATTCCTGGTTGTGGTGATCGACCAGCTTCTCCTTGTGCTTGAGCACCTGGCGGTCGAGCTTGTCAGCTAGGGTGTCGATCGCGGCGTACATGTCGGCGTCGATGCACTCGCAGAAAATGTCCTTGCCGCTCAGATGAACGCGCGCTTCCACCTTCTGATCGAGCTTGTTCACCGACAGGATCACGTCGACGTCGATGACGTGATCGAAGTGGCGGCTGATCCTCGACAGCTTCTCTGTCACGTAGCCTCGGATGGCGGGCGTGACGTCGACGTGGTGTCCAGACACATTCAGGTTCATCTGCGACCCTCCTTGGGGGCTGGTATCTAAAGCGTTTTCCTGAGATTGACCGGCAGAATTTGCAGGGACTCGCGGTACTTGGCGATCGTGCGCCGCGCCACCATGATTCCCTGCTTGCCGAGAATTTCGGAGATCTGGCTGTCGGACAGCGGGTTGCGTCGGTCCTCCTCGCCGACCATCTGCTTGATCAGTGCGCGGATCGCCGTGGCCGAGCAGGCGCCGCCGGTGTCGGTGGTTACGTGGCTGCCGAAGAAGTACTTGAGTTCGAAGATGCCGCGCGGCGTGAACATGAACTTCTGCGTGGTGACGCGGGAGACCGTCGACTCGTGCAGGCCGAGCGTGTCGGCGATCTCACGCAGCACCAGCGGTCGCATCGCCACCTCGCCATGCTCGAAGAAATGACGCTGCCGGTCGACGATCGCCTGCGATACCCGCAGGATCGTGTCGAAGCGCTGCTGCACGTTCTTGATCAGCCATTTCGCCTCCTGCAACTGCCCGGCGAGCTGCTGGAAGCTGGCATCGCGGTTGCGGTGGAGGATGTCGGCATACATCCGGTTCACGCGCAGCTTCGGCATCGCGTCCGGGTTCAGGGACGCGATCCACAGTCCCTTGTGCTTGCGCACTACGACATCCGGGATGATGTAGCGCGCTTCCGCGCCCGAGAAGTTTGCGGCCGGCCGCGGGTTGAGGCTGACCACCAGATTCTGAATGCCACGCAGGGTATCGTCGCCGCATTTCAGCAGTTTCTTGAGCTTGACGTAGTCGCGCCCGGCGAGGATATCGAGATGCTCTGACACCACACGGCGGGCCTCGTCGCGGTAGGGCGTGTCGGCCGGCATCGCGTCGAGCTGCAGCGCCAGGCATTCGCCCAGGCTGCGCGCGGCGATGCCCGGCGGGTCCAGGTGCTGCAGGTAGCGCAGACCCACCGCGAGGTCCTCGGCATCGATGTCGAGCTCTTCCGGCAGAAGGCCCGCCAGTTCCTCTAGACCGTCCTTGAGAAAGCCGTCGTCGTCGAGGTTGTCGATCAGGTAGGCGGCGATGCGTTTGTCGCGATCGGAGAGCTGGATCAGCGTCAGCTGGCCGAGCAGGTGCTCGCGCAGCGACGTGGCTTCGGCTGCTATCTGGGGTGTGTCATTGTCGTCGTCGGATTCGGGGTTGCCATACCCGGAATAGCCGTCCTCGATCGACCAGTCGGCGTCATTGCCGGGTTCCGCCCGGGTCTCCGGTTCGGGGGCGCTGGCGGACGCAGTCTCGGTGGTGCTGGCTGCCGGCGTGGCAGGCGGCGGGGTGGCCGGCGCGGCATCCTCCTCCTCGTCGCGCTCCAACAGCGGGTTATCCTGTAGAAAACGCTCGATTTCCTGGTTCAGCTCGAGCGTGGACAACTGAAGGAGCCGGATGGACTGCTGCAGCTGAGGCGTCAGCGTCAGGTGCTGCGACAGCTTGAGCTGCAGGGAGTGTTTCATTTGTCGAGCCTCAAAGGCCTCTACATCGGGCGTGCGGAAGTCTCTCAGAGGCGGAAGTGCTCGCCTAGGTAGACTTTTCTTACGCTTTCATTATAAACGATTTCCTCCGGTTTCCCGCAGGCGAGCACCGAGCCGTCATTGATGATATAGGCGCGGTCGCAGATTCCGAGCGTTTCCCGCACGTTGTGATCGGTGATCAGCACTCCGATATCGCGTTCCTTGAGAAAACGGATGATTTTCTGGATATCCAGCACGGCGATCGGGTCGACGCCCGCGAAGGGCTCGTCGAGCAGGATAAAGCGCGGCTGGGTGGCAAGGGCTCTGGCGATCTCGGCGCGCCGTCGCTCACCCCCGGACAGGCTAATGGCGGGACTGTTGCGCAGGTGGGCAATGTGCAGGTCGTGCAGCAGGGCGTCGAGTTGCTCGTCCATCGCCTCTTCCTCGACTCCGCGCAGCTCCAGCACTGCCTGGATGTTTTCTGCCACGGTAAGCTTGCGGAAGATGGACGCCTCCTGGGGCAGGTAACTCAGCCCGAGCTGGGCGCGCCGGTGAATCGGCATGTGCGTGAGGTTCTGTCCGTCCAGAAACAGGTCGCCGCCGTCGGCGGCGACCAGCCCGACCATCATGTAAAAACAGGTGGTCTTGCCGGCGCCGTTGGGCCCGAGCAGGCCGACGACCTCCCCGCTTTCGACGTCGAGCGAGACGTCCTTGACGACGGTTCGCGCCTTGTAGCGCTTTTTCAGCCGATCAGCGCGCAGCCGGGGCATGGCGATTCGAACTGCGCGGGCCCGCGGCCGGCGCTACTGCTGTGTTCCAACTTCGCCCGCCGGCTTGAGCGGCAGCGGTTTCGAAGCAGGCGCGGGCTGTTCGCCGTCTCGCTGCTTGGGCTGGATGATCGCCCGTACCCGGCCATGCGGATTGCCGGGTGTGGCCGCGGTCTTGCCTCCGCCGATCACCTGGAAGAACTCAGTGGTCGCATTGTATGAAATGTAATCGCCGCGGACCTCGTCGGGGCCGCGCTGCAGCCGCGCGCTGGTGAACATTTCCACCTTTTCCGCTTTGCCGTCGTACTCCAGGCGCTGCGCGAAGCCCTCGATGTACTCGTCCACCCCTTCGCGTTTCTGCCGGAAGTAGGCGGGCGATCCGTGCGCGATGCCGGACTGAAAGCCGCTCGCGTCCTGCTTGACGATGATGCGGTCGCCCTTGATGACCAGGGTGCCCTGCGTCAGGGTGACGTTGCCGATGAAGGTGGCTTCCTTCTTCTGGTCGTCGATTTCGACCCGGTCGGCCTCCAGCGTGACCGGCTTGTCCCGGTCGGCGCGCTCGGCGAGCAGCGGGCCGCTCGACGCCAGCACCAGCGCGAGACACAGCACGCGCAGGCGTCGGCCCGTCCGCTCACGGCCTGCGCGGGGACGATTCCAAGGCTCTGGGATTTTCATAGCGAACTTGCACGTTGGACAACAGCTTGATCTGTCGCGTCTTGTTGTCGAATTCTAAGCCAACGGAGCTGGCCTTGGAATCGCCTTCGACCATAGTGACCGCCTTGTCGGTGCGGGCGACCTCGCGATCCGGTATCACGTGCAGAAACGTCGTGAAGACGCCCAGTTCCGGATGCTCGCCATAGGGCGCCCGAATCACGCGGACATTGCCGATGAAGTAAACGTCGTCCCCGCCCTCGGCGATCTGGGCGGTGTCGGCGCTCATCGTGACCGGTGCGCGCTCATAGTCGAAATACACCAGTTTCGGGGCGGTCAGTTCCGTGCTGTTGTCGTCCGGAAAATGGGTCAGGCGGGTGCCGGTCAGTTCGTAGCGACGGGTGCCGTCGACGTTCATGCGTGCGGCGACGAACCCCTCGACATAGAAATCGGGATCGTGACGGCTGCTGCCATCGCTGCGTCCGGTCGCCGGCTGCACCTTGCTGTCCAGCCACCAGGTCAACAGCGCCAGCAACAGCAGCAGGATGACCGGCGCCCACTTGAGCAGTCGATCGCTCATGCCAGATACGACTCCTGCTGCCCGTCCAGCGTTCCCTGCGCGTGCATGATCAGTTCGCAGACCTCGCGCACGGCGCCCTCGCCGCCTGGGCGCATCGTGACGTAGTGGGCGTGGGCGCGCACCAGATCGGCTGCACCGGGTACCGAGAGGGCGAGCCCGCAGCGACGTAGCACCGGCAGGTCGGGGAGGTCGTCGCCCATGTAGGCGGTTTCTTCTTCGCTCACGCTAAGCCGGCGCAGCAGCTTGCGATAGGCTGCCAGTTTGTCGTCAACGCCCAGCATCAGATGGGCCAGTCCGGTCTCCCGCGCGCGTCGGGCGGCAGCCGCCGACTTGCGGCCGCTGATCGCGCCGAGCGTGACCCCGCTGGCGGCCAGCATCTTGAGCCCCAGGCCGTCGAGGATGTGGAATGCCTTGAAAGTTTCGCCGGTCGCCGACAGGTAAACGCGGCCGTCGGTGAGCACGCCGTCGATGTCGAACAGCGCCAGCCGGACCCTGCGCGCCCGGAGAAGTACCCGTTGCTTCATGCCGGCACCCCGCTTCAGATGACGCGCGCGCGCATCAGGTCGTGCATATTGAGCGCCCCCACCAGCCCGCGACCCTCTTCCAGCACCAGCAACTGACTGATCTTGTGCTCATCCATCAGCTTGACCGCTTCTGCCGCAAGCTGGCCGGCGCCGATGCTGCGCGGATTGCGCGTCATCACGTCCGCCACCCGGGTGCCGCGCAGGTCGCCGGTATGCTCCAGCGCGCGCCGCAGATCGCCGTCGGTGAAGATGCCCACCACCTCGGTGTCGCGCAGCACCGCGGTCATGCCCATGCCCTTGCGCGAGATCTCGAGCACCGCCTCCGCCAGGGTCGCCGTTTCGGCAACGCGTGGCACCGCCTCCCCGGTTCGCATGACATCCGATACATGGGTAAGCAGGCGCCGGCCCAGGCTGCCGCCCGGGTGCGAGCGCGCAAAATCAGTCTCGCTGAAACCGCGAGCCTCCAGCAGCGCTACTGCCAGGGCGTCGCCCAGCGCCAGCGCTGCGGTGGTGCTGGCGGTGGGCGCCAGGCCCAGCGGGCAGGCTTCTTCGGACACCGCGGCGTCCAGATGCACGTCTGCCTCGCGCGCCAGCGTCGATCGCGGATGGCCGGTCATCGCAATGAGCTTTGCGCCTTCGCGCTTGATCAGCGGAACGATCACGAGCAGCTCCGCGCTCTCGCCGGAATTGGACAGGGCGATCAGCACGTCGTCGCGCGTGATCATGCCAAGGTCGCCGTGGCTGGCTTCCGCCGGGTGAACGAAGAACGCCGGCGTGCCGGTGCTGGCAAGCGTCGACGCGATCTTGCGCGCCACATGGCCGGACTTGCCCATGCCGCTGACGACCACGCGTCCTCGACAGCCGTATACGATGCGCACCGCCTCGACGAAGGCGTCGCCGACGCGCGCCGCAAGCTCGCTCACCGCGCGCGCCTCGATCTCGAGCACTCGGTGCGCGAGGGAAATGACCGCGTCGCGGGAAAGTTTGCCTCCGGGTTGGTTCATCGCGGCGCAGTATAGCGCAGCGGTCGCGCGGATCCGCCTGGCGGGGCGCCTTGCGCGAGGCGGTCGAGGGGTGGCGCTGTGCTACATTGGCGCTGTTCCCGCCCTCCACCCCGATCGCCATGCACGGCACGCTCGAGCTCGCATTGCTGCTGCTGTTGGCCGCGGTGCTGGTCGTCGTGGTGTTCCGCCTGCTCAAGCTGCCCGCGCTGCTCGGTTATCTGCTGGTCGGCGTGTTAATCGGTCCCCACGCGCTTGGCTTCGTGCCCGACAGCGAGGAGGCGCGTTATCTCGCCGAGTTCGGCATCGTATTCCTGATGTTCAGCATCGGACTCGAGTTCAGCCTGCCGAAGCTGCTCACCATGCGGCGCATGGTGTTCGGCCATGGTGGCTTCCAGGTGGCGGTTACCATGGCACTGGTGGCCGGGGTCGTGGTGGCGGCCGGTGCGGACTGGCGCGCCGGCGTCATCCTCGGCGGGGTGTTCGCGATGTCCTCGACCGCCATTCTGGCGAAGATGCTGGCCGAACGGCTCGAGCTCAATTCGCCCTACGGGCGGCAGATCATCGGCATTCTCCTGTTTCAGGATCTTGCGGTGGTGCCGCTGCTGATCCTGGCGCCGGCGCTGTCCCGCGGGGGCGACACCATGCTGCTCGTGCTAGGCATTGCGCTTGCCAAGGCGGCGTTGGTGTTGGTGCTGCTGCTGCTGTTCGGTCAGCGCCTGATGCGTCCCTGGTTCACCCTGGTCGCGCGCCAGAAGTCGCCCGAGCTGTTCACGCTGAACGTACTGCTGATCACGCTGGGACTCGCCTGGCTGACGCATCTGGCGGGGCTGTCGATGGCGCTGGGCGCTTTTCTCGCCGGCATGCTCATCTCCGAGACGGAGTACCGCTACCAGGTCGAGCAGGACATTAAGCCGTTCCGCGATCTGTTCCTCGGGCTGTTCTTCGTCACCGTCGGCATGCTGCTGGACGTGCGGGTGGTTGCATCGCAATGGTCCTGGGTGTTCGGGCTGCTGCTGCTGATCCTGGCGGTCAAGACGGTCGTGGTGGTCGGTATCGGCCGCCTGTTCGGATCGGATCCGGCGGTGTCCCTGCGCGCCGGGCTGGCGCTGTCGGGCGCCGGGGAGTTTGGTCTGGTGCTGCTTGCCCAGAGCGGCTCGCTCGGGATGCTGAGCGAGCTTCAGATGCAGGTGTCGCTGGCGGTGCTGATCCTGTCGATGCTGCTGTCGCCGTTCATCATCGAGTACAGCGAACCGGTGGTCCGGCGCTTCGGTGCGGCGGAATGGATGAATCGCGCCATGGCGCTGCACAACATCGCCATACAGAGCATGCGGGCGGAGCGCCATGTGATCATCTGCGGCTATGGGCGCAGCGGCCAGAACCTGGCACGTTTCCTGGAGCAGGAAGGTATTTCGTTCATCGCGCTGGACGTCGACCCGCAACGGGTACGCGAGGCGGCCGCTGCCGGGGAGAGCGTGGTCTTCGGCGACGCGGCACGGCGTGAGGTGCTGATGGCGGCCGGGCTGATGCGCGCAAACGCGTTGGTCGTGTCCTACGCCGACGCGACCTCCGCGCTGCGCATCCTGGCCCTGGTGCGGGAGTTGCGGCCCGATCTGCCGGTGGTGGTGCGCACGGTGGACGACAGCGAGATCGATCGGCTCAAGGACGCCGGCGCAGCGGAGGTGGTGGCGGAGATCCTGGAAGGCAGTCTGATGCTGGCGACGCAGGCGTTGATGCTTCTGGGCGTGCCGCTGAACCGGGTGCTGCGCCGTATCCGCGAGACCCGGGAGCAGCGCTACGGCTTGTTCAAAGGCTTTTATCGCGGCGTGACCGACGAGACCGGCGAAGAGCGCGACCGCGCGCAGCCGCGTCTGCATTCCATCACCGTGGCGCCGGGTGCGGCCGCCGTGGGCAAGAGCCTGGAGGAACTGGATCTGTCGCGCTTCCACGTCGAGGTCACATCGATCCGCAAACGCAATATCCGGCGCGCTGCGCCCGACCCCCAGACCCGGCTGCACGAGGGCGACGTGGTGGTGTTGCGCGGACTGCAGGAGGCGCTGGAAACCGCCGAGATGTTCCTGCTGCAGGGCGGCTAGGAAATGCAAACAGCCCGCGCCAGGCGGGCTGTCAGCGGATTACCGGTTGTCGGCTGCTGCGGTCAGACCGACAGGCAGACGATGTAGGAAGTGGCGTCGTCGATGGATGAGGTGGCTATGGCCGCCGCCGGGGTGGTCGGGTTGGCCAGCGCCCGGGCGCGCATTGAGCCGGTCTCGGTATCGCGATCGTCCATCTGGATATCGAGCTGCTTCACGAACTTCCCGAGAATCGCCTCCGAGCAGATGATGTAGGTGCCGGTCAGGCCGGTGATCGGGGAGCTGCCACCGCTGGCAATGCCGATGCGCCCGCCCTCGGCATTGCGCGGCAGATAATTGGGATCGCCGGTCGCCGTCGGCCCGGCTGCCAGGCCGGCCAGGCGGACGTGCTGCCAGAACAGGCTGGTCTCTTCGGTGCCGATGTTGGCGGGTATCCACAGCCCGTCGATTACGCCGTTGCCTTGGGCGCTGGCCGGCGTGGTCGCCGCGGTGGCCCCGCTCAGCACGTTGTTGACCCCGACATGGTCACCCGGCAGGGCGCGGAATTTGTCCTGGTAGCCGTAAATGTAGAGCGGGATATTGCGGAAATCGTTGGCGAGATTCTTGACCTTGGCGCTGTTGATCAATTCCTGGCCTTTGAGGATGCCGCCAAGCAGCAGGCCGATGATGACCAGAACGATGGCTATCTCGATGAGCGTAAAGCCTTGTTGTTTTCTGTACATCTAGTTCTCCGCACGCGAAAGGGAGGTCCGCTGCGCCTCAGCGAGTTTCGTGCCACTGGTTCGTGGCCTTACGACCGCCCGAATCCCGTCGCCTGCTCGCGCTTCTGATGTCCATGGCATGTAATGGCGCTGGGCGAACCGTTGATCTTGACCGCGACTTATTACTGAAAACAATCAGTTACTGAACAACTCGGCAGTATGAGGTATTGCACCCGCGGGGCCACCCACGTCAGGGCTGCTGTCGTCCTTTCGTCGCACCTGACGAGATTTCGTCGATGACTGCGGCGGGATCGCCGCGGCAAGCACCTCGTTGCTTGTCGCGATGCGAGTCCGAGGCTGCGCGTGTGCCGGCGCCGCAGATGCTGCCAACGCTAGCAGCCTGCCGGTTGCGCATGGACTGCGTAACAGTGTAGCTTGCCGCTCAATCGGGCCTCGATGCCAGTCTCCGTCCTGATCATGTCCAGCCGTCCCGGGCCTGAGCGCGAATGACAACGTCAAAGAATGTCCGCTGAAAACGCCCCCTCGCAGGCCTCCGCGCTGTCCCGCCTGATTGCCGCACTGAACCAGGAGCACTGGCTGTCGCTGATGTTGCTTGCCCTGCACGGGGCGCTGGTGCTCGAGCTGGCCAACCCGCTGGCGCAGGCACTGCTGGTTTCGCATTTCGGCCTGTTCCTGTTGTGGCAGCCGCTTGCGCGGGGCGAGGCCAAACTGGCTGGCGGGCAAGTGGCGCTGATCCTGGTGGGCGGCGGCCTGCTGGTGGCGGCGCAGAACTGGTGGCTGATCTCGCTGTGGATCTCCCTGCTGTTCGCGCTGATTGGCGGCAACGTCCCAAGTATCAAGAATTTTGCCCAGCGCATGACCGCGCTGCTGGCGGCGGTCTACCTGCTCGCGGTGCTGCTGGTGTGGGTTGTGCCGCATCTGTTCAAGGACGAGACCCTGCCGTCGGCGCTGGAGGCGTTCGTGCTTTATGGACTGCCTTTGCTCGCAGCCGCAATTTTCTTCGTGCGAACGCCACGGCCGCAGCACGGGCAGGCCGCCTATGCGCTGGACTTGTTCTACAGCGTGCTGCTGTTCTTGATGGTGATCGCGCTGGTGCTCGGCGCTTTCGCGATCAAGCAGATCAGCCAGGGAAACTACCTGCTGGCGCTGACCCAGTCGCTGTTCGTGATCGCCGTGGTACTGGTGGCCTTGTCCTGGCTGTGGGATCCGCGCGGAGGCTTTGCCGGTATCGGTCAGCTGGTGTCCCGTTATTTCCTGAGCGTGGGCATTCCGTTCGAACGCTGGATGCACAACGTTGCCGGCCTCGCGGATCGGGAGCGCGACCCGGGCAAGTTCGTGATTCTCGCCGCCCACGAATTGAGCCAGTTGCCCTGGCTGTCCGGGCTGCATTGGCGCGCCGGGGCCACCAGCGGCCAGCTTGGCACCGCCACCCGGCACGCCACCGAACTGGTGGTGGGCGGGTTGACCCTGACCCTGCACACGCGGTTCTCTCCCAGCCCCACGCTGCTGCTGCACATGCGGCTGTTGAGCCGGCTGCTCGGCGACTACTACGAAGCCAAGGTGCGTGAACAGGAACAACGGCGCATGGCGTACATGCAGGCAATTTACGAAACCGGCTCCCGCCTCACGCACGACGTGAAGAACCTGCTGCAGACGCTGCGCTCACTGTGCGCTGCGGTGGAAAGCAGCGGAGAGGACGATGCGGACGCGGTGCGCATGCTGATTCAGCGTCAACTGCCGCAGATTACCCACCGGCTCCAGATCACACTCGACAAACTGGCCGCGAAACCGGCGTCCGATCTCGAGTTGGTGCATGCACTCGACTGGTGGAGCGGCCTCCGCGAGCGCTTCCTGCATGAGCGCATCCGCTTTGAGGCGGGCGAGTCTGTGCCGATGGACGCCAAGCTGCCGCGTGAATTGTTCGAGACGGCGGCTGAGAATTTCCTTCAGAACGCGCTCGAGAAGCGCAAGCTGAACGACCGAATCGAGATTACTGCGCGACTGGAGTGGGGGAGAGGCCCAGTACTGACTGTTTGCGACAGCGGCGCCGCCATTCCCGAGTCTATCGCGGCGACCCTGTTCAGCGCGCCGGTGTCGTCAAAGAGCGGTCTCGGCGTCGGTCTGCATCAGGCTGCGCGATTTGGCCGTGAGCAGGGTTACGAGATCGTGCTCAGTAACAACGTCGACAGCAAGGTCTGTTTCTCGCTGCGACCGGCTGCCGGCTGACGCGCGCCTGGCGCGGGCGGGTGCGCACGATTGCGACAGGGCAACCGTCCGGTAATAGGGGTGTCAGCAGATCTCAGGGCGACGGCAAGCGACCGGCTGCCACCATTCGGTTGAGCAAGATACTGCGCGACACCCAGACAACGATGTCGTCGAACGCACCGCCGGCGGAGCCTGTCTGCCCGGGTTCGCGGCTCACGAAGCGGGTATCGCTGTCGGTGTTCTCGGTTTCATCCGCGCTGACCGCGGCCGGATTGGCGGCATTGGTTTGCCAGTTGATGGCGCCCAGTCCATTCGGGCCGTGAGACAGCAGTATGGCGGGCGGCCCGTCGCTCACGTTGGTCAGGCGTGTGGCGCAGGTCTGCGTGGTACACACCTCGAGGGTGCTGATGGTGGTGAAGCCAAAGGTCGGCGTGGCCGGGGTGCGCCGCGAGAAGCCGGAATTTACCGCGTACCGGAAGCGATTGCCCCAGGGGTCGGTGATGCCGGCGCCGAGCGTTGCCCAAGGCAGGTTGCCTTCATTCACAACGCACAGCCCGGCGTTCACGTCCTCCAGCCCGTCATGGGCGGTGCCGGCGCCGGCTACCGAGGTCTTGTCCGGACAGGGCAGGTAGCCGTTGGCAACGGCAAAGCCATGCAGTGCTTCCTTGAGTTCGGTCAGGGTGCGCTCCGCCTCAGCGACCCGGCGCTGTTCGACCTGGGTCGCCAGCGGCACCAGGATGCTCCCCAGCAGCAGCGTGATGACAAAGATGGCGATGGCCGCTTCCACCAGTGAAAATCCTGATACGGCGCGGCGCGAGTGAAGCAGGTCTGGGTCGGGCATTCGCATGGACTGAAATCTATCGGAACCGGAGACGGTCGTTGAGGGCGGCGCCGACCGGCTGTTGGGTGAAGGTATCGCTGGGTGTCGTCACCCAATCGTTTTCCCCTTCGACGTAGTTCGCCGCAGTGCTCTTTTCCGCCACGGTGGCGCGCGGCTGGCCGCCGGCAACGCCGGACAAGCGCCGGCCGGCGACGATGACCACGAATTGTTTGTCCGCCGCCGCAGACGGCGGATTGATCGACAGGCAGGCGCCGCCGCAGGCGGCCGGCGGAGTGGTGGGCCAGATCGGTTGGTACTGAGTCGCCACGCCGTAGAGCACCTGGTCCTTCCAGTTAAGCCACCACGTGCCACTGGTTATCGCGCAGTTCGGAGGGCCAGGCCAGTTCGCCTCCATGCAAGTGGCCGGGAGGAACGGGCAGACCGCAGCGGCAAAGAGTGCCCCGAAAGTGCCCCCGGAGGTATCGTCAAGCGGGCCATCCGGGATACGACCGAATCGGGCATTGACTGCGTCGCTGTAATCGCCCGCAGCGGAGGCGCCCATGGCCGTGGCCCAGGGATACCGGCCGTTATTCTGAGATTGCGCGGCGTAGGCGGTCAGGCACTGGGCGACCTCGCCGCCCCCCCGGCGTTCGAGGAGCGGCATGAGGTCGTCATAGGTAATTGCAAGCACCCGGTCATTCACCAGTATCGCGCCGCCGGCATCGTAGACCGGGCCGTTGAGGAAGCCGTCGGTGGCGCTGTCGGCGAAAACAGCATTGTCCTCCCCGTTGCCCAAGTCGAGATAGTTCACTGCGCCGTTCACGCCGGCGCCACTGCGGTCCTGCAGGGCGGCGGCGCCCTGCCGTTGCAATACGCTGCCCGGTGCCAGCACTAATGCGATCGCGCCGGAGGGCACGAACGGATTGGGGTTGGTCCCGTCGTGCACGATCGTGCCGTCCGCCAGGCGAACGGTAATGGTGCCGCGGGCATCGCTGTTCAGGCAGCCGGGGTCGCCCGCGGCGACGCAGGTCGTGCGGGTATTGTTCTTGAAGTTGTTCGACACGGCGTACCAGAGACGCTCGCCGCTGGCGTCGCGCAGGTCCTCCAGTCCCAGGGTGCGCCAGGGCAGGCGGCCGAGCCGGTTGGCCTGGCCGGTCGTGCCGGCTGCATTACCGCAACTCGACTCGGCGATGCCGTCGTTGGTAAGGTCGGGACAGGGCAGGTCGCCGGGCCGTGACGCGCCGGCCGCCAGATCCACGCCTGCCGCATAGCCGATCAGCGCCTCCTTGGCGAGCGCCAGGACCCGTGCAGTATTCTTCTGGCGCTGCGTTTCGCGCGCGATCTCGCTCAGAAAGGCGACCAGTCCGGCGCCAATGGCCAGCGCGAGCAAGGCTACCGCGGCCAGAATCGCGATGCCTTCCTGACGCCGCCGTGCCGTGCGGACGGGGTATCCGGCGCGCGCGAAGCCACGCCGGTGTGCGAGCGCCGCGCCCGTCATTCGGCGGCGCGAGCCGCCCCCGCGCCCGGGTTGTCGGTGGTGGTGTCTGCGGGCGCTTCAAACACCTCGAGAGTCGTCCCGGAACTGCGACGGTAGGTCTGCCCGACCCGCAGTTCGATCGGCGTGCGCTTGCCGGGGACCGACACGTCGGCCACCGCCGGCGCCTGAGGCGAGGACTTGACGCGCATGCCCGCGGGGTCGCGACCGTGATAAGCGCGCTCGTTGATCCACAGCGTGCGCTCGCCGTCGCTGCGAATGACCGTGCCATTGAACGTGATGCGGGCGGGGCCGCGCGGCCGCGGCGCCGCCTTGGCAGACTTCGGCTTGTCGATGCGTTTGCCGGCATCCAATGCCGCCCGCTGCGCCGGCGTGTAGAACAGTCGGCCAAGATCGTCCTCCGCATGGATCGCGGTCGGCGCAGCGAACATCAGCACGAGCACGAACAGGCATGCGCGGGTCATGACGCCTCCGACTGGCCGCTGTCGATCGTCAGCCAGCGCAACTCGCAATGCGCCTTGAGATTCGGCTTGCGGGGCTCAGGCACTGCCCCGCGCATGGCGGGCTCCAGACGGCATCTCTGGATCGAATACAGGCCTGCTTGCTGGGTCTGCAGCGCCTCCAGAAAACGCAGCAGATCGCCCTCGTGGGTCACGCCGAAATCGAGCCGCATGATGGAGCTGTGCAGACGCCCGCCGAGGGGCGGAAGATCGAGTTGTGCGCCATCGAAGCGCTGTCTTGCTTCGATCTGGTATTGCACGCCGAACAGGCCGACCCGGCGATCGGCGCTGTGCAGCGCTTCCAGCCAGGCGATGCGCCGCTCCGCGCCGATGAATCCCTCCCGGGTCAGTTGCTCGTAGGCCGGCAGGTAGCGCAGGATATTCTGCTTCTCTTCGCCGGAGCGCTGATACTGCAGTCGGGCGTTGTCCAGCGTTCTTGCCGCAGCTTCCTGCGACTGCTGTGCCGCGCGCAGTTTCGTCTCGACGAAGTCGACCAGCAGCCAGGACAGCGCGACCGCGACAAGCAATGTAAGTGCCGAGACGCGCAGCGGGTACAGGTCTTTCCAGCGAACGGGCATGACTCAGGCTCCCGGCGCAAACGCCACGGCGAGGCGGAATATCGCGCCGCGGTCCGCGCTGCTGACATTGGTGTTTCCGCTCAGGCCGCTTTCGGAGCTGATGTCGAGCGGCAACTCGATCACGCTCACCTCAGCCACCTGATCATGCGCGGCGAGCGTCTGTACCAGCTCACGGATGCGCGCGACCGCCTGCCGGTAGTTGCCGTCGTAGTCGCTGACCTCGCCGCTCAGGATCCCGATTTGTCGCAGTTTGCCGGCGCTCGCACCGCCGCCGGCAAGGTCGGGCCCGGGTGCGCTGTCCAGCTTGTCCGCAGTGAAGCGCCACTCCAGCCCGTTTAGCGCGATGCGCGGATTGGCCTCGAGCGCCTGGCCGATGACCGCCAGCATGGCCTCGGGCGTGCGCAGCTGCTGGCGCAGGCGTTCCGCCGCCTCGACCGCCTCACGCATCTCGGCGGCGGATGCCGGTGCCTTGGGAAACTGCGCGGTGACCTCGCGATACATCGCATCATAGCGGCGGGCCTGGTCGAGCAGCGCCAGGGTCTGGGCTTCGGCTCGATGGGTACGGTAGGCCTCGATGCCGGCCCAGATGATTGCACCAAGCGCGATCGCCGCCGCCGACGCATAGACCAGCTGCTTAACGCGGTAGACCCTGAACCCCGCCTCGACCATGGGCGGCGCCAGATCCGTCAGTCGCGGGGCACCGGCCAGCAGGCGCAGATATAACGCATCCGCCGACTCCGCCAGCTCCGAGGGCGGGATGCCAAGCAGGCTCTCGATTTTCTTCGGCCCCAGGACCTCGGGGCGCAGATTCGGCCGTTCACGCGCAATGGCATCGGGCAGCGAGGCCAGGCTGCCGTCGGGATCGAGAATGACAACCGGGACGATGTTGTCGACGTGGGTGACCGTCAGCGCGTCGAGGTACATCCGGGTGTTGGCGATCTCCTGCGCATAAAAATCAACCGCGGGTGTGCTGCCGCCGCGCAGCGGCGTGAGCCGGCTGACCCTGAAGCGCGAGTGCTTGCAGAATGTTTGTCGCAGCCCGGCGCTGCCCTTGGTAACCAGCAGCACGTCGGCCTGTTTGAGTTTCAGTCGATCGACCAGGCCGAGTGCAACCATCGGCAGCAGGTGCACGCCGGCCACCGGCACCCCGTTCTGCTGCACGATGCGCAGCCAGGGCGAAACGATCTCTGGATTGGTCAGCGCCGCGAACAGGTAGCGGTCGTCGCCGCGCTTGCCGGTCGAACGCTCTTGAAGACTGGCCGCGGAGAACGCGGTGCTCCGATACAGCTGGCGCAGTTTTCTCGCCACCATCTGGGCGCGCTCGCCGCCGCCGGCGCGCGGCAGCGTCTCGAAGCGGTAGTCCTCGTCGAGCACGTCGACCAGAAAGCTGATCGGCAGGCCCTTGACGCTGCGCAGGAAGCCGGCAAAGCCGTTCCAGCCTTGTTCGCCCGCCGGGAAGCGGCGGATCGATTCGAGCCGCTGACGGCGCCACACAGCGGCGGTTGCCTGGTCGCTGGATACGCACAGCAGGAGCTTGGCCGCCATGTCAGAAGCCTATCTTGCCGATGATGTCATAAATCGGCGTCAGCACCGAAAACAGGATCAGCGCCAGCAGAATGCCCAACACCAGGGTGAGCGTCGGCTCGAGCAGTTTGAGCGCCTTCTCGACCGATTCGCGGACATCCCGGTTGTAGAAATATGTCACGTTGAGCAGCGCGGTATCGATCGCCCCGGTGTTCTCGCCCACGCGCAGCATGCGGATGACCAGCGGCGGGAACATGCCGAGATTCTGAAACGCTTCGGACAAACTTTCGCCGGCGTTGATCTGCTGCCCCGCGCGTTGAATGCCGTTCGCCACATAGCGGTTGGCCACGATTTCCTCGCTGGTGCGCATTGCCTCCAGTACCGTGATCCCGGACCGATACATCAGCGCGAAGAAGTTCGCAAATCGCGCCAGGATTATCTTCTGCAGGATTTCCCCCAGAACCGGCAGTCTCAGGATCGTATAGTCGAACAGATATTTTGCGCGCGGGCTGTTACGTACCGCGGCAGCCAGGCCGGTGCCCGCTGCCACGGGCAGCGCCAGCATCAGCCACCAGTAGTCGGCGGTAAAGTTCGACAAGCCGATCAGCAGCCGCGTCTGTATCGGCAACTCGAGCCCCATCGTCTTCAGCAGCGAGACGACTTGCGGGACCAGGTACAGCAGCAGGAACAGAATAACCGCAGCCACGACCACCAGAACCATCGCCGGATATATCAACAGCCGTCGCGTCTGCGATACGAGTTCGTCCTGCCAGCGCAGAGTGGAGCCCAAGTTCTCGAAAACCTCGGTCAGCGTGCCCGAAAGTTCGCCGGCGCGTATCAGGCTGACGAACACGCCGCCGAAAATATTCGGGAACGTCGCCAGTGCCTGCGACAGCGACTTGCCGCCCTCGATGTCCTCGAGCACCGAGGCCAGCACTTCCCGAAAGCGCGGATTCTCCATCCCGTCGCGCAAATCGCGCAGCCCCTCGATAAGCGGAATGCCGGCGCGCGTCACCTGCTCCATGTCGAAGCAGAACGTGATCAGGTCCAGCCGGGTGACGCTGCCGCGGCCAAGGCCGGGTGCGGCACGCGCCACCGGCCGCGCGGTAATGAGGTCCAACCCCATCTTGCGCAGCCGCAGTTCGAGGTCGACCTCGTTGGCGGCATCCAGACGGCCACGTGAGCGCAGGCCCTCGCGGTCGACCGCCTTGTACTGGTAGGCTGGCATGCAGTCAGCGCACCCGTGCCGTGAGGTCGATGGCGCGGGCGACCTCGGCAAGACTGGTGGAGCCGTCGACGACCCGCTGCAACCCTTCCTCTGCGAGAGGACGGAAGCCCTTGGCAAGCGCCGCCTCCCGCATCTCCCGGGGTGTCGCCCGCCGGGCGACCAGCTCGTCCAGATCGGCGTCCATATGCAGGATCTCCATAATCGCGGTCCGGCCCCGGTAGCCGCGGAGATTGCATTTCGGGCAGCCAACGGGCCGGAACAGTTGCAGTTCGCTGTCCACGGTGTGGGCAAGCAACTGCCGTTCCTCGATGTTGGGCGGGTAGGCCTCCTTGCAGTGGCTGCACAGCATCCGGACCAGCCGCTGCGCGATCACGCCGATGATATTGCCGGCCATGATGTCGGCGGCGATGCCAATATCGAGCAGCCGCGGAAACGTTCCCAGGGCGGAATTGGTATGCAGCGTGGTGAAAACCTGGTGGCCGGTCATGGCGGCACGAAACGCCATCTCGGCGGTTTCGCGGTCGCGCACTTCGCCGACCAGAATGATGTCCGGGTCTTGGCGCATGATCGAGCGAATGCCGTTCGCGAAATCCATGCGCGCGCTCTCGTTAACCGAGGTTTGCCGCATCAGGGCCACCGGATATTCGACCGGGTCCTCCAGGGTCATGATGTTGACCGATTCCACGTTGAGCTTTGCGAGCAGCGAGTACAGCGTGGTGGTTTTGCCGCTGCCGGTGGGCCCAGTAATGATCAGGATGCCCTCCGGCCGCGCCAGCATCAGGTTCAGGCGGCCGTGAACGGTCTTCGGCAGGCGCATCTGCTCCAGCGAAATGATCGATTTTTCGCGGTCGAGAATGCGCAGCACGATGTTCTCGCCCCAGATTGTTGGCTGGGTCGATACGCGGAAATCGACCGGCCGGCCATTCAGGTTGAGCGAAATGCGGCCGTCCTGAGGCGCACGCATCTCGGCGATATTCATGCCGCTGATGACTTTCAGCCTTACCGCAATGCCGGGCCAGTAGTTCTTGTGCAGGCTTCGCACCTGCTCGAGCACGCCGTCGATGCGATAGCGGATGCGCAGAAAAGCGTACTCCGGCTCGAAGTGGATGTCGGAGGCGCCGCGCTTCACCGCGTCTACCAGTAGCGCGCCTACCAGCCGCACGATCGGCTGGGTATATTCGTCGGCGCCGGCCTGCTGCAGGCTCTGGTAGTCGATTTCCCCGGTTTCGATCTCGCGCAGGATTCCGTCGACCGAAAGCTCGAAGCCATAGAACTGGTCGATGTGCTCGTCGAGCTGGGCCTGCCCGGCCAGCACGGTTTTGAGCTGGATGTTGCTGCCGAGCATCACCCTCAACTGGTCCAGCGCGACCACATTGAACACTTCGGTGATCGCCACCATCAGCAGATTCTTCTCCGCGTCGTAGGCGATGGGCAGCAAGCGGTGGCGGCGCGCGAATTCCTGGGGTACAAGCTTCAGCGCCTCGGCGTCGACCAGCACCTGGGTGAGGTCGATGCTCTCCTGGCCAATGGTTCGCGCCATGATGTCGCGAATCACCGCCTCGGTCACAAACCCAAGGCGAACCAGCAGGCGCCCGATCGGGATGTTCTGGGTCTTCTGCTCGGTCAGCGCGATGCGCAGCTGGTCCTGGGTAATCAGTCCCTGCTGAACCAGCAGTTCCCCGAGGCGGAGCTTCTTGCGCTGCTCAGCCATGCGCGATCAGCTATTCCACGCGCGCGGAAAGCCGGCCGACGCGTTCGATGGCAAGACCCTGATCGAAATTGGCCCGCCCCTTGCGGAACGACATATCCAGTGCGCGCCGATAGTAATTCAGGGCGAGGCCGGCCTGCCCGAGATGTTCGAGGCCTACCGCGAGGTTGAAGGCGTAGTCCGGGTTGTCGGGCTGGAGCTGGAACGCCTGGAAATAGGCCTGCTGCGCCGACGCCCACTGGTTCTGTTCGGCCAGCAAGTTGCCCAGCGTGAAGTACAGGAAGGCCGACGGATCGCGGCCGATCAGCTGGCGCAGCTGGCTTTCCGCCGCCAGCGGGTCGGCTGCGCCCAGCAGCCCGATCAAGCCCGCCTGCGCGTGGGTATTGCGCGGATCCAGCTCGAGCACGCGGGTGAAATGGCGGCTGGCTTCATCGTTGCGCCCTTGTTTCCAGGCGATCGCGGCCACGCCGAGCAGCGCGTCAATGTTGCGCGGCTCGGCCGACAGCACCTGCAGGTAGAGCGTTCGCGAGGCGGCGTAGTCGCCCTGCTGCAAGGCATCGTACGCGGCTTGCAGCTGCGGATTGACCGGCGTCGCAGCCGCCGGCTGTCGGCGCACCGAGATTTCGTCGCGTGGCGTTCTGGGCGCCTCGGGCGTTGCGATGCGCGGCGAGGCGGGAATCTCGACGACCTCGACGCCGTCTTCGACCCGGGCGTCGTCCGCGGCCGGCGTCGCAACGGACGGCGCAGCAGCGGCCGCAGGCGCTGCACGCGACTGCGCGGTCCTGGGCTTCGGCGACGGCGTGTTCTGCGTGCTGCCGGCGTTCGTCGTGGTCGTTCCGGTCTGCACGGCGGGCCGCGTCGCGGGCGCTTCTGGCGCCGGGGCACCTGCCGCGGCAGGTGCATTCAGCTCGGCGGGCATGCCCAAGACCTTGGCCGGCGTACGGGGCTCCGCCGGCGCGCCTTGGGCGGAAGACTGCGCGGGAGGGGGCGGCGCGGTGACAATCTGCGCCGGCGGCCGCAGCAGGCCTGGATTGGAGACCTGAATGTAGACGTAGGTGCCGTATCCGATCGCGAACAGGATCGACGCGCCGACGAAGGTCAGCATGTAATGCTCCTGCATCCAGTCGAACACGGTGTAGCGCGGCGTTTCGGCGGCCTGCATCACGGTGGCTGCATACGCCGGGCTGCCGGCCGGGGCGCCGGCGGCTTCCGCCCGGACGAACCCCGATTGGGGTTCGTCGCCGACCGGCTCAAGCGATAGCTCTGATGACTGGCTGTCCGGGTCGTTCTCGGGGCCGTCTTCGCGGTTCTTTGACGCCTTCTGCAGCGCCTGCAACAGCAAGCTCATGGTTGCTGGCCGGAGGGGTCCATCTGCGGCAGGAACCGCTGCAGGTAGCGCAACTCGGCGCTGTCCAGGGAAGGATTGGTGACCACGGTGGGCTTCAGAAACACGATGAGCTCGGTCTTGCTCACCGATTCGTCGCGATAGCTGAAGGCGTCGCCGGCTACCGAGGGCAATCGGCCGAGGCCAGGCACTGCGTCGCGGTCGCGGCGCACGTTGTCCTGCATCAGGCCGCCAAGGATCACGGTTTGCGCGCTGCCGACCTGCAGTACCGATTCCATTTCCCGCACCTGGATCTCGGGCACCAGGTTCTGGATCGGATTGGTGAGTTGGTTTCCCTGGCTGTCGAGCTGCAGCGACGGGTTGGGGTCGGCGACGAAGCGCAGCACTCTCGAGATGGTCGGCCGCACCGTCAGCGATACCACGCCGGTGGCGCTGATCTGCGGGGTGACGCTCATGATCAGGCCGACCGGCACCGTTTGCGCGGTGGTGTTAAAGGTCGTGACCGCCGGCGCATTGGTGTTGGTTGTGGTCTGCGCCTCGACATCGAAGTACACGATGTTGTCGACGACTTTCAGCAGCGCGGTCTGGTTGTTCAGTGCCATCAGCTTCGG
>CALJLA010000139.1 GCA_937983055.1 uncultured Pseudomonadota bacterium
CAAGTCCTTGGGCTCGAAACTCTCCTGATTGACGATCAGGATGCCGCCCTTCTCCAGGTCGCCGATGTTCGTCACCAGTGCGGCCGCGTTCATGCACACCAGCGCGTTCAGGCGATCGCCCGGCGTATAGATATCCTGGGAAGCAAACTGGACCTGAAAACCGCTCACCCCAGCCCGGGTTCCGCGCGGCGCGCGAATCTCAGCTGGGTAATCCGGGAAGGTGGCCACGTCGTTACCGTGCAGCGCGGACGTGTTGGTGAGCTGAGTTCCGGTGAGCTGCATGCCGTCACCCGAGTCGCCAGCCAGGCGAACGGTCGCGGATTCGATAATGATTTGCTCTTTCGCGGACTGAGGGCGGCCCTCTTCAATCGACGTGGACATATTCGAGTTACTTGCTTCCGAAAGTTTCGAGGTTGTTGGGTTCATCTTGTTCGACGCGTGTCGGCTCAGGATTGTTCACCGGGCTCAGCGGATTCTGTGATTCCCCGCGTCGCGAGTCTATAGAATAACACGAGTCTATAGAATAACACGAATTCGCCCCGGTTACGTCTGCCGTCGGTGGTAGGTCTGGCTGTAGACGGCACGGCAGGATCAGGCCCCTTCACGTTGCTTGTTGCTGACGTCAGGTTGTGGCGGCAGCGTGTACACCACCGCCGGAAAATGCTCGACCAGGTAATGCAAAATGCCCGGCACTTTCATGATTCCCACGGGCTTGCCTGCGTCATCCACCAGCGGGATGCGGCGATAGCCCCCGTAGGCCATTTTCGTAATCGCTTTGCCCACGGTCTCCGACACCAGCAGGGATGTCGGATTCCGTTTCATCTCGCCTTCAATGGGGACATCCAAGTCGGCGTCGTGCGCCATCAGCCGCAAGGCGTCGCGTTCGGTGAAAATACCGACCAGCTTTTCGTTCTCGCAAATCAGAACGGCCCCGCGCTGCGTGTTCTTCAACAATACCAACCGATCGCTCGGTGGGGCGGATGCACGCCCGCAAATGGGGATCGCGGGATGGGCACGATCCACAGTCTCGGTGTTCAGATTGAGTTGGAAATCCACTTTTTTAATCCCGTGATTCGATCGCGGGAGCGGTTTGATGCTTGCATCCGGGCAGTAACCCTGCAACAGCTCGACTGTCCTGACAGAAGGCCGCCGGTTTCCTGACAGAAGGCCGCAGAAACTGTTCCTCGACTGTTGACTGGCGTCGCCCACTCGGGCTGACTCTCGCGTCCCAGCGAACAGCGTTCATGCTCACTTTTCAAAATGTAACACGGCTCAACCTTCTATTGAAGCGCACTTTTGATGGTTTGAGTCGGATTTTGCCGAATTCCTGCC
This sequence comes from uncultured Pseudomonadota bacterium, assembly GCA_937983055.1. GTDB lineage: Bacteria > Pseudomonadota > Gammaproteobacteria > Burkholderiales > Eutrophovitaceae > CALJLA01. Next base: position 1,333 of record CALJLA010000139.1, read on the forward strand.
CAGCCCTTCTCCCGGTAGCGAAACAGCCGCACCGCTTGCGGTCGGCATTAACCCTTTGGCACACCATATTAGTGTAACCCGGTGACAACCCCGCCCCGGCTCTTGCTACTCCGGCTTCTTGTAAAATCGGCTCAGGTCGATACTTCCCTCGCGCTGCTCCTCTTCGACCAGCTTCATTCGGGTTTCGAGCCGTTCCAATCGGCGCAGCAGTTGGGGGACGAGCTGGGCCGTTTCCTCCGCCGCCACCGGGCGCGGCACGGCCGGATATTTCAGATGGCGCTGCAGCGCGGCGAACAGGAACAGCGGATCCTTGCGGCGGCTGGCGAAAGCAATTTTGCCTTCCTTCTCGCCGAAAAGAACCGGTTTGTCATCTTCTGAAACCAACTGGTTCCCCTTCCTTTCACGCTGGCGGCGATAATACTCGCTGCGGACAAAGACCATATCCGAGAAATCCACGATGCCGATCTGCCGGCGCACCATCTTCAGCCAGTCCCGCCAGTCTTGATTGTAAATCGGATCCTGGGCAATCGCCGCCAGGCCAGTGTCGTAGTTCAAGCGGTTGCGGCAGAGCGTTTCAAACTGGTATAGGAAAATCCCCTGCGGCGACCCCGGTTCGGCGCGATAGCGGGCTTCATGGTGCAACACCTGCAAAGCGACGCGCATGTCGAAACGACCCCGGTCGTTTTCCGCCTCCGCGATCAAGTAGGTTTGAAAAGGGGTGAAATAGTGCTGCAACCGCCGCATGGCCGGGGCCAGCAAGCCGGAGTGCCTCAATTCACTCAACAAGAAATCGACTGCCAGCGGCAGGTTTGTCGACGCCAACCCTTCTTCACGCCCTTGCGCCAGCAACTCCTGGAGCGGCAGGTTCTCGGTAAGCCGGTCGACCAGCGTCCGGAAGAAATGGGCCTGTTCGACATATTCATCGCTGGAAAGAAGACCCATACATACCTTCGCTCAAGGACCCGCAGTTGCCGAGACATTATACTCCCGGTGACGAGTTAGAGGAATCTCTGGCGGCGACTCACGACATAGGCACGGCAAGGATAAGGATGCGGCAAGCCCTGCTCTGCCGGTAAACAGGCTCGCCTCCAGCGAAGCATCCGCGCCCTTCGCTCAGATTCAATGGTATTAGCGGTAGAATGCTGCACTATTAGATCTATAATACCAGGTGAACCGAGCGCGGCTTGTCGACGCACCTTTACGTTCGGCCAGCCGCGACCGCGACACTACCCCAAACCAGAATCGTACCAGCACCCATGCTCGAGTTTTCAACCGTACCCGAAACCGTGGACGCCATTGGCCGCGGAGAAGTTGTCATCGTGGTCGATGCGGAAGATCGCGAAAACGAGGGTGATTTTGTCTGCGCCGCAGAGTTGGCATCGGCCGAAAACGTCAATTTCATTCTCTCGGGTCGCGGCGAGTTTTGCGTGCCGGTGCTGCCTGACGTCTGCGAGCGGTTGGAACTCGCCCCCCTGGTCGATTCGAATACGGCTCCGCTGGGGACGAATTTCATGACGCCCATCGACCATCGCACCGCCAAGACGGGGATCACCGTTGAAGAGCGGGCGCTGACCGTACGCGAAATGGTCAATCCCAACAGCCATGCACTCGACTTCGTCCGTCCCGGTCATGTCCACCCCCTGCTGGCCAAGGAAGGAGGCGTCCTGCGCCGCGCGGGACATACCGAAGCCGCCGTGGACCTGGCCCGCATGGCCGGGCTCGCCCCGGCCGGCGTCCTCTGCGAAATCCTGGATGAACGCGGTGACCGCGCCAGCCGCGAATACCTGCAGCAGCTGGCCGTCAAACACAACCTCAAAATTATCTCCATTGAACAACTGATCGCCCACCGCCGCGTGAGCGAGAAATTGGTGTCGCGGGCGACCGAGGCGAAACTGCCGACCCGGTACGGAGCCTTTCAAATCATCGTGTATGACGTCAAGTACGAAGTGCAGCAACCGCTCGTGCTGGTTACCGGGCAGCTCGACAAGGTTGCGGCGCCGCTGGTCCGGATCCACTCCAGCTGCTTCACCGGCGACCTGCGTAGCTCGCTCCGCTGCGACTGCGGCGACCAGCTTCATATGGCGCTCGAGATGATCAGCCGAGAAGGCGCGGGAGTCCTGGTCTACCTGCCGCAGGAGGGGCGCGGGATCGGCATCACCGAAAAGATTCGGGCTTACGCGCTGCAGGACGAAGGCCTCGACACGGTCGAAGCCAATCATGCGCTGGGCTATAAAGCGGACATTCGCGATTACGGCGTCGGGATTCAGATCCTTAAAGACCTCGGGCTGAGCCAGGTTCGCTTGCTGACAAACAACCCGAAGAAGACCGATGCCTTTATCTACGGCGGCTTCGACCTCCAGGTCGTGGACCAGGTCCCCATCCTTTCCGCTCCCAACGAGCACAACGCCGGTTATCTGAAGACCAAACGCGACAAACTCGGACACATCATCCCCGCCGACGCCGCGAATTCGACCGACAGCTGAGATGACAGCGTAAGGTTGACGGCAGGAAAAGCGTAAGGTTGACGGCAGGAAACAGGAACAGGCGCCGCCGTCCAGCCAGGTTCGTCCCGGTCAACTCGATAGATGGATGGTGCCTTTTTGGCGGCACAACGCCGGCGACCCTGCAAGCCCCTTCTCAACGCCAACCGAATCCGATAAATTACCGGTTCGACCACGCTCCAAGCCGCCCCCTTAGCTCAATTGGCAGAGCAACTGACTCTTAATCAGTAGGTTCTTGGTTCGAGTCC
>CALJLA010000140.1 GCA_937983055.1 uncultured Pseudomonadota bacterium
CGGCGTTGCAGTTGAACGCACCGGAATGCGGTTAACTGAGAACCGGCGTCGGTTGAATTGAGAATTTCTCTCGCAAAGACAACTTCGGTGTCGTGATGCGTGCGATCGATGAGGTCAAGCAAGTACTGGCCGGTTTTCCGAGCATTGCACACACTGCGGAGGAGGACCGCATTTTTGTCCCCGCCGCCAATCCCAACGGTTTTGATGTCCTCCTCATCGAAGGTGAACGCGAGAACACCGTGTATTGTGAAGGGTGGCACGATCATTTCGAATCGACAAAAGAGACGGTTGGCTGCTTCCTGTGGTCCCTGACTCCGAGGTATCGACTACGCGTCATTCGGCTCGGAGGACGCCCCTTTTGTTGGACACTACAGTCCCTGGACGAAGGAGTATGGGCGAGTCACGGCACCACGGCGCTTATATTCGTTCCGTTCTGGCGCAAGTGGGAGATCGTGTATCTCCAGAACGTTCACATCGACCCCAACTGGGCGCTGGCGGGGTCGCGCGATGAAGCCGTGCATCCCTGAGCTTTCAAGTCAGGAGGCAAGTAGTTTCTGCCTCGTTCACTCGCTATGGAAGATGAAGTTGCAGCGGCAGCAAGAAAGCTCGCCAGCTCAACAAAGGCGGGAGGGAAAGTCACTGCCGATGTATCTTGTTTGTCGTTGCTACCTCTCGATTGGCTCCAGCAAAACTCGATTACCCGAGAGCCCGGGTCGGACCTCTTCAACCCATTGAGCGCTCTGGAAATACGCTCTGAAAATCGCTGGTTTCTGACGCTTAGACGGCCCTTTTCGGGGTGGGAATGGCAGCGCTAAGGAACGCTGAAGATGCCGCCAGCCGGTCGACGCAGCAGAAGTCCGGTGTGGTCTGACCCAAACTCGAGGACAACGACATCTATCGCCCGTGGCGTATGATTCCCGCATGTAAGCAGGTTGCCGTGCTTTCGCCTTCAATCCGTCCGTCTCACTTCAGAAAGCCATAAAGATGATCGCGCAGCTCCACCAGCACATGCTGTCCGAGCTCGACCGCAGCGGAAGGGCGGACACCGTCTTCGTATTCGGGGCGGTAGTTTTCGATCTGCTGAGCATCGGCGTCAACTCCGCGCTGGCGACTTCGCGGTCCAGCGTTGCGCAGATAGTGTTCGTGCTGTTCATGATCGGCGTGGTCATTGTCACGGGCTGCGCGGTCGGCGCGCTGATCAACGGCTGGCGTTCGTGCGCCACCTTTCACGAAGCGCTGCTGAAAATGTACGAAGCCGAGGGCGTTTCGAAGTACTTTCCCGAATCCGGAATCCGCCTGAACAGGACAAGAATCATCCTTTTCCTGCTTCTGACTGGATCGCTCGGTCTTTTGGCGATCGTCGTGCCACTGCTGGTGCGCAATCTTTCCTGACCGGATGCCGGACTTTCGATGACGCGCACTCCTCGACCCCATGAAACCGTTCTCCGGTAGCGCCCCCCTCGCCTGGCTGGCCGTCATCGGCGCATTGTCGAGAATCGGCACCCGCCCTTTTGTGCGGCGGCTGCGCCCGCACCGGATTGAAAGGCCGGGTATTCCTGTCTATAAATGGTCTGGGGGCTGCTTGCTGCCGCACCCGCGGTAATCGGCCGCCCCAGTGGCCTGCTGAAGCAAACTCTGGCTCGGTCTTTCCTGCCCGGGCCAAGTGGTCCGGGAGCGGAACGGTGCGATTCTCCCTCGGTGTGACTCGACGCACTCCTGACCGAACCCCTCTATTCGGTCCGGAGCGGACTGCCCATCCTCAACGCGAAACAATCTTCGGGCCAGGTCCGGCGATCGACGCGTGCGACTGCGCCGCCACTTTCTCGGTCCGCCTCCGCCCGGCAGGCGGCCGGGCCTGCCCGAACCGCGAGCCCGACAACGGAGGTGTGCCATGAAACCATCCGGATTCGTTGTTCCTCGTCGCGCCGGTATCGTTCTGCTGCTGGCCTTTGCCTGCACGGCGCCGGCCACGGCCCACGAGGAGGTCTCCGAAAAGCTCGGCACGGTTCACTTCCCGATATCGTGCGGCGAGCACGTGCAGCGCGATTTCAATCGCGCGCTCGCGATGTTCTACAACTTCTGGTTTCCCAACACCAACAAGGCGTTCGAGGAGATCGCAAGGGCCGAACCCGACTGCGTGATGGCCTATTGGGGATTCGCTCTCGCCCAGCGCTCCAATCCGCTGGTGGGCGCGCCGCCCGCGGACGCCATGACGCGCGGCTGGGAGGCGATGCAAAAGGCGAAGACCCTGCCGGCGAAAACGCCGCGCGAGCGCGACTACCTCGCTGCCCTGGATGTCTATTACCGCGACTGGAAGGAAATTGACCATCGCACGCGCGTGCTGGCCTACGAGCAGGCGATGGAGCAACTGCATCTTCGCTACTCCGGCGATTCCGAAGCCGCGGTGCTGTACGCACTCGCGCTGAACGAAGCGATCGCCGTGCTTCCCGCGGACAAAACTTTCGCCAGGCAACTCAAGGCCGCCGGCATCCTGGAGGCGGTCCTGAGCAAGCAGCCGGAGCATCCCGGCGCGTTGCACTTTCTGATCCACAGCTACGACTTCCCCGCGCTGGCCGATCGCGGCATCGACGCGGCAAGACTGTATGGGTCGGCGGCGACGTCGGCACCCCATGCCCTGCACATGCCCTCGCACATCTATTCGATGCTGGGGATGTGGCCCGAATCGATCCAGGCGAATCGGTCGGCCCTGGGTGTCGCGAAGACCTACGTGCACGCGATCGACTTCATGGTCTACGCGCACCTGCAATCCGCGCAGGACCGCGAGGCGGAACGTTTGCTGCGCGAGAGCATCGCGCTGCAGGCGTCCGGCGGCGCGGCGCAGCGCACACCGACCGGCGCGGTATTGACTGTCTACACCGCCTACGCGGCCATTCCAGCGCGGTACGCGCTCGAACGCGGGGCCTGGGCTGAGGCCGCCGCCCTGGAACTGCGCCCCAGGTCGGCGCCTGCCGACGCGATCACGCGCTTCGTCCGCGCGATGGGGCTTGCGCGGCTCGGCGACGCAGTCGGCGCCCGCACCGAGATCGACGCATTGCGCGTTCTGCACGACGAATTGATCCAGTCGAAACAGGATTACTGGGCGGAACAGGTGGAAATTCAGCACCGCGCGGCGAGCGCCTGGGCTGCCCTCGCGGAAGGCCGGCATGCCGAGGCGCTAAGCCTGATGACCGCCGCCGCCGACGCGGAAGATGCCAGCGAAAAACACGTTGCCATGGAAAACCGGCTTTGGCCGATGCGGGAAATTCTCGGGGAGCTGCTGCTCGAGCTGGGGCGACCGGCCGAGGCGCTTGCGGCATTCGAGACCTCGCTCGACGCGGCGAGAAACCGGATGCGCGGATTCCACGGCGCGGCCACCGCCGCGCAATTGATCGGGGATGCGGAAAAGGCGGCCCACTACTACGGCGAGATACTGAAACTTGCCAGTCACGCCGATTCGCCACGCAGGGAAATCGACGCCGCGCGGGCCTACCTGGCCACGCGGTAGTCGAAACCCGAGTCCGACCTCTTCACGCTCTTGACACCTCGGATAACGCGCGCGCGAAAACCCCGGTTTCTGGCGCTTGGACGGCCCTATTCGGGACAGGAATGGCCGCGCTAAGGCACTGCGGGCGCCGGCGCACTTGAAGTTATCCGCTCACTGCAGCGTATCCACAGCCGCCTCCCTCGGCGGCGGGTCGGCGGGGACGAAGGCGCCGGTGGCGACGTCGAGAATCAGCACCCGCCCTTCCTCAATCAAATAATGCCAGCCGTGCAGGAACAGCCGCCCCTGCTCCACCTGCTCGGCGACCATCGGGTAGGCGAGCAGGCGCTCGAGCTGCAGCGCGACCGAGCGCTGCTCGGTACGGCGCAGGGCTTCTTCCGACACGGTGACCGGCAGCGCGGCGTCGCGCGCCAGGTCCAGCCAGTGGTTCATGTGCGGCGTATCCGGCCGCGGGTCGTCGTACAGCGCGCGCACCGCACCGCAGTGGCTGTGCCCGCAGACGATGATGTGCCGCACCCCCAGCCTCGACACGCCGAACTCGATGGCGGCGCCGGTGCCGTGATAGCCGGCGGAGGCATCGTGCGGCGGCACCAGGTTGCCGACGTTGCGCACGATGAACAGCTCGCCCGGCCCGCAATCCATCAGCAGGTACGGCACCAGCCTCGAGTCGCTGCAGCCGATGAACAGCACCGTGGGATGCTGCCCCTGCTCGACCAGCTCGCGGAACTCGCCGCGAAAGCGCGGGAAGTAGTGCGTCCTGAAGCGCCGCAGCCGCCGCAGGATG
>CALJLA010000141.1 GCA_937983055.1 uncultured Pseudomonadota bacterium
ACCTCAGAGGCACAGAGAACACAGAGGAAAACCGGAGCGTGTCGAGCTGCGAGATCCACCAACTCTACAACGGGCGCCGAGGATCCAGACGCTTCGCTCATGCCGCGCCTGCCTTACTCGCCGATGCCCGTGGTGCCTCGTTGGTTCGTCCTGGTATTTGAGCTTTTCTCTGTGCTCTCTGTGTCTCTGTGGTCGTACCTGGCCGATCAGTAGAAGGCGCCGCGGGCGGCGATCGGCCACACCGACTCGACGGTGTTGCCGCGATAGCCCACGATCCAGTCGAACAGGTTCACTGTCGGGTCGCAGTGGCCGGGCACCAGGCGCAGTTTGTCGCCGAGACGAAGCCGGGCGCCGTCGCCCACGCGCAGCACGCCGTGCTCGTCCGAGGCCCTGAGATATTCCAGCCCGGCGTCGACGCACCACGGCATGCCGGAGTCGACCGACAAAGCCTTGAGGCCGGCGTCGACCACCGCGCGTTCCGCCGTGGGGCGGCTCATGACGGTGGCCCAGACGTAGAGGCTCTGCTCGAAGAAGTGCACCGGCTGGCCGTCGTCGCCGAGATTGCGCCGATAGTCGGCGTCCATGAAGATGTACGAGCCGGGCTGGATCTCGTTGTACACGCCGCTGGCTGCTTCCAGCGGATAGGTGCCGGTGCCGGCGCCGGTGACGGTGTCGCAGCGGTAGCCTTGCTCGTGCAGCAGTTCGAGCGTTGCGCGTACCTGCTGCACCGCGCGGTCGATCATCTGCCGGCGCTCCGCCGGCGTGCGGGCATGCTGGGCGGCGCCCTGGTAAGCGTGCAGCCCGGCGAAGCGCAGCCGCTCGGCGCCGGCCAGGCGCTCCGCGAGCGCCAGTACTGGCCGGCCGGGCGCCACGCCGCAGCGGCCGGCGCCGACGTCGACTTCGATCAGCACGTCGAGGCGGGCGCCGGCGCGTTTCGCCGCCGCATCGAGGTCGTCGATGTTGGCGCCGTCGTCGACACAGACACTGATTCGCGCGCGTGTCGCCAGCGTCGCGAGGCGGTCGAGCTTCTGCCGGCCGACCACCTCGTTGCTCACCATCACGTCCGGCACGCCGCCCGCGACCAGCGCTTCGGCTTCCGACACTTTCTGGCAGCACACCCCGACTGCGCCGTGCGCGAGCTGGCGCAGCGCGATTTCCGGGCACTTGTGCGACTTTGCATGCGGCCGTACCCGGACCGCGCGGCCGCGGAGAGTTTCGTCGAGGCGGTCAAGATTGCGCTCGAAGGCGTCGAGGTCGAGCAGCAGGGCCGGCGTGTCGACCTCTTCGAGTGCGATGCCGGGCTGAGCCGGCGGCGGCAGCGTGGCCATGGCGGTTACTGGGCGGTGTCTCGGCCGCGCAGGCAGTCGCCTCGCATCACGCGTCCGGCGCCTTCCACGCTCCAGTTGTTGCCGTATCCGCCATACACCAGACCGACGATCACGGTCAGGTTCTTCTTTTCCACCAGGTCGCCGTACTCGCGCTCATCCAGGCGGGCGAGCGCCTGCGCCTGGCTGAGGCCGCCCTTGCGCCAGCGCATCGCTTCCGAGGCAAATTCGCCGATGTCGTCGCAGGTCATGGTGCCCAGGGGATAGGGCGCCGCATGCGCGGCGGCGGTCAGGGCAATGGTCAACAGGGCAAGCAGCAGTCTCATGATTTCCGGTTTTCGGGAAATGGGTCGGGGTGTATCGTGGAAGCGAATGCGCCGCCGCATTGTAACCGTGTTCAGTGGAGGGTCCGCCGGCCGTGGGACGATGGATACAGATACTGGGCGCCGCAGCGTTTGCGCTGGCCGCCGGCGCGGGCGTTGCCGCGCCGGCCGATGATGCGGTTGCGCGCGAGCGCGCGCTGGCCGGGCTGGCGAGCGACAAGCCGGGTGCGCGACGCGAGGCGTACGCGGTGCTTGGCGCGGTGGGCCGCGAGGCCGATCTGCCGCTGCTGTATTCCGCCCTCTACGACCCCGACCCGATCGTGCGCGGTCTTGCGCAGGACGCGATCTGGCGGGTGTGGGGGCGCTCGGGCGATGAAGAGATCGACCGGTTGTACGCGGTGGCGATGGAGCAGATGGAAAGCGGGCGGCTGCAGCCGGCGGTGCGCACCCTGACGCGGGTCATCGAGCAGCGGCCCTCGTTCACGGAGGCCTGGAACAAGCGCGCGACGCTGTACTTCATGCTCGGAGAAAACGATCTGTCGATTGCCGACTGCGACGAGGTGCTGGCCCGCAATCCCCAGCACTTCGGCGCGCTGGCCGGCTACGGCCAGCTGATGCTCCGCAAGGGCGAACTCAAGCGCGCGCTCGACTACTTCGAGCGCGCGCTGGCGGTCAATCCCAACCTGATCGGCGTCGCCGCCGGTATCGAGGCGCTGCGCGAGGCGCTGTCGCGCGAGGGCGGCGCCCGCATCTAGGGCCGGTTCAGACCACGGTCAGCCGCCGGCGCCCGCCGCCATCGAGCTTGGGCGCCTTGACGGTCAGCACGCCGTTGCGGAAATTAGCCTGCGCCCGGTCGGCGTCGACCGGTACCGGCAGCGCGACGCTGCGGCTGAAGCGGCCATACGCGCGCTCGCGCACGTAGTAATCGGCGCCGATCAGCTCGCGGTCGGCGCGCTTCTCGCCGGTGACTTCCAGCCGGTCGCGCGTCAGCAAGACCTCGCAGTCGTCGCGGTCGATGCCGGGCAGCTCCAGGCGGATCACCAGGTGGCTGCCGCTGTCGGCGATTTCGCCGGCGAGCACCGCCCAGGTCGGAAAATCTCCGGCCGCCTCGATGGCGTCGTCGTTGCGGTCGGGACGAAAGCGGGTGATGGCGTTGCCGGAGCGCCGCCACAACTCGCGCCAGCCTTCGGCCAGGCTGTCCCAGGTGCGGGACAGTTCATGCCCGACCTTGCGAAGGGTGTCGATCATGCAAGCCTCCTTCAATCGGGTTGATATGACGTTGCTCCTGAGGTGGGGGCGGGGCCGGCGCGCTTCAACCGGGGTCTTGATTTCGCGGCGGGTGCCCCTATCTCGTTTTGCGAGCAAGCGCGAGCTTGCCGACTGATTTCTTGTTTCGAAACGCCTTGAAAGGAGGAATCGACGTGGCAAACATCGCCCGTTGGGATCCGTTCGACGACACCCTGTTCGATGTGTTTCCGGCCGTCTTCGGCCGGCCCGGGATGGCGCGCGGCATGGACGCCGGCCTGAGAATGCATGTGGCCGAGACCGAACAGAGCTACCGGATCGACATCGAAATGCCCGGCATCCCGAAAGACGCCATTGAGGTGTCGATCGACCGCAACACCGTGACGCTGAGCGCCGAGCGGCGCGAGGAGAAGCCGGCGGACAACAGCGCCGACTGGATCGTAAGGGAGCGCAGCTACGGCAAGCTTTCCCGCACGGTGGTGCTGCCGGCGGCGGTCGACGAAAGCCGGGCGGAAGCGCGCTACGCGGATGGCGTGCTGCATCTCACGCTGCCCAAGCTGGCCACCGTTAAGCGGCTGACCGTCCACTGATTGCCGGCGCCTTGCCGGCAACCGCCTCCGGGCCCGCCGACCGGCGGGCCTTTTTTTGTCCGCCGGCGGGTTGCACCACGGGACGGGCGGAGGCACACTGAAGCCTGCGGTGCAAGGGTGGGGGGGCCAGGCCGCAGAAGGAGGCAATGATGCACGTGCTGAAGTTCTTACTCCCCGTACTCCTCGTGGCGGCGCCGTTTCCGGCGGCCGCGGGCGACTGGAGTCCGATGTCGCGGGTCGAGGCGGTCGAACGGCTCGACAGCCGCGCACCCGAAGAGCGGCGCCAGGCGCTCGGCCGCCTGGCCGAGGTTGGCACCGACGAAGACGTCCCGCTCATGCTCACCCACCTGTGGAACTGCAAGTGGGTGGTGCGCGGCATGGCCGAGCAGGCGCTGTGGGGCCTGTGGATGCGCGCCAACGATTCCACCGTCGACCCGATGTTCCAGGTGAGCGTGGATCTGCTGCACCAGGCCCGCATCGAGGAGGCGATGGACAAGCTCAACGCCATCATCCTCGCCAAGCCGAATTTCGCCGAGGCCTGGAACAAGCGCGGCGATGCCTACCTGTACATGGGCGACCACGAGCGCGCGCTCGCCGACTACCGCCACGCGCTGGAACTGAATCCCTACCACTTCGGGGTCATGGAAAGTTGCGGTCTGATCTGGCTCGAGCGGCGCGATGCGCGCAAGGCGGCGGAGTGGCTCCGCCGCGCGCTTGACCTGAACCCGAACCTTTACGGGGCGGCACTGACCCTGCGCGAGCTGGAACGTCGGCTGTCCAACGATCGCATCTGAGGCTGCGCCGCCGCGCGCGGCAGCCGGGCTACTACCGTTTGCGCACGGGGGCTTTCCTGCGGCGCGCCGCCGTCTTGCGCGCGCCCGCCTTTCCTGCCGGCAGGGCGATGCCGGACTGCTGCTGGTAGACCTTGATCACCGCTGAATCGTCCTCGCCCGAGAGGCCAGCCCCGGCGGCGGCCAGGTAGAGCTGGTGCGCCGCGGCGGTCAACGGCAGCGGGAAAGTCATTTTCTTGGCCGAGTCCAGCACGATGCCAAGGTCCTTGACGAAGATGCTCACCGCCGACAACGGGGTGTAGTCGCCCTTGAGAATATGCGGCACCCGGTTCTGGAACATCCACGACGAGCCGGCACTGTTGGAGATCACTTCGTAGAGCACGTTCGGGTCGGCGCCGGCGCGTATGCCGAGCGCGATCGCTTCGCAGGCTGAGGCGATGTGTACCCCCGCGAGCAGCTGGTTGATCATTTTGACCTTGGACCCCATCCCGGGCGTGTCGCCCAGGCGGTAGACCTTGGCGGAGATCGCCTTGAGCACGGTGTCGGCCTTGCGGAAGGCGGCCTTGTCGCCCGAGGCCATGATCGAGAGCTCGCCCTTCGCCGCCCGCGCCGCGCCGCCGGACACCGGGGCGTCGATCATCAGCAGGCCGCGGGCCGCGAGCCGCTCGCCCAGGTCGATTGCGAATTCCGGTGCGACCGTTGCGCTGGCGATGACGACGCTGCCCTTGCGCAGGGCGGGCGCCGCGCCTTCCTTGCCGAACAGCACCGCGCTGGTCTGGTCCGCGTTCACCACCAGGATGATTACCACGTCGCAGGCTGCGGCGAGCGAAGCCGGCGTCTTGTGCGCGGTGCCGCCGGCGCGGGCAAAGGCCCGCAGCGATTCGGCGCGCACGTCGAAGCCGTGGGCGTCGAAACCCCTGGCGACCAGCGTGCGGGCGACGCCCATTCCCATCGAACCGAGGCCGATCACGCCGACCGACGTTTTTGTTCTGGCTGCCATCTGGCGGGCTCCCCTGAGATGCCGAGGTTATTATCCGTGCGGTTGATTTCTTTGCGGTCGCGCCGGGCAGCGCCTACACTGCGCGCAACCGCACTGCGATTGCCTTCATGCGCTTTTCGACGCCGCTTCTTCTGGCCGGCCTGCTGCTGCTCGCCGCCTGTTACAGCAACCCGCATTATAGTCCGGTGAAACCGCATCACACCGAGGCGGGATTTCGCAACATTCATCCGCATCCGCCAAAGCGCAACTTCTGGAAGTGGCAGTGGGACCGGCTGCTGCACGGCATTCCGGACGACCCGCCGGGCGGGTACGACTTTCCGCAGAAGCGGCCCGACGCGGCGTTCCTGCGCGCGAACCGGAACGAGCCGACGCTGACCTGGCTGGGGCACGCCACCTTTCTGCTGCAGATCGGCGGCGTCAACATTCTCACCGACCCGCATCTGACCAAGCGCGCCTCGCCGCTCAGCTGGGCAGGGCCGAAGCGCCATGTCGAGCCGCCGCTGTCGTTCGACGAGCTGCCGCATATCGACATCGTCGTGGTCTCGCACAGCCATTACGACCACCTGGACACCGGCACGCTCAGGCGGCTGGCGGCGCAGCCGGGCGGTCCGCCGCGTTATTACGTCGGGCTGGGGCTGGCGGCGTGGGCGCGCGACCATGACATTCCGAACGTTGCCGAGCTCGACTGGTGGCAAAACGTCGAGCAGGACGACATCCGCCTGCACTTCGTGCCGGTTCAGCACTGGAGCGCGCGCACGCCGTGGGACCGCGACCGCACCCTGTGGGGCGCGTGGGTGATCGAATACGGCGACGCGCGCTTCTTCTTCGGCGGCGACTTCGGCTACTCGCAGGATCTGGCCGATGCACGCGCCCGCTTCGGCGGCTTCGACCTGGCGATGATCCCGGTTGGCGCTTACGAGCCGCGCTGGTTCATGAAGACCATGCATGTGAACCCGGAAGAGGCGGTGAAGGCGCATGTGGACCTGAACGCGCGCTACTCGGTCGGCATGCACTGGGGCACCTTCCGCCTCACCGACGAACGGCTGGACGAGCCGCCGCTGAAGCTGGCCGAGGCGCTGGAGCGCGCCGGGGTCTCGCCACAGCGATTTTTCCTGATGCAGCACGGCGAGACGCGGCGGCTGGACGCGCTCCTGACGAGGGAAGCAGTGATGCCGCCGGCACGGGCTGCGGCCGGTCGCTGAATCCGCTGCGGCGCAGCCAGCGGCGGCGTTACCATGCGTTTCATGACGCAGACGACAACGCCGGGTCCGGCCGCCGACCTTGGTGCGCTGGCGGCCCGCATCAAGGCCTGGGGCCGTGAACTCGGTTTCGAGCAGGTCGGCATCGCCGATGTCGATCTGTCCGATGCCGAGCCGCGGCTGCTGCAGTGGCTTGCGCGCGGCTATCACGGCGAGATGGATTACATGGCCGCCCACGGCACGCGCCGCTCGCGGCCGGCGGAGCTGGTGCCGGGCACCGTGCGTGCCATCTGCGCACGCATGAATTACTGGCCGGCGGCATCGCGCCCGGCGGAGCGGGTGCTGAACGACGCGCGCGCCGGCTACGTGGCGCGCTATGCGCTGGGGCGCGACTATCACAAGGTCCTGCGCAACCGCCTGCAGGCCTTGGCGGAACGCATCGCAGCCGAGATCGGCGCGTTCGGCTACCGGGTGTTCACCGACAGCGCGCCGGTGATGGAAGTTGAGCTTGCCTCCCGCTCCGGCCTTGGGTGGCGCGGCAAGCACACGCTGCTGCTCAACCGCGGGGCTGGCTCCTGGTTCTTTCTCGGCGAGATCTACACCGATCTGCCGCTGCCGGCGGACGCGCCGCAGCCCGAGCATTGCGGCAACTGCCGGCGCTGCATCGACGTATGCCCAACGCGGGCGATCGTCGCGCCGTACCAGCTCGACGCGCGGCGCTGCATTTCCTATCTCACTATCGAGCACAAGAGCGCGATACCGGAGGAACTTCGGCCGTTCGTGGGCAATCGCATCTATGGCTGCGACGACTGCCAGTTGATCTGTCCCTGGAACCGCTTTGCCGGCACCGCGGCAGTGCCGGATTTCGAAGTGCGCAACGGGCTGGACGGCGCCCGCCTGGCGGCGCTGTTTGCCTGGACGCAAGAGCAATTCGAGCAGCGCCTGCAGGGCAGCGCGATCCGGCGCATCGGGCACGAGCGCTGGTTGCGCAACATCGCGGTGGCGCTCGGCAACGCGCCGACGACGCCGGAGGTGCTGGCCGCGCTGCGCGGCCGCGCCGATGACGCCTCGGCCCTGGTGCGCGAGCATGTGGCCTGGGCGCTGAGCCGGCATTTGGACCGTGAGGAGGTGACGCGATGATGAAGATCGAATCCGGGGCATTCGCCGATCAGCAGGCGATTCCGCGACGCTATACCTGCGAAGGCGACGATTGCTCGCCGCCGCTGGCCTTCAGCGGCATTCCGTCGAATGCGAAGAGCCTGGTGCTGATCGTCGACGATCCCGACGCGCCCGACCCGAAGGCGCCGAAGATGACTTGGGTCCACTGGGTGCTGTACAACCTGCCGCCGATGACCGCCGCGCTGCGTGAAGACGTGGCCGACAAGGACCTTCCCGCCGGCACCCGCCAGGGCCTCAACGACTGGAAGCGCACCGGCTACGGCGGTCCCTGCCCGCCGGTCGGCCGGCATCGCTACTTTTTCAAGCTCTATGCGCTGGACATCGCGCTGCACGACCTCGGACAGTCGGGCAAGGCGGCGGTGGAGGCCGCGATGAAAGGCCATGTGCTGGAGCAGGCGCAGCTTGTCGGCACGTATCAACGGGCATAAAGGCGAAAAAGCGAAACACGAAGGCACGAAGGCACGAAGAACGGGATGGTGGCCTTGTTTCAGTTCCGCCGGGAATCGGCACGCGCGCCCGCGCCTCGACCGCACTCCATGCATCGCCATACGTCGATTCCCGTGCAGACGCGAAGCTGCTGCCGCGCCAATAGTGTTTCCGGACATCTTCGTGCCTTCGTGTTTCGCCGGTGACCTTTCCGGCTAAGAGATGACAACGTAAAAACAATGCAACGCTGGCTCATCACAATTGGGCTGATCGTCCTGGCAATCGGGCTGCTGTGGCCGGTGCTGTCCAGGCTCGGGCTCGGCCGGCTGCCGGGCGACATTCACATCGAGCGCGAAGGTTTCAGCTTCTACTTCCCGATCACCACCGGGCTGATCGTGTCGGCGGTGATCACACTGGTCCTCTGGTTGCTGAGGCGCTGAGAGCCGATGCGACCCGGATGCTAGAATCATCGGGCTACCCATCGCCCAATCGAACAGGAGGAAAGCATGATTCGCTGTCTGCAGGCGTTGTTCGCTGTCTTGTTCGCCGTTACCGCCCAGCACGCCGTTGCCCAGAAGCCGGAAGACGCCATCAAGTACCGGCAGGGCGTGTTCAGGGTGATCGGCTGGAACTTCGGTTCGATGGCGGCGATGGCCAAGGGCCAGAAGCCCTATGACAAGGAAGTTTTCGCGCGCAATGCAGAAATCGTTGCCTACATGAGCAAGCTGCCGCTCGAAGGCTTCACGCCCGGTTCCGAAAGCGGCGATACCAAGGCCAAGCCGGAGATCTGGCTGAACATGGACGACTTCAAGGAAAAGCTGCAGAAGATGCAGCAGGAAGTCGCCGCGCTGGAAAAAGTGGCCAAGACGGGCAGCTTCGACGCCGCCAAGGACCAGCTCGGCGAAGCCGGACAGGCGTGCAAGGCCTGTCACGACAAGTATCGCAACAAATAGCGCCTCATCCCGGCCCTCTCCACTGCGTGGAGAGGGACCTGGCGTGCGGCACGCCGGTGTACGAGGGCCAGCGCACTGGGGGATGGCGGCGCCGGTGAAACGTTCGGTGCACGCTGTGGCGAGCGCTGCCGAAAGTTCTTGCCGCGCTGACACGAACTTGGATTCGCCCGCTGGAGGTTGAATGACGGATGACGTTTCCAGGTCTCCTCTCCACGCAGTGGAGAGGTCAGGGGGCGAGGCGGCGCTCGATTCCAGCCGCACGCGGCTGAACCGCTATCCCGCGCGCGGGCACTACGACTGGGACACGATCACCGCGATTCTCGACGAGGCCTTTGTCTGTCACGTGGGCTTCGTGGTGAACGGCCAGCCCTATGTCATTCCCACCGGCTACGGTCGCGATGGACGGTACCTGTACATCCACGGTTCGGCGGCCAGCCGCATGCTCACCGAGGCGGGCACGGGCGGGCCGGTGTGCATTACCGTGACACTGGTCGACGCGCTCGTGCTGGCGCGCTCGGCGTTCAATTCCTCGGTGAATTACCGCTCGGTGGTTATTCTCGGCCATGCCGAGCCGGTGCCGGGCGAGCGCAAGCTCGCGGCGCTCAAGACCATCTCCGATCACATCGCGCCGGGGCGCTGGGAGCATCTGCGTCCGGTGAGGCAGAGCGAGCTCGACGAAACTGCGGTCCTGGCGATCGAACTGGTGGAGGCGTCGGCCAAGGTGCGGGTCGGGCCGCCGCACGACGATGCCGACGACTACCATCTGCCGATCTCGGCCGGGCTGATCCAGCTGCCGCAGGCCGCGCCGCGCATCGTGCCCGATCCGCAACTTTCGCCCGGCATCGAGATGCCGGCGCATGTCGCCGGCTACGCGCGGCCGAAACGCGCGCTAGAGATTGACGAGGCCGGCGACGGCCAGCCCTGACAGGGCAAGGATCAGCGCCGCCCGCCACAGGCCGGGGCCTTGCGCCGCAGGCCGGTCCGCGGGTAGCGTCTTGCAGCCATGGATCATCGGCGCAATCAGGTTCTCGCGCTTGACCAGCCAGTAAAACAGCACCGCCGCCAGGTGCAGCGCGATCAGCGCCGCCAGCACCCAGGCGTTGATGGCGTGGATCTTCGTGAGCAGGCTGACCGTGTCGCCAGATACGTGGCGCGCGAGCGGCCCGGCCGTCATGATGTCGTCGTCGGCGAACAGGCCGGTGCCCGCCTGCACCAGCAGAGAACCGAGCATCAGCATCACCGACCAGCCGCCGAGCGGATTGTGCCCGGCGTGCGGCGAATATCCGGGGCCGAACAGCGCGCGTGCGTATGCCAGCACCGCAGCCGGGCCGCGCAGGAAATCGGCAAACCGAGCATGCCGGCTGCCGGCAAAGCCCCAGGCAATCCGGAACACCACCAGCGCCAGCACCGCATAGCCGCCGAGCATGTGATAGTCCATGGCGTTGCCGCCAATGTTGACGGTAACCACCTGCGACACCAGCAGCGCCACCAGCAGCCAGTGAAACAGCCGCACCGGCAGATCCCACACCGTGCGCCCCTTTGTGCGCGGCGTGGCCGGGGATTCTTCGACCTGCGGCATGTCAGGCGCCGAGCTGCGAGGCGAGATCGAGAAAGCTCACCGCGTTGTAGTCGAAGGCCGGGTCCGGCCCGATATCGGCCGCCCCGCGCGGGCCGAACTCCTTCGGCCGCGCCACGAATGCGGTGCGCAGTCCGGCGGACTGGGCCGCGCGCAGGTCGTCCTTGTGCGCAGCCACCATCATCACCCGGTCCGGCGGCAGATCGAGTATCTGTGCGGCGCCGAGATAGGCCTCGGGGTCGGGCTTGTAGTGGCGAAACAGCTCCGCCGACAGGATGCAGTCCCACGGCAGGCCGGCGTTCTTCGCCATCCAGGTGAGCAGCGAGACGTTGCCGTTCGAGAGCGTGGCGATCAGGTGATGCTTCTTCAGGCGCTTGAGCCCGCGCACCGCGTCGGGCCACGGTTTGAGCCGGTGCCAGGCGCGGTTCAGGTGGTCTCTTTCATCCTCATTCAAGGCGTCGAGGCGGTACTTCGCGATCAGCTCGTCGAGAATCATGCGATGCAAGCGGTCGATGGTGGTCCACGGCAGCTCGCCGCGGCGCACCCGGTCCATTGCCGGGCGGTAGCCCGCGCGCCACTCGTCGGCAAAGCGGTTCCAGTTCACCCGGAAGCCTTTCTCGCGGCCGAGCTTGCGGCCCTCCCGCGCAATGCTGCCGCGCCAGTCCACTACCGTGCCGAATACGTCGAATACCAGTGCATCGATTGCCTGCATCCCGGCTCCTTCCTGAATGGGTTCGAATTCGCTATAGACACCCGGTCCGGCCACTCCGGTTCCGTCGAACTTCGTCTTCCGCGGTGTCGAAGGACCGGCGCCTGCTGCGCTAGAACGCGACCGATACGCCGACCCGGAAGCGTCGGCCGGGGTTGACGAAGCCGACGAACTCTTCGAAGTCGTCGTCGAAAAGATTGTCGATGGCGGCGCTCGCGGTCAGCCGGTTCCACTTGTACGAATAGGCGATGTCGGTGCGCGAGTAGCTGTCCATCTCGATCTCGTCGGTCGGCACCGAGAAATCGCGGAACTCGCCGACGTAGACCGTGTGCCAGGTAAAGCGCGAGGCTTCGTTCACCTGCCAGGCAAGCGACAGCGAGGCGCGATGCTCCGGCCGGTTGCGCAGCTCGGCGGTGCTGTCGATGATGTCGGCGGTGGCGTAGGTATAGCTCGCACCGATATCGAGTCGCTGCATCGGCTTGAGCGTGGCGAAAACCTCGACGCCTTCGGTTTCGACGCTGTCGCGATTCACGATCTGGCCGAAGCCGATCGGCCCGGGCACGGTGGGGTCGAAATCGATCAGGTTCCTGGTGCGCGTGCGGAACACGCTCGCGCCCAGCCGCACCGAGTTGCCCAGTGCCTGCTCGATGCCGAGTTCGCTGCTCCGGCTGGTTTCCGACTTGAGGTTGGCATTGCCGACGATCGGGCTGGCGAGCGAATAGAAGCTTGGCGGACGGAAGCCCTCCGAATAGCGCGCCTTGAGCGCCGTGCCGGTGTTGGGGAAATCGTAGCGCGCCCCGGCCGCCGGGCTGGTTTCCGACTCCAGGTTGGAGATGTCGTCGTGCCGCACGTCGAGCAGGATCACCAGGTTCTCCACCGGCTTCGTCTTCAGCGCCGCGAACCAGGAATCGGTTTCGCGCTCGAGCCGGAAATCAGCAGGCCCGAGGCCGGTGATCACGCTGCGGCTGTCGCCGTCTTCGTCCTGGCGTTCGTAACCCACTGTAAGATCGCTTTGCGCAGGCAGTTTCAGCGTGCCGCTCAGGAGTGCAGCGTCCCGTGTCAGCTCGGTGGTGGAGCGGGTGCCGGGAATGCCGAAGAAGGGCGCCCCTGGGCCGGGTGCGACCCCAGGCGAATCGATATCTTCGTCGCGGGCGTAGCGCGACAACCGCAGATCGACGCGCCACTGCTCGCTTGGCGCGTAGGCGACGCCGCCGCCGAACAGCGTTTCATCGGCATCGCGTTGCTCCAGGGTGCGAATCACCGCCAGCCGCACGCCGCCGCTGGAATCCGGAAAGGCAGTGCTTTCGCGCTTGCTGGCTCGGGCAAACGCGGACACCCCGTTCTGCTCGGTCGCCTGGATCGCGAGCGAGCCGTGCAGCGAGTTGCGCTGCAGCTCGCCGCCGTCGCTGTTCTCGCCCTCTTCGAGCGTTGCGGCGCCGGCGGTGAACTGCACACGCCCGGTGTTGCCGGTCACGCGTGCGTTGGCCGCGCGGTAGTCCTGGCTGCCGGCCTCGGCGCCGCCGGACACCCGCACGCCGGACTCGGTCGGCCGCCGCGTCACGATATTGACCACGCCGCCGATCGCGTCGGCGCCGTAGATCGCCGACCCGGCACCGCGAATCACCTCGATGCGCTCGATGGTCGCCGGGTCGATAGCCGACAGGTCGTAGGCGCCGCCGCGGGCGAGCAGCGGGTCGTTCATACGAACGCCGTCGATCAGCACCAGCACATGCTCGGGGTCGCTGCCGCGGATGTAAATGCTGCTGATGCCGCCGGGCCCGCCCTGGCGATCCACCTGCACGCCTGGCACCGTCTGCAGGATGTCCGCCATGGTGGTGGCATTGCGGGTTTCGATCTCGCGGCGGGTGACCACGGTAACGCCCTGGGCGGTCTCGCTTTCCAGCACCGGCACCCGGAAGGCGGTCACTTCCACCGGCGGTGCTTCCATGCCGGATGAGGCGTCCTGTGCGGATGAATGGCCGCAGGCCAGTGCGGCGGCCAGGCCGGCGGTTGAAACGGCAAGAACCTTCATGATGCGCTCCCCCTCATGCGTTATTCTTGGGCGGCAGGTTGCGCCGCCGTGGCGTGTGCTGCTGCGAAGCCCCTGAAGGTAGGGTTCCGTCCGACGATTGAGAGTCTACCCAGACCCGTTGCGTCAGTGCCGAGGGTGCTGCGAATTCGCGCCGCTGTCAAAGCCTTCGCCGTTCTCGGCGTGATGCTGGCTGCGCCGGCGGCCGGCACGGCGCAGAACGCTGGAATAGAGGCGCGCTTTCGCGGCTGCGAGGCGGCGGGCTGGTGCCGGTTCGCGGTCGAGGCAGGCCACACGGACGCGATCTACCGGGTGCGCCCGGACGGCGCGCGGCCGTTCCCGGACGATCCTGCGCTGGCGGTCGCGCTGCGCGACCGCCTCAACGCACTGCTGTCCAGCATGATCCACCAGCACAAGCGTATCGAACTGCACGACCTGCGCGCGCTCGAGGACGGTACGTTCGAAGCCTCGGTGACGGTGAATGGCGTCGGCCTGGCGCAGGATCCCGCGCTCGCGCAGCTGATGGGCTGGCACGACCGGGCACCCCGGTAAGGCCGCGCAATGCTTTGACGCCGATGCCGCCTATTGGGCCGGCAGGACGCCGGCGGGCGGAAGAAAAATCCCCGCTGCGGCGTCAGCCGCCGCAGCGGGGGGCGGTCGCTACTCTTTGGTGATGGTCCAGACCACCGCCGATTTCGGCGTGGTGTAGAACGGCGACTCCATCTGGTAGTTCACATACAGCTCGCCGTAGTCAGCCACGTACATGGTCTTGCCGTCCATGCTGAACTCGACGTCGTTGGTGCGCTCGAAACCGCCCCGGTTTTCCTTCTTCTGGTAGGCGTTCGGGCCGGGGTCGATGTTCTCGGCGAAGATCGTCCACTTCACGCCGGTCGGGTTCAGAAACTCGACCCTGACGATCGCCGGCCACATCGGGCGCAGGCTCTCCGGCCCGTTGTCGATGATGCCGAACACCGCGGTGTAGAGCACGTCGCCGGCTTTTCCTTCGAAGGCCCGGCTCGACCAGGCGAGACCGTCCATCGGGTTATTGGTGTCCCATTCCAGCACCGGGTTGACGTAGCCGTTCGGGTTCGGATTGGCCACGATCAGCGGCGTGCCGCGCACCCCGATCGAGTGATCGATGAAGCGATACGGTGGCAGTTGCGGGATGAAGGGCTTGTCCCCGATGTAGAGCTGCGGATTGGGCCGCGTCGGATCGTACTTGTTGCCGCGGTAGACGTCGGGACCGGAGCGCTTGATGTCGACGAAGTTGTCGCCATCCTTGTCCGGGAAGCCGGCGTCCTGGCCTTTCTCGGTGAAGATGAACAGCCGCTCCGCGGCATTGGCCACGCGGCGGTTGCCCTTGTCGTTGTGGCCGTTGTCGCTGACTGCAAGCGCGTTCTCGAAGCGCGAGCCCTTCGGACCGAAGGCCACGCCTGACGAGTTGCGAAGCCCCATTGCGTAGACTTCCCAGTCGTCGCGGGTGTAGTTGCTGTTGGGCTTGAGCCGCGCGCGGTGCACCGCGCCGCCGCACGGCGTCTGCGCCTTGATTACCTGGCCGGGCTTGGACGGCGTGCCTTTCGGCAGGAACGCCCCGGTCAGGTTGCCCTGGCTGTCGCGGATGTTCAGCCCGGTCAGCACGATGTCGCGGCAGGGCGGGTCGCGCGGCAGCGCCGGCACGCCGGGCTCGGTTCGCGTTTGCCAGTACGGGTCGATCGCGTCGGTCCAGCCGTGAATGTCCGGATCGGAAAAGCCCGAGTTGGTCGGCGCGCCCACCGCGTAGTACAGCCAGCCGTCGCGGCAGGTGATGCCGCCCAGCGCATGGTCGCCGATCGGCACCTCGTTCATGATCAGCTTTGGCGTGCCGTTGACACCGTCGATTTCCCAGATGCCGTAGCTGTAATCGCCGACATAGGTGCGGCCGTTCTCGTGGCAGTAGCCGATCTCGTTCAGCGCGAACGACTTGAACATGCCCAGCCCGACGTTGTCGCGGATCAGCTTGCCCTGCTTGTTGAAGATCTTGACGTGCGGCTTGTCGATGCCTTCCGGCGGAAAGCCGAAGGTGTTGCCGGAAATGGCCACCCAGACGTTGTCCTGCTTGTCCACCGTCATCGACGTCACGGTGTCCAGGCCCTTGGCGAACACGCCGACCTTGTAGCCCTTCGGTACCTTGATCTTGCTCGGGTCCGGCGTGACCGGCGTGCGGGTGGACCACTTGCCCGCGGGGCCGCCCGGTTCCGCCTTTGCACGGTCCTGTGCGAAGGCAGGCGCCGACAACGTCCCTATGACGAATGCGGCGAGTGCCGCGTAAATCGGTATTCTCACTTTTCCCTCCTCCTTTGACGTGCCGCTTGTAGAAACGCTGCTGCGACTCTGCTTACGGTTCACATCCACCGGAACGGGTGTTGCGCGCTGCCTCCCGGCTCTAGTCGATGCGATGCTGCAAATGTTGCTGACTCAACGCGTGAAAGTCCGGATGTGCGCGACCAGCTCCCTGATTTCTTCGTCGCTGAATTTTTGCTCCCATGCCGGCATGGCTGCGATCTTGCCCATGTACGCGCCGCCCTTCTTGATGATCAGGAACAGGTAGTCGTCGGGCAGGCCGTCCATGTATTCCTTGTCGGCGAGCGTGGGGACACGGGGCACGAATCCACTTTTCGTCCCGTCCTTGCCGTCGCCCTGGAAGCCGTGACAGCCGGCGCACATCTGATCGAAGGTTTCCTTGGCGCGGGCAAGATCAGGTTCGGACAGGGCTGTGGACGGCGCGGCGATCAGGACTGTTGCCGCGAGTGCTGCTGCAAGTTTCATTCGTGTTCTCGCACCGGCGAGGAGAATTGGACTGAGGAATGATTCATTTGAACGTATCACGCGCGACCGGCGCGCTCAAGCAAAAACGCGGGGCCGCGCCCGTGTCGCGGCGCACCATCGAAGGCTGTTCCGGCTGCGGCAACGGGGATGGCTTCGCGGTCGGTGCAGGTGCGCGAATGCGACGCGGTGGCGCCGCCGGGAAAAAGAACCCGCGGCGCCGATGGCGCACGCGAGTCCCGGGAGGCTGCGGGCCGCGCGAACGGCGCAGCCCGTAGGTCAGGCGGCTCAGCGCCGCGGGGTCTTCTGCAGCGAGTAGCGCACGCCAATCCAGGCGGCGCGCGGCGCCCCCGGCGCATAGAAGGTCTCGTCGTCCCAGGCGGCCGGGTTGGTGAGGAAGTTGCCCGATGCGTCGAACGAGTTCTCGCCCAGGATGCCGCCGGTGGCGTAATCCTCGTCGAACACGTTGTTGATGCGGGCGAACACCTCCCACTGGCTGCCGATACGGTAGCGGGTGGTGAGGTTGATCACCTCGTAGCCGTCGACCTTGCCATCACCGACGTGCAAGTTGTTTTCGTTGCCGTGCACGTACTGGTCGGAGAAGCTCAGCAGGGTGGCCCCGACCGACCACTTGTCGGTGACCCGGTAGTCGCCCGACAGGCGCAGCTGATGCTGCGGAATGCCGGGAATCCTGTTGCCGGGCGTGACCAGGATCGAATCCGGATCCGGGCAGCCGATGCCCGCGGTGCTGTTGCCTTCGGACACGATGCAGGCGCTGGATTCGAAGGTGGCATCGACGTAGCTGTAGTCGAGGTTCCAGCTGAAGCGGCCGCCGGTGCTGCCGGAGAGGCCGATTTCCGCGCCCTGGCGCTGGGTCTTGCCGAAGTTGGTGAAGTAGCCCTGGCTGCCGACGCCGGCCGCGACGAACAGGATGTCGTCCTTGTTCACCGAGCGGAACAGTCCGGCGTTCCAGGACAGCCATTCGGTCATGTTGCCGCGCAGGCCGGCCTCGATCGTTTGCGAAGTGACCTGTTCAAGGAACGGGTCGGCCGCCATCGCGTTCGGCAGCGAGCAGGGGTTGGCCGGGTCCGCGCAGCCCAGTTCGATCGGCGTCGGCGCCCGGCTGCCTTGGCTCCAGCCGCCATACGCCGTGAGCGCCGGCGAGAAGGCGTAGGTCAGGCCGACCGCCGGGTTGAACTTGTTATAGGTGTAGTCGGCGTCGAGGTTGTTCGGCACGCCGATGTTCACGCGGTCGGTTGCCTCCACCGTGGTGCGGTTGTAGCGGCCCGACAGGGTCGCGGTGAGCGCGTCCGTCACCCGGTAGTTGTCGGTGAAATAAAGGCTCCAGGTCTGGGTACGTCCGAGCAGGCTGTTTTCCAGGTCCACGGGCTGGAGATTGCCGACGCTACGGTCGGGATTGAAGGTGTTGCCTTCCTGCTCGGTCTGGATGAAGTCGGAGCGCGAGCGGTCGAGGGTGGTGCCGACGGCCAGCGTGTTGCGCGACTGCACCCAGGAGGCCTGCAGGCCGGTGCCGTAGCTGGTCTGGTCGGTGCGGGTGCGGTTCAGCACGCCCTGCGGGTCGACCGGGCCGGTGTAGTCGTCGTTGACATCGCCGTTGAGCGTATCGGTGGTGTTGGCGCGCAGATACAGCAGGCCGGAGAGCAGCCAGCTCTCGTTCAGCCAGTGGCTGCTGTTCAGCGCCGTCATCGTCATGTTGTTCTGGGTGATGTCGGGGTAGGTATAGATCTGGTCGCGGCGCTGGGCGAGATAGCTCTTGGGCAGCACGCCGTTGCCGAACAGCTCGGTGTCGCCATGGGTGATCGACAGGTCAAAATCGGTGTCGCCGGTTTCCCAGCCCACCTTGGCGAACAGCTGCCGCACCTCGGATGGCGAGAAGTCGCGCCAGCCGTCCTCCTCGAAATAGTTCGCAGCGATGAAATAGTCGACGTTCCCGGCGTAGTCGCCCCAGGCGAGCCCGCCCTGGCGCCGGCCCCAGGAACCGCCGGACAGCTCGATATCGGCGCCGGGATAGTAGGCGCCGCTCTTGGTGCGGATCTCGATCGCGCCGCCGAGGGTGTTCAGGCCGAACACCGGGTTCGAGCCCGGCACCAGGGTCATCGACGAGATCGCGTTCTGCGGTATCAGGTCGTAGTTCACCACGTCGCCGAACGGCTCGTTGATGCGCACGCCGTCCTGGAACACCGACAGGCCCTGCGGCGCGCCGAGCAGCGGCGAAGACAGAAAGCCGCGATAGGTGAGGTTCGGCTGAAAGGGGTTGTTCTGCACTTCCTGGATCGACACCGACGGCAGCGCCTGCTGCATGAAGTCCGGCAGGTTGATGGCCTGCTTCTCCTTGAGTGCCTGCTCGGTTACCACCTGCACGTTGGACGGCACTTCGTTGACCGGCGTGCCGAGGCCGGGCACCGGCGTGGTGCCGATCACCTCGATGGTCGGCGCCTCCAGCGGTGAGGGTGTGGTCGACTGGGCGCCGGCAATGCCGGCGGCACAGGCGAAGGACACCGCGAGCGCCAGTCGGGCTTGCGGTGTCAGGTGAAAGCGGCGGGACATGAACTTTCCTTTCTGCTGTTTAGAGTTTTAATGAAGCGCGCGGCGCGCGATCTCCTCCCTTGCGGACAGCGCGCGCCCCCAGCACGGCCGAACGCCGGACTGGACAGACCGGCAGGATATCACGTCAGAGAGCGTTTCCCGACGGCGATCGGGAAATTTTCCCGATCGCCGTCGTCGCGTTCGATTTCACTGCCAGATCGGTCCGCAATGACCGTGAGCGCGGCGATTGCAGAGATCAGATAGGCGACGCATACCGGCGCGGCGAGCAGCAGCAGGAGCAAAGCGAGGGGAGAACCGGTCATCGTCGTTCGTCTGCGAAAAGCTAATTGCGCGAGCCGGAGACTAGCGCCGGGAGGCGGCGCGCGACAGCGGCGGCGATCCCGAGCGCGTTGGGAGAAATTCCCGCCGATGGCGTTGAAGAAGTGCCCTTCCGCGAGTTTGCGCCATCGAAGGCGCCACAGCCCGTTTGCGACGGGTATCATTGAGCGGTCAGTCCGCCTGCCTTGCCCGGCGTCCTCGCCGGCCGTTCAGTCATGGAAACGACCACTCATTCACTTCCCGCGCATTCACTCGACCAGATCCGGCCCTCGGTGCGGCGCGACCTGCTGGTGGTCGCGGCCGTCACCATCGTCACGTTCTTCGTGTCCAGCCTGCTGGAGCTGACTGAGCGGGTGCTTGCGTTCACCCGGCCGTTCGAGGCCTACCAAATCGATGAATTGCCGGTCACCTTTCTCGCGATGGTGCTGGCGCTCGCGTGGTTCTCCTGGCGGCGTTCGCGGCAGGCGGTCGAGCAGATCAACCTTCGGTTGCGGGCGCAGCAGGCGCTGATGGCGCGCGAGGCACAGTTCCGTCTGCTGTTCGAGGAAACGCTGTCGGGCAGCGTGCTGGCCGACGCGGACGGCACGATCCGCCTGTGCAATCCGGCGGCGATCGGCCTGCTCGGCCTGGACGACGCAGAGGCGCCGATGAAACTGGGCGATTTCTACGCGGATACGGCGCTGTGGCGGCAGCATTGCGCGCAGCTCGAGCGCGGCGAGCGCATCGACGCGCCGACGCTGGAACTGCGCCGCGCAGACGGGTCGACGGCGCGGGTGGTGGCGAAGCTCGGCATGATGAAAGGCGTCGATGGCCAGCCGGAAGTGCATCTCTACATGACCGACATCACCGAGCTGACCCGCACCCAGCGCGAGCTGGCCGACGCCCTGGCCGAGAACCGGCTGCTGTCGCAGCGCTATGTCGCGCTGCAGGAAGAGGAGCGTCGCCATCTGGCGCGCGAACTGCACGACGAACTGGGGCAAAGCCTGAACGCGATCAAGGTCGACGCGGTCACAATTCGCGAGCAGAGCGAAGGGCTGCCAGACATCCGCCGCGGCGCCCAGGCGATCGTCGACGTTTCCACCCAAGTTTACCAGGTGGTGCGCAGCCTGACGCGGCGCCTGCGCCCGGTGGCGCTGGACGAGCTGGGACTGACCTCCGCGGTGCAGTTCCTGGTGGAGGAATGGCAGCGCCGGCACAAGGACGTGCGCTGCAGCTTCCAGGCGGATGACGATCTCGAGGGGCTGGCCGAGACGGTTAACATCACCGTCTATCGGTTGGTACAGGAATGCCTGACCAACATCGCCAAGCATGCGCAGGCGCATTCCGTGTCCATTGCCATCGAGCCGCGTTCCGGTGCGAAAGCGGCGCCTAAACTTGCGGTGGGCGTGGCCGACGTCGGCTGCGGTTTCGACCCTGGTGCGCCGCGCCAGGGTTTGGGGCTGGTGGGGCTGCGCGAACGGGTGGAAGCGCTCGGTGGGCGCTTCGAGGTTTCATCGGCGCCGGGACGCGGGCTGCGCGTCGCGGCCGTCATTCCGCTGGAGGCAGCACGATGAACGAAGGCATCAAACAGCCCGCAGTGCGCGTGGTGCTGGTGGACGATCACGCGGTCGTGCGCGAAGGCTACCGGCGCCTGCTCGAGCGCACCGCCGACATCGTGGTGGTGGCGGAAGCCGCCACCGGCGAAGAGGCTTACCGGCTGATCTGCGAGCTGAAGCCCGATGTGGCGGTGATGGACATCAACCTGCCGGGCCTTGGCGGCATCGAAGTCGTGCGGCGGGTGCTTGCGCGGCTGCCGGAGCAGAAGGTGCTGATGTTCAGCATGCACGAAGACACGGTGTTTTCCTCGCGCGCGCTGCAGGCGGGCGCGCGCGGCTATGTCACCAAGTCGAGCGCGCCGGAGGTGCTGGTCGAGGCGGTGCGGCTGGTGGCGGCCGGCAAGCTCTACATCAGCCACGAGATGGCGCAGGAACTCGCCTCGCAAATGATCCCCGGCAAGGAGAACCCGATCGACGCGCTGTCGGCGCGCGAGTTCGAGGTGTTCCGGCTGCTGGTGGCGGGGCATTCGCTGCAGGAGATCTCGCGGGTGCTGCACCTGTCGTACAAGACGGTGGCCAATTACCAGTCCAGCATCCGCCAGAAGCTGGACGTCGAGAACACCGCGCAGGTGGTGCGCATCGCGCTCAACCACGGCCTGATCGCCAGCGTGCCCGACGCCGAGGAATCGCGCGAAGCGCAATCCTGAAGACGGGAGAAATTCCCGGCCGCGTCCGGCGATGCTCCCTAACGGCGCGAGCGTGCCGGGCCGTAGAGTCGATGCCGGAGTGCGTCAGCGCATCGCCTTTTACTCTCGTTTCCCGAAAGCGTTTCGGCCGGTCTTGAGACCGGCCGTTTTTTTTTGCCCGAAGCCGCGGTTTCTAAGCCGGCGCCTGCCGGAGTAACCTGTCAGCCCAGGCACAGGAGGGGGCATGACGCAAACCGTTGGATTTATTGGGCTCGGGCTGATGGGCGAGCCGATGGCGGCCAATCTGGCCAAGGCCGGGTTCAAGCTGCGGGTGTACAACCGCTCGCCGCAGAAGGCGGCAAAGCTGGTGGAGCAGGGCGCAACGGTGTGCGCTTCGCCGGCGGACACCGCCACCGAGGGCGGCATCGTGGTGACCATGGTGTCCGACGATGCGGCGCTGGAGGATGTGGCTTTCGGCGAACGCGGCTTCGGGCCGGTGCTGGGCAAGGGCGGGCTGCACCTGTCGATGTCCACGGTGGCGCCCGAGACGCTGCACCGGCTGGCCGAGCGCCACCGCCGTGCCGGCTCGCAGCTGCTGGCGGCGCCGGTGTTCGGCCGCCCCAACGCTGCCGCGGCAGGCAAGTTGTGGATCTGCCAGTCCGGGCCGGCCGAGGCAAAGGCGCGGGCGAAGCCGCTGCTCGATGCGATGGGGCAGGGCGTGTACGACTTCGGCGAGGCGCCGACCGCGGCCGGCGTGGCCAAGCTTGCCGGCAATTTCATGATCGGCGCGGCGATGGAGGCGATGGGCGAGGCCTACGCTTTCGCCGAAAAGAACGGCGTTGACCGCAAGGCGTTGTCCGATTTTCTGACGCAGACCATCTTTGCTGCGCCGGTGTATGTAAATTACAGCGCCATCGTCGCCGCCAAAAAGGCCGACTGGATCGGCTTCCAGCTGCGGCTGGGGCTGAAGGATTTCAAGCTGGTGCTGGCCACCGCCGAGCAGGCTGGCGTGCCGATGCCGATCGCCAGCCTGGTGCGCGACCGCATGGTCTCGGCCATCGCCAAGGGGCGCGGCGACAACGACTGGACCGAGATGGCGCTCGGCGCGCTGGAAGATGCGGCATTGCCCGGGCCCGCGCCCGCCGAGACGAGGGGATGAAACGCGAGGAGGCGCAGGAGAGCGCCGCCGGCGGCGAAATGCCGGTAGGCCGCCCGGGGACGCGAGCCGCGCACAGGCACGA
>CALJLA010000142.1 GCA_937983055.1 uncultured Pseudomonadota bacterium
GCGAGGCCGCGCCAGATCGAGGTCACCAGCGGGATGCCCATGGTGGTGCGGATGTCGGCAAAGAGCTCGGCGGTGCGCCCGGTGGCGGTCGCTTCGTCGACCGCGGTGACCGGGTCGTAGGCAAAATCGGAAGTCATCTGCGTGTCCTTTGGCGCGCGGCCTCAGCCGGGCGGCCCGAGGCGTGGAGCCGGTTCGGGAAAGCTGTCGACTGTGGAGGCCGGGCGCGGGTCGGGCCCGGGGTCGCGCGCCCCCGCCGCGCCCCATTCGTCCGGCCGGCGCACGAACGCGGTTCTGAAGCCGCAGGCCTTCGCCGCGTTCAGGTCGAAATTGTGGCAGGCCACCATCAGGCATTCGCCCGGCGCGAGCTGCAGGTACTTCGCGCAGGTCAGGTAGGCCTCTGGCAGCAGCTTGTACTTGCCCATCGCCTCGCAGGACACCACCGCGTCCCACGAAAGGCCGTTGCGCCGCGCGGTGTCCATGATGATGCGGAAGCTGAGAATCGTGAACGACACGCAGAAGAACTTCCGCCGAAGCTGCGGCAGCGTCGAAGGAAAGTCCGGCCAGCACTGCAGGGTGTGAATCGCGTCCCACCAGATGGCGCGGCGATCCTCCGCGGAGAACATTTCCAGCCGGTTGTCGGCGAGCAGCCGGTCCAGCGTCTCGCGGTGAACGTCGTCGAAGTTCTGCGTCGCCGGCGCGTGCTCGCCGTGGTTGAGCATGGCTTTCAGCGAGCGGCGGCGGAATTCGTTGGCGAGCGCCGCCCAGTCGCGCGTCTCGCCGTGCCTCGCGCCGGCTGCCGCCAGCGCGCTGCGCAGGCCGGTGTGCCAGTCGAGAATGGTGCCGCCGGTGTCGAAGGTCAGCGCCCTGATGTCGGACGGAGTCATCCTGATCGGTCCCCCTTGTTCGTCCGGTCGCGCCCGGCTATAAAGTACAGGCCTGCCCCCGTCTTCGGGGTGCCGCTTACGGCCGCCCGACCCTCAGCTCGCGCGGCGCCTCGGGCGCTATCTCGATCGCGAAGTAGATGCGCCCGATCTCGCGGCCGTCGGTGGTTTCCACCTGCACCTGCCAGTCGCCGGGCTGGTAATTGGCTTTCACGCCGTAGCCGCGAAAGCCTTCCTCGCGGCCGCCGAGAATATTGATGGGAATCGCGTCCTGCAGCGTCCAGCCGCGCGGGCCGTCTTTCCAGTACCAGCGCATCGTCACCTGGTCGGCAAAGCGCGCGGGGGAAAAGATGCGGAAGTAGACGAACACCCGGTCGCCGGGCTGGGCGTAGAAGTCCTGGTCGCCGTTGTGCCAGAAGCGCCAGAACGGCCGCTCGTGGCTCAGCACGAAGTGCTCCTCGATGCGCTCGACGTTGTGATACACGCCCATGAACGGAATCGAGATCGGCACCGGCGGAATCAGGCGGAAAAGGTAGAGCAGCAGAAACACCGGCAGCGTCGCGCCGAACGGAACCAGAATCTGCTTGCGCGCCTGCAGCTCGCGGTAGGGCGGGTGTATCAGGATGCGCCGGTACACGAGCGCGATCGGGATGCAGCCCGCCAGCATCGACACCAGAAACACGAACACGCCCACCGAGCCGAACGCAATCGGCACCACGCTCGCCGAAAACGACAGCAGGCACAGTGAAAACAGCGTGAACCGCACCGGCAGGCCCAGCGCCTTGAAGCGCCGCGACTCGTTGGCCACCAGCAGCACCAGCAGCACGCCGAGAAACCCGAACGAGGCGAACAGCGACGAGCTCTTGAAGAAAAATATTGTGTAGAGCGACAGCAGCGAGCCCAGCAGAAAGTGCAGCACCGCGACGTGGAACTCGTCGTACAGCCGCCAGAAGCGCGAACGCGTCGCCGCGTCCGGCGCCGGCTCGCCTTCCATGTAGAACGAATGCAGCAGGATGGCCAGGATCACCGCCAGGTAGACGAGCTGCTGCGCGATCAGCCCCCAGGCGTCGATGCGCCCGGTGGTGACGATGTCGAAGATGAACCCCGCCGCGAACGAGATCACCGCGATGCGGCGCTCGTGCTGCTCCATATACAGCTTCAGGCGCTCGAACAGCGAGGTCTGGGGAATCGCGTCCACGCGGGCGGTCCGGTTTATCGGGTTGGGAAAGTCGGCGCGCGCGCCAGCGCGGCCGGCGCGCGATTATTGAGCGGCAGGCACGCCAAGGCAAATCGGCCCGGCGGAGGCCGGCGGCGTGCCTGCGCCGGTTCGGCGGCCGCGAGGTTCCGGATTCGGCGGCGTCGAGCGATAAAGTATAGGCCTGACCCCACGTGGCGCTCGGTAGCGCTCGCGCTGCCCTGGCGGTCCTAGCGGTCGCGGGCACGCGGTCAGGCCGGGAAACACGCCGAAGCGGGGTGCGCTGGGGGGGCGGCGCCAATCAGGCGGCGACCGCCCCGCCCGCGCCAGATGGTGCCGCAGTGCAACAGACGCCGTTCGTTACCCGAAAGGGTCCGCTCATCGCTGCCCTGCAGCAGCGGGCGCCACTCGTACCGCCACGGGGCCCGCAGGTCGGAATTTGCTTCTTTTCAGAGAGAAACAGGCGTGGAATAGGCCTGTGCCGGAGCCAGTGCGGGCCGCCTACTCGGGGCCCGCCCGGTGCCGGAGAACCGAGAAGGAGTGCCGATATGCCCCTGCCAACCCTGCGGGCCGGCAACCAGCCGGTCCCACAACCCAAGCCGCAGATCACCGCGGCGCAGCAGGCCTTGCTCGACCGCAAGGTGCTGCCGATCAGCACGCTCGCCCACGGCGAGTGCTACATCGGCTACCTCGACAGCGTCATGACCGTCGCGCGCTGGCATTCCCAGCGCCGTCGCTTCGTGTTCTGGGATCGCGAAATGCAGCAGCCCAAGGCCAAGGCGGTGCCGCACGCCGCCGACCAGGGCATCGGCCCGCGCTTCGCGCCGCTCGCGCGGCACGAACCCGAGCCGGGCGCGGAAGTGAGCGAATTCGCATTCGTGACCACCTGGTGAGTTAGGCCGCCGGGCCGGCAGGCCCGATCTGCGCCTGCGCACACGCAGCGGGGACGCGCTGCGTGCTGATCCGTTTTTTTACCCGCCACCCGCGATCGCGGGTGGCATTCAGCGAGGTAACAGCGACCTGAACCGCACCGGCGTCAGCCCGGCATCGGGCGCCGGCTCGGCGTCGTCAGGCTGCTTGCAGGTGGGAAAGTACGGCGCGAGCTGCGCCCCGAACCGCGCATCGCTGAAATGGCACGGCGTCGCAAACGATCCGTAACACTCGTGTTCCGCGTCGACATCGCAGTACCGCTCGCCGTGCCGAACCGCCAGCCGCGTGATCACCGTGTCGAACCCCTTGCGATCCGGCCGCCCGATCAGGTCGCCTTTCGGCGTGGAAAAAATCACGAAGATGTAAGGGTAGTGCGGCTCCGGCCGGTCGGTGCAGTTGCACAGATGCGACTCGATGCGGAACTGCTCGGGCGAATATGCCTTCATATCCGCCTCCGCGAACTTGCTTCGGAACCAGACTTCTACGCCCTCCATGTCGAACGAGGCAGCCGGCCGGGATTCCCGCAGGCCGCTTTCCGCATTGGGCGCCAGGGAAAAGAGCGCAAAAGATGCTGCCAATACTGCGTGCCTCGCGGGAGACATACGATTCTCATGGATCGGCGTTGAATGCATTATCTCAAGATAACCAATTTAAGATTGCTGCGCGCAAACTAAGCTAACCCATTCAGCATAGGGATGTGCAACTATGCGCAGTTGAACCCGCTTTCCTGCGAGCCCTGACGCCGCAAGCGGACCGGAATAGGTCCCGCGCGAGACCTAATCAAAAAGTATCGTAATGTCCGTCCTGCTGGTCTCGACCCAGTGCTTGTAGAACGATTCAAATCTCCACTGCTCAAGACCCGACATTTCTTCAAGGTTTACATCACTTGAGAGCAGTCTCGCAGCGGCTCGTCGCGCGTCCTCTGCCCTCGGTGGTGAAGAGATCTGCCACTCCTTTACCGCAGATCTGAATGCGCAGTACGCAGCACCAAAGTCGCCCATTCTCTCCCAGCACTCTCCAACCCAGTATCTAGCGTAGCCGCGA
The DNA here is from genome assembly GCA_937983055.1 of uncultured Pseudomonadota bacterium. Lineage (GTDB taxonomy): Bacteria > Pseudomonadota > Gammaproteobacteria > Burkholderiales > Eutrophovitaceae > CALJLA01. Next base: position 4,051 of record CALJLA010000142.1, read on the forward strand.
TTAAGTGAGTCACTTGGTTCGTTCTTCTTCTCCAAAATCCTTGCGGCCAACCGATAGCAATTCAACGCATCCATTATGTTGTCCTGGAAATACAGGCAGCGATCAATATTGCCGTAAAAATGCCCCCCTCGAGAAGGGTCAGGCTCTTTCTCGGACGTGACATCTTCAAGGCGATGTCCGTGAAGAAAATACTTGAGTGCGCCAAGGGTATTGCCACTATCGCGCCTTGCTAGGGCTAAGTTGTGAGCAGTTGAAAATTTGGTGTCAACTTTGGACCCGCTGACCAGCCGTTCGCCAGTCTCACCCCAGAACACCGCTTGAGCATAGTCCTTGCGATACCAGTAAGCGTAGGTGCGCATGTCCGCCAGATTAATGTACTGCGCGCTACGCCCCGGGATGCTTTCTTCGTAACGAGACAGGAGTTCATCTACCTCGGTCTCAGATCCGAATTCAGTCATCAGTTTTATTGCTTGACTGAACACTTGATCGAAATGTCGATAACTTACACAGGCAACCCCCCAATCTATGCGCGCGAGGAGCCGTCTAGTAACTCGGACGAACTCCTCCGGAAACCCGCGATCGATGAGAGCACTCTTAACTTCATCGAGTGTCGCCAATGCGACTTCAAACCCTCCGCGATTAATCTCCAGCTCCGCCTTGTGAACCCAGTGCTCAAGGACGCTTATTGAAGGGCTCTTCGGGAGCAACTCCTTGTACCTGCCAATCATTCGGTCTACAAAATTCAATACTACAGAGATGAATCGTTCGCGATCTTTCCTAGGATACTCGGCGCGAATAAACTCGCGCACCATGGGATGTAGCTCTAGAAGCTCAGTGCCGCTACTTTGCGGCTTCACAACGATGAGGCTTAAAGACTTGAGGGTCTTTAACGCTCGCACAACTCTGCCCCAAGTCTTGGCTTCCACTATTTCCGGTATCTTGTCCTCTGGTTCTGCTCGCTCGAGCTCGGCTAATGTGCGAAGCACGTTACGCTGTACATCGTTTAGGGTGCTCCAGATTGACCTAAGAGTATTCTCGGGTAGCTCGCCATGCCCACGATTTATGTCCTCAAGGACGCTGACCAATCCGCCGCCCCGTCTTGTGGATTGCACAGCAATCAGGCTAGTCCACATAGGATGACCTTGAGTAAGGCTAAAAACTTCCTGAACAAGGCGATCCTCCAACGGTCTCGCTCCGCGTATCTCTAAGAGTTCTCGTACTTCAGCAAGAGACAACCCGCCAAGCGGGAGCGATAGCGCGGTAGGATTCTCGTGGCGTACCTGAGGCCGACAAGTGAAAATGAACTGTGACGCGTGGGGCATGCTTATGGCGGCGTCAAAGAACTCCTTTAGTCCTTTCACAGGTTGAAGCGTCTGCAAGTCGATGTAGTGATCAACATTGTCAAAGACGAATAGAGAGGTTCGGGTTCCCAGTACTTCAAAGAAAAGCTTCACGACCCCTTTGATACTAAGCTCCTTAATCGCATCTGGAGAGATGCTTCCAGCGGATAATCTCTCAATGATCGACACGAGCTGGGTATGGATACGGTCTCCTTCTTCTTTGCAATCTCGCCAGTCCCAGAACTCGAAGCGAGACGAATCTGCGATTGCGTCGTTTAGGTAGGTCGCAGCTAACGTGGACTTTCCCTGTCCACCCAAGCCGGTGACCATCGCGACTCGAAAATCAGATCCGCGCAGGAGCGCCATCTCCTGAGATCTCCCAACCCAGACGTCCACCGACGGGGGGTGATCGCCTTGTCTGTCCGCGGGGCGCTGTGGTGGCAAGGAGATCTTGATTTCGACGTGGGCTGCATTGGTAGCAGCGTCGTCTTCAACGAGTTGAGAGGTTACGCCTGGCGCTATCTGTATTCCCACTTTTCGCGAGGCAATGCGTAACTCGTCGGCAAGTATAGGGAAGAAGTCGTGACAGTCGATCCCGCCGTAGAGGGTTACTCGTTCGCGATTCATGCCAGGTGAGAGGTTATCGAGAAGTGACGCGTGTTTTTCTGCGATTGATCTAGAGTCGTTCTCGCGGAAAGTCCAGACCACCTCTGGATAGGCAGTGTCGTCATTAACGACGTTCATTAGTGCGCGAGTGAATACATCGTCCCATCCCCCGTAGCCAACAATTACTAAAGTAGACTTCTGAAGTAAGCTTCTGAGAGAGTTTGCAAGCTGAGGGCGCTCTTGAGTCAATTGTCGGGTTGTGTGCAGCGTATCGGAGCCATACCAATAGCCGTGCAAGTGAACGACGTTGCAGCCTTTCCCGACGGTTTGGCCGAGATTCCCGTCGCGATGAAGTACGGTTCTAAGAAAGTCGCCCGAACTTCGTTGTATGCCAACCTCGATAAGCGGATCGAAATTGGATGTTAAGACCACTCGACCAAGCGCATCGGGTAACGCCACAAGCAAGTCACTAAGGGCCCTAACGCCGGGTGGCAGAAACCACCCGTCTACGTCCCGCTCAAGAGCTTCACATTTGTCATCTATATAGATGTCGACGGGATCATCGTTATCGACGCGTGCATTTAGTACCGCGCGTCTAACTAGTAGGTTTGCCAGTGACTGTCCGCGGCGCGCAACAAGGAACTCGAATGCAGTCTGGTATCTGCGCAGCGGATCGCTACTTATAGATCGTTCTAGCGCGTCTATTCCGGCTGGTTCCTGGGCAAATTCCTCTTTGATGAGCTCAATCATTCCATCGACGTCCGGCACTCCTTTCTCGCCGCTGTGCTGTCCTGCGGAAAGGGGCGAACCGACTAGGAAGGTGACTGTTTTCTTGGTTCTTACGGCGTAGCCTATTCGATCTAGCAGCGCATCTTGCGCGTGAATACTCGGAATCATGGAAGTTCGATCGCAGTTCTTTGGGTAGGTGGGATTCCTTGATTACTTGACAAAGGGGCGAGGGGTTGGGACAGGCCTTTTCTTTTAGCTGGCCCGTCCTGGGCTCATTTTGGAGCGTTCATCTCGGGGTGCCCCAATCTGCGCGCAACGTTTGTGTTCATGCTGTATCTGACGCTACGTGGAAAGAATTGCGGTTGCAGAAGAAACGCGGCAGCACTTTGCTAGTGCATGCCTGCCAACGACATGACAGCCATCGACATAAGAATCTCCCACAGTAGCGCCGGTGGTCCGAGTAGCGCGATCAAATGCCACCATCTGAATCGCGTCAGCATCGCGTTGATGGTCGCGAACAGCATCACAAATCCGATGAGCACGCCAACCAGCCAAACCCAGCCGAGAGCGTTCAGGAAGGCAGTGTTTGCTGCCGCTGCCCCCGCAATCACCAAATAAATCCACAGACTCAGTACCGCTGCAAACCAGACGAAAAAGCAGAAAGACGCAATCCGGAGCAGCCATGCGGCATGGCCCGGGCCGTCCGATACGGGAGGCCGCTTCACGAATATGCGTTTCAGCACGGGTGGATTACATCTGCGAACAACTGCACGGACGGAGAAGACCGTCGCGCGCCCGCGCCCGCGCCGGCGGGGCGAAGGAACGCAGAGGCGGTCTCTGCCCTTTGCCTGCGCTGAAGTCGTTGCGCCGTTCGAAGGGCGCGATTGCCACCGATGCGTTCATCACTGCGGCTTCTCCGTTTTCCGCGGAATGTAGATAAGCACGATCTGTTCGTCCGCCGGCACGGCGGCGGCGAGCGCCATGCCGGTGCCGACGACGCGGATCTGGCGTTCGCGCTGTTCGTCGTTGCCGGGATCGAGATTGAAGCCGGTCGGCGGTTTGGGGAAGAGGGGGCGGCGCGGGGGCTGCGAAAGCAGGGCGCGTAGCTGCGCGGCGCTGGCGGCATTGCCGGCGCGTTCTTCCATTTCCACCAGGCGTTCGAGCGCGCGGCGGTCGCCGAGCGCGGCGCCCTGCAGGTAGTAGCGCTTCGCCTGCTCGAGGTCGCGCGTGACGCCTTCGCCGCGCTCGTGGCGCTGGCCCAGCGCGAACAGCAGCTCACGCAGCTCGGCCTCGGCCTTTGCGTGGCCCTGCTCGGCGGCGGCGGTCAGCCAGCGCAGCGCCTCCTGCTCGTCGCGGGCAACGCCGCGCCCGTTCGCGTACTGGTTGCCCAGGCGGTACTGCGCCGCCGCCACACCCGCCTCGGCGCCGCTGCCATACCAGGCCGCGGCGGCGGCCGGTTCGGCGGGGGCGCCGCGGCCCGCTTCGAAGAAGTCCTCGAGGTTGCCCTTGGCCTGCGGCACGCCGCCGGAAAGGCCGAGCAGGTACTCGTCGCGCGCGCGCAAGTAGTCGCGCGCGGTGCCGATGCCGCGGTCGTACATCACGCCGAGATTGTTGTGCGCCCTAGCATCGCCGCCGTCGGCGGCGCGCTGCCACCACGCCAGCGCCTTGGCCGGATTCTTCGCCGTGCCGCGGCCGTGCTCGATCATTTCGCCGAGCGCGACCATGGCGCGGTAGTCGTCGTTACGCACGCCGCGCTGATACAGCGCCAGCGCCTCGGCGAGATTGTCGGTGCGCTCTTCTAGCGAAGCCAGGCGGAACAGCGCCTCGCCGTTGCCGCGCTCCATCGGCTTGCGGTACCAGTCCTTGGCGGCGGCGAGATCGACCGGCACGCCGATGCCTTTTTCGTAGAGCTGTGCGAGGTTCATCGCCGAGGCGTCGAAACCCTGCGCGGCGGCCCGCCGGTACCAGCGAATCGCCTCGTCGTACTGCTTGCGCTGCTCGAAGTCGTAGGCAAGCGAATGCTGGGCGGACGGGTCGCCTTTCTCGGCCCGCGCGGTGAACGGATCTTCCGGCGCCCGCTCGGTGGCGAGATGTTCCTTCCACAGCTTTGCCTGCACCTCGTCGATCAGCGCCTTTGCCTCGGGGCTGTCCTTGGCCACGCCGAGGCCGCTCATCGCCCGGCTGCCCACCAGCTTGAGCGCGCGCGTGTCGCCGAGATCGGCCGCCTTGCGGTACCAGGCCAGCGCGGACTCGGCGTTCTTTGCGCCGCCGTAGCCGAACTCTTCCATCGCGCCGATCAGCGTCATCGCCAGCGTCGAGCCCTTGGCCTGCGCGATGCCGGCTTCGCGGCGCGCCTCGTCGAAGCGGCCGGAAAAAGCCAGCGCGCGCGCGAGCTGCGCGCGAAAACGCACCTCGCCGGGAAAGTCGCGCACCGCCTTGCGGCAGGCGGCGATCGCCGGCTCGGTGTAGCGCGTCATGCAGTACGCGCTCAGGCCCGGCACCACCTTGCCGGGATCGTAGGCGTCGCCGGCGTAGCGGTCGCAGGCGTTGGCGCCGGGTTCGGCCTGCGCCGCGCGTTCGCAGGCCTGGTGAATGCCCATCATCGACCAGCGCCGTACTGATAGAGCATCGCCATGCTTCCCTGCGCCGGGGAAAAGCCGGCCTCGGCGGCGCGGCGGAACCCGGTGCGCGCCATGCCGTAATCCTGCGGCAGCCACTGGCCGGCCCGGTACAGGTGGCCGACGTAGTGCTGCGCCCACAGCTCACCGGCGTGCGCCTGGCGCTCGTACCAGGCGGCCAGCCGCGCGCCGTCCGGCGCCAGGCGGCCGAGCTGCGCAAGGCGCAGCGGATTGCGGCGGCCCTCGGGCAGCGCCACCGGCCGTTCCGCCGCCTTGCGCCACCAGCGTTCGGCCTCCGCCGCGTCGGCGCGCACGCCGCGGCCCTTCAGGTAGGCCTCGCCGAGAAGCTGCATCGCCAGCGGATCGAAGCCGGCCGCCGCGCGCGAAAGCAGCACCACCGCGTCGGCGTCGCTCGCCGCGGTGCCCCAGCCGTTGGCGGTCATCACCGCGAGATTGAAGTGCGCCAGCGGATGGTCTTTCTTCGCGGCCTCACGCAGCAGGTTCAGTGCCGCGCCGAGGTCGCGGCCGATGCCGTCGCCTTCGGCGAGCATCACGCCGAGCTGCACCATCGCCATCGGCGAGCCGAGCTCGCTGCCGGCACGCGCTTCGCGGAGCGCCCCGGCGCGGTCGCCGGCCACCGCGAGCACCCGCGCATGGCGCGCGCGCAGCGGCGCAGACTTCGGCTCGGCCTCGACGGCCTTGCCGCAGGCTTCGAGCATCTGCGGCAGCTCGCGCGCGAGTTCGTCCACCGAGCGGCCGTAGCGCTTTTCGCCCGAACTGAGGAAATCGGCGCCGCCGAACTCGCACGTCTGCGCCGGCGTTGGCGCGGCCTGGAGCAGCGGCGGACAGAGCGCGGTCAGGAAGATCGCGGCCGAAGTGATTGCAGGTTTGCTCGCCAGAAGAGCCACGAACCCCTCCCAACCGGGGCGGTACAACCGGGACCGTTCAGAAGTGTTTTGGAAGGCCGGCCTGCTTGAGGACGGCATGTCGAGACTTGATCTTTGCGTCCACTACGAAGTGCACTTGTGTGACCGGGCTGAACCAGATTTCGTGATCACCCTTGCCAGCACGCACGAACCGGCAGCCGGCCGCCGTGAGCAGCCGCTTGAGCTCCGGGGTGAAGCTCTGTGTCACGCTGCAAGTTCAAATCGCCGGGTGAGGAGCTCGAATGCGATCGGCGAGCTGTCCGTACGCCCATTGAGCGCGAGCAGTTCGGGGATCAGTGTCTTGAGTTTTTCTACCAGACCTTCCGCGGTCTCCGCCTCGGTTGCGAGGCCGGGAACGTCTTCACTGGACGCAACCCACACTCTGGCTTCGTCGTCCCAGACAGCGTGTACGTAGTATGGCTTCTCCATGCCCGTGTTCCCTCGCAATATTCAATCCAAGACTAGCACTCCGCCCGGGTAGTCGCCAGTCGCCCCTTGCCTTGGCGGAGTGAGCGGAGTGAAACGAAGTCGGAATCTGCCATTTCGCCTGTTCGCGACTATGACCGCAACACCCTGCCAGCCGCCTCATCGACAATCCGTCCGTCCGCCCAGGTCGGCGTGCCGTTCACCACGGTGCAGCGCACGCCCTGCGACGGCATCACCATGCGCTTGCCGCCGCCCGGCAGGTCGAAGCGCCGCTCGCCGCGGTTGCCGGAGCCGACGGTACTCGGGTCGAAGATGGTGATGTCGGCGGCGAGACCGGCTTTGAGCCGGCCGCGGTCCTTGATGCCGAACAGGTCGGCGGGATCGGAGGTGAGCCGCCGCACGGCTTCTTCCAGCGACAGCACGCCGCGCTCGCGCACCCAGGTGCCCAGCAGATAGGTCGGGTAGCCGCTGTCGCACAGCATGTCGACATGCGCGCCGCCGTCGCCCAGCCCCACCAGGATCGCCGGGTTGTTGAGCAGTTCGGCCATGCGATCGACCCGGGTGTTGAACGAGGTCATGGTGAATTCGAGTTCCAGGTCGTCGGCAAGCGTGAGGTCGAGAAACGCGTCGACCGCGTCCTTGCCCTGCGCGGCTGCGATGTCGGCCACCGTCATGCCCTCGAAGCGCTTCAAGTCCGCGCTGCGCACTTCGTGCAGGGTGATGCGCGCCCAGTTGCCGAAGCCCTGGGGGTTTTTCAGTTCCTCGCGAAACTGGTTGCGAAACGCCGGGTCGGCATAGACGGCTTTCTGCGCGGCCTTCGACTTGTCGGCGAACACCCGCTTCCACGACGGAAACGACGCGAAGGAAAACGGGCTTTTCATGTCGATCTCGCGCGTCAGCGGCAGGGGCGAGGTCTGCGGGCGCGCGCCCCTGGCGATCATCGGCGCGGCGCGCTTCAGCGTGTCGCGCACCGCCTCCGGAATGTCGTCGCGGTCGAACAGCGCGATGAAGGTCACCGGGCGGCCGCTTTCTTCCAGCAGAAAATCCAGCAGCTCGCACTGGTCCGGCTCGAGCACGCCGATCTGGCGGGTCAGTGCCACCTCGATCGCGCCCTTGTTCGACTGCTTGAGCACGTTCGCGTAGGCCTTGAGTTCGTCGCGGCTGGCGTTGCGGCAGGCGAGCGGCTTGCCGCCGAAGCCCATGTGCTGGTTGAGAATGGTGCTGGAAAAACCGAAGGCGCCCGCCTGCATCGCTTCGCCGAGCAGCGCGGCGATCCGCGCGGTTTCGCCGGCGTTCGCCGCGCGCTCCATCGATTCGGCGCCCATCACGTAATGGCGAAACGGCGTAAGCGGCGCGAGAAAGGCGAGATTGACCGACGGCCGGCGCCGCGCGGCTGCATCCATGTACTCGGGAAAGCTTTCCCAGTCCCAGGTGATGCCGCGCTCCAGCACCTCGAAGGGAATCGCCTCGACGTTGACCAGGTCGCGCATCGCCACTTCGCGCGCGGCCGGCCGGCAGGGCGCGAGGCCGACGCCGCAGTTGCCCATGACCACGCTGGTGACGCCGTGCCAGGACGAGGGCGTGACCGCGCCGTCCCAGCAGATCTGGGCATCGTAGTGGGTGTGGGGGTCGATGAAGCCGGGCGCGACCACGCAGTCGCCGGCGTCGATTTCCTGCCGGGCAGGACTGTCGAGTTCGCCGATGGCGACGATGCGGCCGTCGGCCACGGCGACGTCGGCGCGTCGGCCCGGCGCGCCGGTGCCGTCGACGACCAGTCCGTTCCTGATCAGCAGGTCGCAGGCCATGCCTTACCTCCCGGCCGCAAGAATAAACCGGATTGCAACAGGGCACAGCCCCCGGGGGGAAAGCACCCCGCCCATGCCGCAGGCATGGACGGAGGCGTCAGCGCACCGGCGTCAGTTGCTGCGGCTGGGGAACAGGCGCGAGGCCTGCCACATGTAGAACTCGACCGGCTGCGATTCGGCCAGCACCGTGCCGCCGGCGTCGATCACCTGAGCGGTGAGCTGGTGCGTGCCGCGATGGATGCCGGACAGGTTGAACGACGAGCCCCGGCCCTGGGCGACCGACTCGCCGTCGACCAGCAGGCGCACCTGCTGGCCGGGCGCGAGGTCGGCGGCGACATGCACGGTGACTTCGCCCTGGTTGTTGTGCACCGTTTCCTTGGGCTTCGGGCTGACGATGCTGATCTGCGCGGCCGCGGCGGCGGCTGCGAACGCCAGCGCCGCCGCGACCATCAGCGTGGCCGGCAATGCGCGGGACAGGATTGCAGTACGGGTCATGGTCTGGGTTTTCATACCCTTCCAGACAGGCGGGGCGCGGCGGAGTTCGCTCGCAGGAAACGGGCTCGGCGAAACGGGCCCGACGACCCGGAGAAAAGCACCTCTCACCGCGGAGGACACGGAGGACGCGGAGGAAAGCGATTGAATGAAGACGCAAGGGGCACGGAGAATCCGGTCAGCTCGAAATTGCCGACGCGCACTCAGGATGGTTTGTCCTCGAGGACGCTTACGGTCGCGAATCGCCCGGGACACGTACGCCCCGAGTTACTCAGTGTTCAGGTTTTGTCTTCCTCCGCGTCCTCCGCGGTGAGCGTCGATTTCAGGCGCCGGCCGCAGGCCGGCTCTGGCGAGGCCCTAAAGGTTTCCCACCCTCTTCCGTTATGCCAGAGGCACACCCGTGTGTCCGGAGCGGCTGTGGGTTTTCGAGAATCCGGCAAATCAACCGGATGTTTCGCGGAACCCGACCCTTCCCGACATGAGCCTGGCCCAGAAACGCTTCGAAGACCTGAAAACCGGCGGCAAGCTGCCGTCGCCGTCCGGCGTGGCGCTGCGGCTCATCGAACTGACCCGCCAGGAGGACGTTTCCGTCGACGAGCTGGCGCGCGCGGCGCAGGCCGACCCTGCGCTGTGCGGGCGGCTGATCAAGTTCGCCAACTCGGCGCTGCAGGGGCCGCGCCGGCCGATGGCATCGGTGTTCGACGCCATTCAGCGCATCGGCGTCAACACCGTGCGCCAGCTGGTGCTGGGCTTTTCGGTGCTGGGCGGGCATCGCACCGGCGGTTGCCGGAACTTCAACTATTCGCGCTTCTGGTCGCGCTCGCTCGCCACCGCGATCGCCGCCAACACGCTGTGCCTGCGGGTGCGGGTGGCGGCCGCCGACGAGGCTTTTACCTGCGGCCTGCTGGCCGATGTGGGCAGCCTGGCGCTGGCGACGCTGTACCCGAAAGAGTACGCGGCGCTGCTCGAGGCCCAGCCCGACGCGACCCGCGGCGAGCGGGCGGCTGCCGAGCGGCGGCAGTTCGACGTCGATCATGTGGAGCTGTGCGCCGCACTGCTGGAAGACTGGCGCCTGCCCGGCATTTTCATCAACGCCATTCAGCACCACGAGAACCCGGAGGTGGTGATTGCGCCGCCCGGTTCGCGCGACGACGGGCTGCTGCAGCTGCTGGCGCTGGCCGCCGCCCTCGGCGACTACTGCGTGGCGCCGGAGACGGCGCGCAAGTCGATGGTCGGCGGCCTGGTGCTGCAGGCGGCCAGGGTTGGCGTCGATGCCGAATCGCTTGAAGTGCTGGTTGACCAGGTGGTGGCGGCATGGCGCGAGTGGGGCCGCATTCTCGAGGTGCAGACCCAGGACATTGCCGCATTTGCCGACCATGCGGTGAAGGCGGCAGAGCCCGGCAGCGTCGACCGCACCCGGCCGCACGGCGGCCTGGACCCGCTCGACATCCTGATCGCGGACGACGACGAGTCGGTGCGCATGGTGCTGGAGGCGGTGCTGATCGAGCAGGGCCACCACGTGATCGCCGCCGACAACGGGCGCGACGCGCTCAAGCTGGCGGTGAAGCACAACCCGCAGCTCATCATCTCCGACTGGAAGATGCCGCACATGGAAGGCCCGGAGCTGTGCCGCACCCTGCGCCGCACCGAGCAGGGCAACCGTATTTACTTCATTCTGCTGACCGGGCTGGGGCGCGACGAGGAAATCGTCGAAGGCTTCGAGGCCGGCGCCGACGACTACGTCACCAAGCCGTTCAACCCGCGGGTGCTCACCGCGCGGCTGCGCGCCGCGGCCCGGGTGGTGCAGATGCAGGCCGAATCGGAGCGCGACAGCGCGCATCTGCGCAAATTCGCCACCGAACTGGCGGTGGCGAACCGCCGGCTGCAGCAGGCGGCGCTCACCGACGCGCTCACCGGCATGCCGAACCGCCGCCACCTGCTGGAGCGGATGGAACAGGAATGGGCCGGCTACACCCGCTCGCAGCGGCCCTTCAGCGTCATGCTGGTCGACATCGACCGCTTCAAGGCGGTGAACGACACCCACGGGCACGAAGCCGGCGACCATGTGCTGCGCGAGGTTGGGCAGCTCCTGCGCCAGGCGGCGCGGGTGGAAGACGTGGTCGGCCGGCTGGGCGGCGAGGAATTCCTCGCGATTTCGCCCGGCACCACCGCGGCAATGGCGCTGCGCCTGGCCGAGCGCCTGCGCGAACGCGTGGCCGCCTACGATTTCCAGGCCGGCGGCATCGTAATGCGCGTCACGGTGAGCATCGGCCTGTGCGAAGCCGGCCCCGGCATCGCCAATATCGACGCGATGATGCGCTGCGCCGACGCCGCCCTCTACCGCGCCAAGCACGGCGGCCGCAACTGCGTGCAAAGCGGCGGCATGGCGGGCGCAGGCTCGAAGCGGATCGCGCAGTAGGGCCGGCCTGCGGCCGGCGTCCGGCACCGGCGATTACCGCCCGGGAGCGCGGAGGACGGGCGAAAGCGACTGCGAACCACCCAGGGCACCCAATTCACCAAGAACACCAGGAACCGCGATTTCCGGTCTGGTTCACCTGTTGCCTTGGTGTCCTGGGTGGTTCGCCTGGGTTTTTTCCGCAGTCCTCAGTTCCGCCTTATGTTCTTGCCCCACGTCCGCCGTGGCGGGGTCGATCCCGACCGGGCCCGGGGTGCGTTTGACGCACCGCGGCGCAAAAGCCCTTTGACGGCGTAGGGGGACCGGCGTATAAGGAGAGCCGCTGGAATCTCCAAGCGCTGAGGTTGTAGTCCATCACGGCGCCGTCATACGGTCCTGTCCTGTACTTTCGATAATCTCCTCTTGGTCTCTCCCGCCGGGCGTACGCCCGTGAACATTACTTTTACTACTTAAGGAAATTTCGAACATGGCAACAGGTACCGTGAAGTGGTTCAACGAATCGAAGGGTTACGGCTTCATTACCCCGGATGACGGCGGCAAGGATCTCTTTGCCCACTATTCCGCGATTCAGTCGTCGGGTTTCAAGACCCTGCAGGAAAACCAGAAAGTCACCTACGACAAGACCACCGGCCCGAAAGGCGACCAGGCCTCCAACATCCGGCCGGCGTAAGCTGAACCGAATTTCGTCGCGGCCCGCCCACGCGGGCTGCGCAAAAAAGCCCGGGCAACCGGGCTTTTTTTTCGCCTCGAGCAGCCGCGAGGCGTTGGGGATGGAGAGAACAACGCTTTCACCACAGAGGACACAGAGCAAATCGGAAGGCAGGACTCAGTACAGAGGAAAACCCCCAGGCGAACCACCAAGGACACCAAGGCACCAAGTGAACCAGACCGGAAATTGCCTTTCCTGGTGTTCTTGGTGAGTTCTGTGCCTTGGGTGGTTTGCAGTCGCTGTTGTTTATCCTCCGTGTCCTCCGCGTCCTCCGTGGTGAGCGTTGCGCGTCACCGGGCCGTCAGGCCCGTTCCCCGTCGATCGCGTCGAGCACCCGGACGAAGAATTCTTCCGCGTGCGCCGGGTCGACCCAGCGCGCCACCAGCACCAGGCGGCGCTGCGGCTCCATCCAGGTGAAGTTGCCACCGGCGCCGAAGGCGAAGCTGCTGGATTCGGGCAGGCGCGGGAACACGGTGCGGCCGTTGTTCAGCCACAGCAGGTAGCCATAGAACGGCGCGATCGGGCAGGGCGTGCGCATGCGCCGCACCCAGTGCGCGGACAGCACGTCGCGCCCGTCGATGTGGCCGTCGTTGAGCAGCATCCAGCCGATGCGCGCCTGGTCGAAGCTGCCGATCGACACGCCGCCGCCCCAGTGGCTGCCGCCGGGCACCGACTGCATGCGCCGGCCGTCGAGCTCGATCCAGGCGGTGTCGTAGCCTTCCCAGCGCCAGTTCTCGCTGGCGCCGATCGGGCGCATGATCGTGTCGCGAAACACCTCCGGCAGCGGACGGCGGAACAGGTGCAGCAGCGCGAGCGAAAGCTGGTTCACCCGCACGTCGTTGTACTCCCAGTAGCTGCCGGGCGCCTGCAGCGGCCGCGCCTCGCCTTTTTTGCCCGCCGGCGGCGGACCCTGGAACGACACATGACGATAGCGGTCGGCGCGGTCCGGCACGCCGAAGCATTCACCTTCCCATTCGCTGGTCTGCTGCAGCAGATGCCGCCAGGTGATCTGTGCATTGCGGCCGTCGTCGAAACCGACGCCGGGCAGGCGCATGCGCACCGGCTCGTCCACGTCGCCGAGCAGCCCGCGGTCGCAGGCGGCGCCGGCGAGCAGGGCGAGATAGGTCTTGGCGACGCTGAAGGTCTGGTCGGCGCGCTCGGGCTCGCCCCAGGAAATGCGGGTGGTGCCGTCGACCACCAGCGTGCCGGACACCGGCCCGCGCGGATGCAGCGGGCCGAGAAGCCGGTTCCACGGCGGCGGGTCTGCCTCGTGCACGCCATAGGGGCTGGAGGTGTCGCGGCTCCACCCGATTTCGTGGGCAAGCGCGAACTCGACAGCCTGTTCGAGGGCGGAGGGCTGGGTCATCGCGGCGGTGTCTGCGCAGGGCAACCGCACCGATGGTATGCGAGCGTCAAGGCCCGCGACAACTGTCTACGGGTACTTGCTGAGGTAGTGGAGTCCCATTGACGTCCGGTATCGGCCGATCAATGTACATCTTGCGGTCCGGCTGACATTCGCAAGCACAAGCTGTGCTGCTACCTACGCTTCGTAGTCACTCCTGGAGACTCGGCGTAGCTAACGGCGGTCGCGATGGGAGTTCGGTTTCCCACGGATTCTCGCTGCCCTTTCCCAACTTGAGTCCGTAGTCAAACAAGCATGATTCAAACTCTGGGAAAAAGAGGACCCCCTTTCGTCGATTCGAGTCAATTAATTGGCACTGTTGCGGGACATTCTTTGCATATACGAATCTCGTGTCCCACGTCATCGGCGTTGCATTGCCTGTGCTGCTACTCCTAGCTGCTCGTGACACGTGTCGTTCGTCTAGTAACCTGTCGACAGAGTCGTACAGAACCTGGTCCGTCATTAGCTCAACGGCTCTAAGGGCGATAGGAACAAGACGCCTCTTCGGTTGTTCTCTGTCCGGTGCAAGATCGCCGTTAACAATTATCCGCATAATTCGCTGCTGTCTCGGTATCCTTTTCATTGCTATCAAGTCGCTAATTCGAGCAATAAACACGTGTGCGCGTGCGCCTCCATCTACATACATATCATCATTTATGAGTACAGGAGAGAAGACTCCGGGAATTGCTGAAGACGCCATCAAGGCCGCTGCATAGCATTCCGTTCGCTCCGGATCCTTCATCGTTGCAATCTTAGTTAGGTCAAAGGACTCGAACAGACCGGATTTCGTATTGACAGCCCCAACGAGCAACAAGCGATTGTTACGCCCCGCTTGCTCGACTTTGTCCAAGATCGTCTCGTTGCTTCCAGGAAGCTTCTCGGAAAGCCTATGTCGCAAGTACTCCCTGAGTCTACTTGTGTCATTCATTGAGCTAGAGAAAAAATAGAGCGGAAACAAGCGTTTCCGAAAAACGTCGTCGTCCCGAACGGATCTGAAATACTCAAGGTGATCATCGAACTCTTTACCTAAGAAAGCGTACGTGGCTAATAGGGCCCCGGCGCTGACGCCGGTTACGATCTCGTAAGTAAGGCGGTGGTCAGCGAAACGTTCCGTGCTTGACCAACCCTTTAAGAACCCTGCGCCAAATGCTCCCCACTCGCCACCTGCGGACAGAGCGAGAATGCTAATTCTTGCTGGGGAGCCCCCGAGAACCTGCTCGATTCTGTCTTCAATCAAACTCTGCTGTACCCCTACGCGACACGTTACGTTCTGGCCGTTGGTTGCACATCCTAAGATCGTCAACATCAAGAGGCACAAACTAAGAAACTTCATTGGTCGCCTCCATAAAGTGACCCCTGTGGGGATGCCGTCGCATCACGGATCCGAGACGCCCGCGCCAGACTTTCGCGAAAGTTGCACAACCGAGAGGCGTCGCCAAGTTGCACATCAGGCCCTAGGAACGCAATGGTATGCGCGAGACATGAGCGCCGGCAATCTGAGGCAGGTGTTGCCTGCCGGTCGCTCGCGAAGGCATAGTGACAATCTTTTGCATTCTGCATGCAAAGAGCAACCCTAGAAGTTCCTCTGAGCGCCGGCAACCTCCTGCTGTGTCTGTGTTGCGCAATGCCCGCGCTGGCCCAGAACGAGTGCGCGAGCCGTCCCGAGTACCGCAACCTGCGCTACGAGGAAAACTGGCAGTACCTCGCCGACCCCGCCTGCCGAACCGGGCGGATCGACCAGCTCAAGTTCATCGCGCTCGATGCGCAGGGCGGGCGCCATCTGTCGCTCGGCGGCGAGGCGCGGCTGCGCTACGAGTTCGTGCACAACGGCGCCTTCGGCGGCGACCCGGAAGATGCCAACGGCTACTTCCTGAAGCGCTACCTGGCGCATGCCGACGTGCAGGCCGGCGGTGGCCTGCGCGCGTTCGTGCAGTTGCAGTCGGCCAACGAAAGCGGCCGCCGCGGCGGCCCGCGCAGGGAGGACGAAGACGACGTCGATCTCAACCAGGGCTTCGTCGACTGGACGCCGTACCGCGCCGGCGATGACCACGTCACCCTGCGCGCGGGGCGGCAGGAGCTGGAGTTCGGCCTGTCGCGCCTGCTGTCGACGCGCGAGGGGCTGAACACCCGCCAGAGCTTCGACGGGCTGCGCAGCTTCGGCCGCCTCGGGCGCTGGAACTACAACACCACGCTGGTGCGTCCGGTGGAGACCCTGCCCGGCGCCTTCGACGACCGCGCCGAAGCCGGCGGCCGCTACGCCGGCGCCTCGGTGTGGACCGCGAACCCGCTGCTGCCGGACGGCAACACCACCGTGTACGCCAACCACCGCCGCAAACGCGACGTGCCGTTCGACATCGGCCGCGGCACCGACCTGCGCAACACCTTCGGCATCCGCTTCTGGAGCGTCAACCCGGCGCTCGACTACAACTGGGAAGGCGGCGTGCAGCGCGGCAACTTCGAGGGGCTTGCGATCCGCGCGTGGTATTTCGCCTCCGACACCGGCTATACCTTCGCCGGGCGTGCCGGGCGCCCCCGGCTCGGCCTGCGGGTGGACGCGACCAGCGGCGACCGCGACCCCAACGACGGCGAGCTCAACACCTTCAACGCGCTGTTCGCGTCCACCGCGTATTCCGGGCTGGCCGGCCAGCTCGGCCCGGCCAACGCGATCGACGTCGCGCCGTCGCTGAGCTTTTCGCCGCGCCCGAACCTGCGCGTCACGCTGGGGGCGATCGGCTTCTGGCGGATGAGCCCCGACGACGGCATCTACTCGGCGACCGGCAGCCTGCGGCGCGACGGGCAGTCGAGCAGTGCGCGTCATATCGGCAACCAGTTCACCGCGCAGCTGGTCGCGACGCCGACGCGCAACTGGACCCTGCTCGCCACGCTGGCCTATTTCGAGGCCGGGCGTTTTCTCGAGGAATCGCCCCCTTCGGAGGACGTCACCTACTTCACCGCCTGGGCGGCCTTCCGCTTCTGAGGGCGGGCGACTCTCCGTGGCAGCAATGCGCGCATTCGGGCACCTGGACCCGGCGCGTCTGCGCCGGCGGGCGAAAAGCGCGCCGGCACGACTCCTGCTGGAAGCGCCTCCGTGATCCGCAGAGAAGGGGGTAACAGATGAATACCATCAGGATGCTGGCCGCGGCGCTGCTGGTCGTGGCGCTGGCCGGCTGCGCCAGCGCGCCGCCGGTGGACCCGAAGGACGAGCGGCTGTCGCTGGTGTACGGCCACTTCGACATGAAAGCGGCGCCGTCGTCGCTCGACTGGGTGTCGCTGAAGAAGTACGACAGCAAGAAACCGAAAGGCGAGTGGTATCACCTCGCGGTGCACGACGGCGTGTTTCTGCACGTCGGCATCGAGCCCGGGTCGTACCAGGTGGACAAGTTCGGCGGCATGGGTGGCATCCCGCTGCTCACGCGCCGGCCGTTCGAATACGACTTCGGCGGCCAGGGGCGCAATGACACCGCGATCCGCATCCAGACCGCGGGTACCTATTTTCTCGGCTCGTACACCTACGTCGACCACTCCGGCGGCCTGTTCCAGGCGGACAAGTTCGAGCTGAAGCCGTCCGCCACCCCGGGCGAGAAGGACGTGCTGCAGCGGGTGATCAAGGTGATGGAGACCGAGAAGGACCTGGCCCCCTACACCCGTCAGCTGGCGATGGCGAAGCAGCGCCTCGCGAGCCTGAAGTGAGGCGCGCGCCGATGAAACGACTGACCGCGTTTCTTGTACTGGCCGCCGCGCTGATCGGCGGCGGCTGCGCGACGGTGCATCACGAAGCCACCAGCCTCGACCAGGTCGGCGCCGATACGGTGCTGGTGGTCGGCCGCATCGAGCTGGTGCCGCCGCTGTCCGCCGAAGAGCAGCACATCGACATGGGGCTCGATCCGCTCGGCGTGAAGAACTATCACGTCGGCCGCGCGATCCTGTTCATGTCCGACCGGCCGCTGTACCAGGACCACACCTCGAATGCGATCAATCCGCCGCTGGAGCAGACCTGGTTCATCGCGCTGCCGAAAGTGCAGCGCTACATGGTGCGCGGCTCGGTGACGATGAGCTATTCGCACCGCGCGGTGAACCGCCGGCAGGTGGCGGTGGACCAGGACGAGCTGCTGTTTCCTGGCCTGCTGGAGTTCGATCTGCAGGCGGGCGACCGCTCGGTCTACATCGGCACGCTGCGGCTGCACCGCGACGAATTTCACTCGGTGACGCGGGCGGAGATCGTGGACGACTATCCGCGCGCGCTGAAGACCTACCGCGAGCGTTTCGGCGCCGACGCGCCGCTGCGCCGGGCGCTGGCGAAGCCGGTGAAAAGCGAGGCCGCGCTCGCCGCGCCGCGCTGACGGCGCGCACCGGCGGCGCCTGCCGCCGGTGCCGCAGCCTTACCGCGCCGCCTGCTCGAGCCCGGCGCGGAAGTTCCGCAGCCGCGAGGCGCCAAGCTGGAACGACAGCGGCGCAAGTTCGGCCTTTGCCGTGCCCAGCACCCGCAGCAGCGTCGAGATGCCGCCGCAGACGTCGGTTCGCGGCAGATCCACCGCGACCAGACCCGGCAGCACCGCGCCGAGGTCGTGAGTGAAGCCGATGCCGGTGGCGTCGGCGGGCGAGTCCACGGCCAGTTGCAGCGTGTAGCGCAGGGTGGTGGTCGCACCCGCGCCGGCAGCGCTGAACGCGTGCTGCAGGTCGGGCGCGGCCACCACCTGCAGCGTGGCCGTCGCGCCGGCGCCGGTCTGCGGCTCGCCCGCGACGGTGGCGGTGACATCGCTGCTGGTGCTGTGCGTGGTGCCGATCGGCGCATCCGGCGGCAGCGTGTAGGTGACATCGAAGCTGCAGCTCTGCGACGGCGCGAGCACGCCGCCGGACAGTTCGATCGCGAACTCGCCCGGCCCCGGCGTGTTGAAGACCAGGGCGACACCGGAACCGTCGCCGCAGGGGTTGGCGCCGGGCAGCAGAGAGATCGTGGTGCCGGTCACGAGCACGGTGTGCGCCCGCTGTTCGGCCGGCACCTGCTGCGCCAG
>CALJLA010000143.1 GCA_937983055.1 uncultured Pseudomonadota bacterium
GATCGCGGCCGCCGCGCTCGGCCGCCTCGACGCGGCCGCTACGGCGCGCTGGCGGCCGCACATCGCGCGCGCGCTCGCCTGGTCGCAGGCGCAGGAGCATCCCGGTCTGGGCCTGGTGCAGCAAAACGAGGCAAGCGACTGGGCGGACATCATGCCGCGCTCCGGCTTCGTGCTCTACAGCAACGCGCTGTGGCTACTGGTAAAGCGGCTGCACCGGCTGGCGGACGCCGATCTCAGCCGCGAAACCTTCAACGCGCTGCTCTATCCCTTCACCCCGGACGGACACGAGAACCGCCGCACCCGCATCCTGCGTCACTACGCCCGCCGCCATGCGCGCGACCGCGGCTGGCTGCTGAGCTTCGTCAATCTCGCCTTCTGCGGCAACGAGGGCGACACCCTGGGCAACTGCCTGTCCATCCTGTGCGGCGCGGTCGACGAGGCGGACGGCCAGCGCATGCTGCGCGCCCTGGGCGAAGCCGGCGCCGCGCAGCCGTATCCGGCGCGCGCAACCTGCGTGCCGATCGCGCGCGGCGACCCGCTGTGGCGGCACTACATGAGCCGCCATCTGCAGAACCTCGAGCATCAGTATCACAACGGCGGCATCTGGCCGATGGTCGGCGGCTTCTGGGTGATGGCGCTGGCCGCGCTCGGCCAGATGGCGGATGCGCGCGCCGGGCTGGTGTCGCTGGCGCAGGTGCTTGCCCACGAAGACTGGGCGTTCGGCGAGTGGTTTCACGGGGAGACCCTGGCGCCCGCCGGCATGAGCGGACAGTCGTGGAGCGCAGCCGCCTTTCTGCTCGCGCAGGCCGCGCTCGAGCGGCCGGTCTATCCCTTCTCGCCGTTCTCCGCGCGATAGAGCAGCGCCACCGGAAAGGCGCCGAGAATCGCCGCCACCGGCAGCAGCGCTCGCCCGCCGCGGTCGGCCGCCGCGAGCCGCTCGCCGGTCAGGGCATTGCGCAGTTCGCCGCTCACGCCGAGCGGCGTGAGATCGATCGCGGTGTCCTTCCAGGCGGGCTCGCCGAGCGGCAGATCGCGCGGCCCCGGCGCCAGCCGGTTCATCAGCCGCGGCGCCACCGCGATCACGGTGTGCTCGCCGTGCTGGCGCGCGAACGCCACCACATGGTCCTGTCGCTCGCCCTCGGCCTTGACCGGCAGGTAGGCGCCGCCCTGGAACACCGCCGGCAGGCGCGCACGCCATTGCAGCAGCCGCCACGTCAGGTACAGCTTGAGGGCGCCGTCCTCCGGCTGATCGAGCAGCGCGCGGGCGCGCGCCGCGAGATCGGGCGCATCCTCGCCGAGTTCGGCGCGCAGCCGCTCGAGCAGTGCCGCGCGGCCGGCGAAATCCACCGCGCCGCGGTTGTCCGGATCCACCAGCGTCAGGTTCCACAGCTCATGTCCCTGGTACAGGTCGGCGACGCCGGGCGAGGCGAACTTCAGCAGCACGGCCGACAGCGAATTGAGCATGCCAAGCCAGCCGACGCGCTGCGTCAGCGCCTCGATCTCGGCCACGAACGGGTTGCGCTCGCGGCTGCGCAGCAGGCCCTCGACGAACTCGGCGAGCGCGGTCTCGTAAGCCTGGTCGATGCTGATCCAGCTGGTGCGCTGCTTGGATTCGCGCGCCGCCTTGATCATGTAGGCGCGCATGCGCTCGCGGTAGGCGGCGAGCGCGTTGTCGTCCATCGGCGCAAGCGGCCAGGTGCCGACCAGGGTCTGGTAGAACAGGTACTCGTCGTTGCGCGACGGCGCGGGCTCGCCGTCGAGCGGGCGCCGGAAGCTGCGCGCCGCCCGCGACAGCCGCGACACCGACTGGCGCCACGCCGACGGTATCTCGCTCAGCACGCTGATGCGCGCGCGCACGTCTTCTGAGCGCTTGCTGTCGTGGGTGGAGGTCGCCAGCATGTTGTGCGGCCAGTTCTCGGCTCGGTCTTGGCTGGCGCCGTGAAACGCCGACACGCCGAAGCCGAAGGTCTCGGGATCGCCGCCCACCTCGTTCAGCGACACCAGCCGGTTGTACACATAGAACGCGGTGTCCTCCACGCCCTTGGCGGTGACCGGGCCGGTGAGCTGCTGGAACTTGCCGGTGAAGGCGCGCGTCATCGCCCGCCACTGCGGCGGCCGCGACTCGTCGCCGCCCGACAGCAGCACGTCGCGCACGAAATCGTAGATGGTCACGTCGGCGGCGCGGCTGCTCTTTCGCGCGCGTGCGATGGCCCAGTCGATGAAGCGCTCGTCGTCCGCGCTCGGCCGCTCGGTGATGTAGGTACGGTACACCGGGAAACAGGCGATCACCTCGGCCAGCGCCCGGCGCAGCGAGTTGAGCGTGAAGTCGCGGGTGTCGCGGCTCGCCTGCGCGATGCGCCAGAGCTGGTTGGCGAGCACGTTCAGCTCGCTCGCCAGCGCCGCGCGCAGGATGGCGTGCTTGCAGCGGTACACCACCTGCTCGAACTCCGGCATCTCGCCGACGAAGCCGCGGTAGATGCGGCTCATGCGCGCCTCGTTCTCGCTGTCCACGAACAAGCCGTTCACCAGGTTGGCGAAGCGGTACCCGGTGGCGCCGTGCACCGGCCAGGTTTCCGGCACCCGCTCATACCCGGCGGTGATCTTCTCGATCGCGACATACAGCGGCTGGCCGCCGGGCGGCTGGCCGGTGACCGAGGCGAAGCGGTCCTGCAGACGGCGGAAGTACTGGACCGGGTCATACAGGCCGTCGGGATGGTCGATGCGCAGCGAGTCGATCCGCCCCTGGGCGAGCAGATCGAGCACCAGCCCGTGGGTGGCCTCGAACACCGCCTCGTTTTCCATGCGCAGGCCGGCCAGCTCGTTCACGTCGAAGAAGCGCCGGTAGTTGATTTCGTCGGAGGCCACGCGCCAGTACGACAGGCGGTAACCCTGCGCTTCCAGCAGCGCATGCAGTCCGTCGAAGCTCGCGTCGTCGCCCGGCGCGCCGTTCAGCTCCTTGACCGCCTGCTCGATCAGCTCGGCCACCCGCGGCTCGCGCGCGAGCCGCGCGAGCGTCGCCTTGTGCACCTCCTTGTCGCGGTTGCGCTCGACCAGCCGCTCCGGATCGGTTTCGCTGCGCGGCGGCAGATGGCCGAACGAGGCGGCCAATGCCTCCAGCTCCGCCGCCACGCCCTGGGCAAGCTCCGCCGGCGGATTGCGCAGCGCCCGGCGCAGGATCTGCGGATACTCCCGCGGCGCCACCGGGAAGCGGTGCTCGTAGTAGCCGAAGCTGAAGCTGCCGGCCTCGCGGTCGAAGGCGAGCCGGATCTCGCCGTTGCGAAGCACGCGGCCATAGTGGTCGCCCAGCACCGGCAGGATCACCCGGTCGGATAGCGCCGCGTTCACCGGGTTCCAGTCGACGTCGAAGAAGCCGGAGAAATTCGACGCGCGGCCGTTTTCCAGCAGGTCCAGCCACCAGCCGTTATCCGCGCCCATCACGCCCATGTGATTGGGCACGATGTCGAGCATCATGCCCAGGCCGTGCTCCTTGAGCCGGTCGCTGAGGCGCTGGAACTCCTCCTCCGAGCCGATCTCCGGGTTGAGCCGGTTGTGGTCGATGATGTCGTAGCCGTGCAGGCTGCCCGGCCGCGCGCGCAGCATCGGCGAGGCATAGATGTGACTCACCCCGAGCGCCGCCAGGTAGGGCACCAGTTCCGCCGCCCGCGCGAAAGTGAATTCGCGATTGAACTGGAGCCGGTAGGTCGCTCTCGGAATAAGCGTCTTGCGCCGGCGCAGCTTGCGCCACGGGCGGTTCGCCTGGCTGCGCTCATGCGCCAGCGCCGCGGTGAGCGCGGCGAAACGCTCGCTCTCGGGCCAGCGCTCCAGCGAAACCGTGAGCCGGCGCCGCCAGTTCGGATACTGGTCGGTGGTGCCGGGCATGTTCACCGCCTCCACCGCGCCCTCCAGGTCTTCGAGCTGCACCATCATCAGCTGCGCCGGCGAGCGCGCGAGATAGACGTGCAGCGCGATCAGAAGGTCGTCGTCGAGGTCGCTCATCGCCAGCGCGCGCGCCGCCGCGCCCGCCGGCAGCAGGCCTTCGCGCTCCACCGCCGCCACCAGGCGGATGCGCTCCTGCGCGCGCTCGAGCGTCACCCGGTGCAGCACCTCGTCCGAAGGGAAGATGCCCAGCTCGCTGCGCACCTGGATGTCGCCCCCGCGCCAGTAACCGGCCAGCGTCGGCAGATCGTGGGTGGTGGGCGCGACCAGCGCCTGGCGCGGATAGTCGCGCGGGGCCTTGAATTCGCCGCCGTCGTAGCGCTCGAAGTACAGCAGCCGGTACGACAGCACGCCGTAACGGGCCAGCGCTTCGCGCACCTCCGGCGCCACCGTGCCGAGATCCTCGCCCACCACCAGGCACTGGTTGCGCTGGCTTTCCAGCGCGACAATGCCGAGCAGGTCCTCGAACGGGTAGTGGACGTAGGCGCCGTCCACCGCCTTGCCGCCGGGCGGCACCCAGAACAGCCGCATCAGCGCCATCACGTGGTCGATGCGCAGCGCCCCGGCGTGTCTCATGCTCGCGCGCAGCACCGCGGCAAAGTCGGCATAGCCCGACTCGCGCAGCCGCTGCGGAATCGGCGGCGGCAGGCCCCAGTCCTGCCCGGCCAGATTGAAGTCGTCGGGCGGCGCGCCGCAGCCGGCGCGCTCGGCGAACAGCCCGCGGTTGGACCACACCTCGGCGCCGCCGCGATCGGGCGCCAGCGCCATGTCGAGGTACAGCCCGACGCCGAGCCCCAGCTCGTAGCAGCGCTGCCCCACTTCGGCCATCTGCTGGTCGGCGATCCACTGCAGATACTGGAAATACTCGACGCGCTCGGCGTGCGTGCGGGCGAACTCCGCGACCTCGGGCGAGTGCGGGTCGCGGTACGGCGCCGGCCAGTCGCTCCAGCGCCAGGCCGACGCGTCGCGGCGATGAAACGCCTCCATCAGCGCCTCGTAAACCGCCTGCCGCCACAGCGCCTCGCCGCGCGCCGACTGAAACGCGCGGAATGCCCGCGCGCGCGCGCTGTCGCGCGACAGATGGCGCTCGCGGAAGCCGGCGTAGGCCATCTCCAGCACCCGCAGCTTCAGCTCCAGCACCGCCGCGTAGTCCACCAGCGGCTGCGCCCGCAGCGCCGACAGGCGGTTCTGCATCTCGGCCGAGCGCACATGTTCGCGCGCCGGCGCGCTTTCACCGAGATCGGGCACCCGCTCGCAGTCGATATAGATCACGTTCAGGAACAGCCGGCTGGACGGGCTGTAGGGGCTGGCGTGATGCGGGTCGTGCAGGAACATCGCGTGCAGCGGATTGAGGCCGACCACGTCTGCGCCGCGCGCCGCCCACTGTTCGACGATGGCGAGCAGGTCGGTGAAGTCGCCCACGCCCCAGTTGCGCTCCGAACGCACCGCGTACAGCTGCACCGCCGGGCCGAACACGCGGCCGTCGCCCTGAACCGCCTGCGGCTGGTAGCAGCGTTCGGGCGTCACGATCAGCGTGCAGGCGGCGAAGACCGCGCCGTCGGCCAGCAGCTCGACGCGGTGATAACCGCACGGCGGCAGCGCCGGCAGCAGCAGCCGCGCCAGCGCCGGCTCGCCCGCCACCGGCTGCAGCGCCTC
>CALJLA010000144.1 GCA_937983055.1 uncultured Pseudomonadota bacterium
TATCGGTGCTGACCGATCCCACGATGGGCGGCGTGTCTGCGAGCTTCGCCATGAGCGGCGACGTGGTGATCGCCGAGCCTGGCGCCCTGATCGGGTTTGCCGGGCCGCGCGTCATCGAACAGACCGTGCGGCAGACGCTGCCCGAGGGATTCCAGCGCGCGGAGTTTCTGCTCGAGCATGGTGCGATCGACATGATCGTCGACCGCCGGCACATGCGCGACAAGCTGGCCGGCCTGATCACGCTGATGATGCGCGCGCCGGCGGTCTGAGCGCCGGCAGCTTTCCGCGGCACTCCATGCACCGGGACGTGGTTTCACAGTCCCTTGCCGACTGGCTGGAGCGCATCGAGCGCATCCACCCGAGGGCGATCGAGATGGGCCTGTCGCGCGTGTCGCAGGTGCGCGACGCGATGGGCCTTTCGCTGTCATGCCCCGTGATCACCGTCGGCGGAACCAATGGCAAGGGTTCGGTCTGCGCGCTGCTCGAGTCGATGCTCGGTGCGGCCGCCCACCGGGTGGGGCTCTATACCTCGCCGCATCTCGTGCGCTACAACGAGCGCGTCAGGATCGGGGGGCGGGAAGCGGACGACGA
This sequence comes from uncultured Pseudomonadota bacterium, assembly GCA_937983055.1. GTDB lineage: Bacteria > Pseudomonadota > Gammaproteobacteria > Burkholderiales > Eutrophovitaceae > CALJLA01. The sequence continues at coordinate 592 of CALJLA010000144.1, forward strand.
CGCGCTCATCGGCGCCTTCGAGCGGGTGGACGCCGCGCGCGGCTCGGTGCCGCTGACTTATTTCGAATTCGGCACGCTGGCTGCAGTGGACCTGTTCTCGCGCGCGGCGGTGGACGTCGCGGTGCTCGAGGTCGGGCTGGGCGGGCGGCTCGACGCGGTCAACGCGTTCGATCCCGACTGCGCGGGGGTTGCGAGCGTGCGCATCGACCATACCGCATATCTCGGTTCGACGCGCGACTCGATCGGCCGCGAGAAGGCCGGTATCTTCCGCGCGGATCGTCCGGCCATCTGCGGCGACGAAGATCCGCCCGGGTCGCTGACGCGGCACGCCAGGGACATCGGCGCCGACCTCAGGGTGATCGCGCGCGATTTCGGCTACCGCACGGACAGTCCGGTGCAGTGGCAATACTGGAGCGGTGCCGGCAGGAAGGCGGCACTGCCTTATCCGGCGCTGCGCGGGGAATTCCAGCTGGCCAACGCGTCGACGGCCCTGGCGGCGCTGGAGGCCGTGCGTGAACGCCTGCCCGTCGACATGGGCGCGGTGCGCCGCGGCCTGCTTGAGGTGATGCTGCCCGGGCGCTTCCAGGTGTTGCCGGGCCGGCCGCAAGTCGTTCTCGACGTCGCCCATAATCCGCAGGCTGCCGCCCGGCTGGCACAGACGCTGGCGGCGATGCCGCGCGCGCCGGCAACGCTGGCGGTGTTCGGGATGCTGGCGGATAAGGACATCGCCGCGGTGGCGGAAGCGCTCAGGCCGGTCGTCGACCAGTGGATCATCTGCCCGCTGGACTCGCCGCGCAGCGCCGGCATCCCGGCGTTGCGCGAAGCGCTGGCGGGTGCGGGCGTCGCGGCCGCGGCGATTAGCGCTGCCGACTCTGTGACCGCCGCGCTTCGCATGGCGAGAGACAGGGCGTGCCAGGATGATAGAATTCTCGCGTTCGGGTCCTTCTACACAGTGAGCGGCGTCCTGCAGGCGACGCATCCCCGGTGACGACGTTCACGCGATAATGGCAAAAGCGATCAGCGACGAAGAAGTCCAGCTGAAAAAGCGGGCACGACGCCGACTGGTGGGGGCCATCACCCTGGTCCTGATCGTGGTGGTGTTTCTTCCGATGGTGCTCGACAACGAGCCGCGGCCGTTGTCGGAAGACATCGAGATCAGCATCCCGAACGTGCCCTCCGATAGCGAGGCGCCTGCCGCAGTACCTGCCCCGGCGCCCTTGCCCTACAAGCCGGTCGAGCCGCCCGACGCGCCGCCGAGTCCGGCGCCTGTGCAGCCCGCCCAACCGAGTGCGCCGGCGCAGCCCGCGCCCGCGCCCGCCCCCGCGAAACCGGCCGAAAAGCCGCCTGCGCAAGGCAACCACGTCGTCCAGTTGGCGGCGTTCTCCAATGCCGAAACGGCGAAACAGCTGGTGGCCAAGGTGCGCCAGAACGGCTTCAAGGCTTACACCGAGGCGGTGAGCACGCCCAACGGGCAGCGCACCCGGGTGCGGGTGGGGCCCTACCCGTCGAAGGAGGCGGCTGAGAAAGCGCGCGACCGCCTGAAGGCCCTGAAGCTGACGCTGGGCGAACCCGACGTACTGCAGGCAAACGAGTGAGCGCGGCGGCGACCGTGTTCCGCAGCCGGACGCCGATGCCGACACAGGGGGTTGGCGCAGACGGATGACCGTTTTCGACTACGTCGTGCTGTTGATCCTGTTCGTATCGATCGTCATCAGCGTAGTGCGGGGACTGGTTCGCGAAGTGCTGTCACTGGCGTCCTGGATCGGCGCCTTTTTCGTGGCGAAGTTTGCCGCGCCGGTCGTCGCCGCATGGCTGCCCGACGCGGTGGCTCATCCCGGCGTGCGGCTCGCGCTCGGGTTTGTCCTGGTCATGGTGGCGACCGTCCTGCTGTTCAGCCTGGTGTCGGTGCAGCTCGCAAAGCTGGTGAAGCTGGCCGGGCTGACGGGCACCGATCGCATGCTCGGCGTTTTCTTCGGCCTTGCGCGAGGCGTAGCCATTGCCGTGGTGGCGGTGCTGGTGGTCGGACTGACCCCGCTGCCGCAGGAGCGCTACTGGCGCGAAGCGATGCTAAGGCCGCCCCTCGAGGCGGCAGCAGGCTGGATGCGCCCCTGGCTGCCGGAGCAGCTCGAAGCGCGCCCGGAGCGCGAATGATGGACTATACTGCCCGGGTTGTGCGCCGCGGCAGCGGTCGCGGCGCAGACGTGGAGACCTGATTCATGTGTGGAATCGTCGGCGCGGTCGCAAAATCGCCGGTCAACCAGCTGCTCTACGATGGCCTGCTGGTGTTGCAGCACAGAGGCCAGGACGCCGCCGGCATCGTGACCGCCGATGGCAGCAGGTTCCACATGCACAAGGGCGGCGGCCTGGTGCGCGACGTCTTCCGCACGCGGGACATGCGCAATCTGGCGGGTCTAGCCGGCATCGGGCATTGCCGCTACCCAACCGCGGGCTCCGCAACCTCGTTTGCCGAAGCCCAGCCGCTTTACGTGAACTCGCCCTTCGGGCTGGTGCTCGGTCACAACGGCAACCTCACCAATTCCGAGCAGCTCTCCCGCGAGCTGTTCCGCCAGGATCTGCGGCATGTGAACACCACCTCGGATTCCGAGGTGCTGCTGAACGTGCTGGCGCACGAGCTGCAGGACGCCGCGACCGGCTACCAACTCGATCCGCCGACCATTTTCGAGGCGGTTGCCGGCGTGCACCGCCGGGTGCGCGGCGCGTACGCGGTCATCGCGATGATCGCCGGCTACGGAATGCTTGCGTTCCGCGATCCCTACGGCATTCGCCCGCTGGTGATCGGCATGGCCCAGACCGACGGGGGCCCGGAGTACATGGTTGCCTCGGAAAGCGTGGCGCTGGATTCACTGGGATTCCAGCTGGTGCGCGATGTGGCCCCGGGCGAGGCGGTCTTCGTGGACATCGAGGGACGCTTCTACAGCCGCCACTGCGCGGCCAAGCCCGAACACTATCCGTGCATCTTTGAATACGTTTATCTGGCGCGGCCCGATTCGGTCATCGACGGCATTTCGGTCTACGAGACCCGGCTGCGCATGGGCAGAAGCCTTGCGGAGAAGATGCACCGCCAGCACGCCGACCTGGACATCGATATCGTCATCCCGATTCCGGACTCCAGCCGCCCCGCGGCGATGGAGCTGTCGGAGGGTCTCGGCGTGCCGTATCGCGAAGGCTTCATCAAGAACCGCTACATCGGTCGCACGTTCATCATGCCGGGCCAGGAAGTGCGCAAGAAGTCGGTGCGCCAGAAACTGAACGCGATCGGCATGGAGTTCAAGGGCAAGAACGTGTTGCTGGTCGACGACTCGATCGTGCGCGGCACCACCAGCCGCGAGATCGTGCAGATGGCGCGCGATGCCGGTGCGAACAAGGTGTTCTTCGCTTCTGCCGCACCGCCGGTGCGCTATCCGAATGTCTATGGCATCGACATGCCTACATCGCGCGAGCTGATTGCCTACGGGCGCACCGACGACGAAATCGCCCGCGAGATTGGCGCCGACCGCCTGATCTACCAGGATCTCGACGCCCTGATCGAGGATTGCCGATCGGTCAATCCGCGCATTCAGCACTTCGAGACCTCGTGCTTTACCGGCGAGTACATTACCGGCGACATCACGCCGGAGTACCTGGCCGGCGTGGAGGCTCAACGCAACGACGGAGAGCTGCGCCGGCGCGAAGCGTCGGGCAACCAGCTCGATCTCAATCTGGCTGTAAGCGACTGAGCCGGCATGAACGGCGGCCGTTGACATCGCAGGTAACCCGGCGTAACGTCCGGGTTCGCGCCGATTTGATGAACAGCTTGCGGGCGCGTTAAAAATCCAGCTAAAGCGCGTCGGCCTCCGAACCCGCTTGAGCAGCAAGCAAGCGGGTTTGTCGTTTCCGGACCCGCTGCGACGTCATGCAGACAGGGACCCGAAATGAGATGGGACGAACTTGAATTTGACTCGCTCGCCGTTCGCGCGGGCACCCAGCGCAGCCAGTTCAACGAGCATTCCGAGGCGCTGTACCTCACCTCCAGCTTCGTGTTTCGCGATGCCGCCGAGGCGGCGCGCCGTTTCCAGGGCGAAGAAGCGGGCATGGTGTACTCGCGGTACACGAACCCCACCGTGCGCATGCTCGAGGAGCGTCTCGCCGCGCTGGAAGGAGCCGAGTGCTGCTTCGCGACCGCATCGGGCATGTCCGCCATCATGGCCTGCGTGATGGCCTTGATGCGCGCCGGCGAGCATGTAGTCGCGTCCCAGAGCGTGTTCGGCGCCACCGTGCAGCTGTTCAACGGCCTGTTCAAGCGCTTCGGCGTCGACACCACCTTCGTCAACGCGAACGACATCGAGGCGTGGCGCAAGGCGTTGCGGCCCACCACCCGGCTGCTGTTCCTGGAGACGCCATCCAATCCGCTGACCGAGGTTTTCGACGTGGCGGCGCTCGCCGAGCTTGCCCGCGGCAGCGGCGCTATCCTGGTCGTCGACAACTGTTTCTGCACCCCGGCCCTGCAGCGCCCGCTGGCGCAGGGCGCCGACGTGGTAATCCACTCGGCGACCAAGTACCTCGACGGGCAGGGACGGGTGCTCGGCGGCGCCGTGCTCGGCAGCCGCGCACTGCTGCAGGAGCCGATGACCTCGCTGCTACGCAGCGCCGGCCCGTCGCTGTCGCCGTTCAATGCCTGGGTCATTCTCAAGGGGCTGGAAACGCTGCGCCTGCGCATGGAGGCGCATTCGCACGGCGCCTTGGAATTAGCGCAGTGGCTGCAGGACCACCCCAAGATCCGGCGAGTGCACTATCCGTGGCTGCCGTCTCACCCCCAGCACGCACTGGCGGTGCGGCAGCAGCGGGCCGGCGGCGGGATCGTGTCTTTCGAGGTCGCCGGCGGCCGCGAGGCGGCCTGGCGCGTCATCGACTCGACCCAGCTGATCTCGATTACCGCCAATCTTGGCGATGCGAAGTCGACGATTACCCACCCCGCCAGCACGACCCACGGCCGGCTCGCGCCGGAGGCGCGCGCCGCCGCAGGCATTTCAGAAGGTTTGCTGAGAATTGCGGTCGGACTGGAAGCGCCGTCCGACATCAAGGCCGACCTGGCGCGCGGGCTCGAGCGGATCTAGCGAATCGGCAGGCTGCGGCAGCCTTCGGCGTCGCAGACCAGGTAGCTGCCCTGGTCGTACCAGTCGGCCAGCACGAACCGCTCGCACATATGCCCGTCGACCCGGTGCTCGTGGCGAGACGGGCGATGGGTGTGGCCGTGAATCAGCCGCGGGTAGCCGGCCTGCCGGAGCGCCTGTTCGACCGCGCTCGGGGCGACATCCATGATGGTCATTTCCTTGACCTGTTTGGCTTTCTCGCTTTCGCTGCGCACCGACTGCGCCATCCGGATGCGCTCCTCCACCGGCTTCTGCAGGAACGCCTGCTGCCAAGCGGGGTCGCGCACCATGGCGCGGAAGCGCTGGTATTCGACGTCGTCGGTGCACAGGGTGTCGCCGTGCATGAGCAGGGTCCGCGTGCCGTACAGGTCGACCGTGGTCGGGTCCTGCAGCAAGGTCATGCCGGCGGCTGCCGCGAACCGCGGTCCCACCAGGAAGTCGCGATTGCCGTGCATGAAGAAAACGTCGGTGCCCTGTCCGGACAGCGCGCGGAACGCGGCCGCCACCTGGCTAGCCAGCGGAGTTGCCAGGCCTTCATCGCCGATCCAGTACTCGAACAGATCGCCGAGCACATACAGCCGGTCGGCGCCCGGCGCGGTTCCGGACAGAAAGCGCAGCAGTGCGTCGGTGGCGTCGGGGCGCGCCGGGTCCAGGTGCAGATCGGAGATGAAGAAGGTTGCGGCCAAGCGGCGGGTCCGGCCGTCAGGCGCGTTCGACGCGCTCAATCACCACGTCGGTGGTCGGCACGTCCGCATGCCATCCGCGCTTGCCGGTGGCCACCGACTTGATCTTGTCCACCGTGTCGCGGCCTTCGACCACCGAACCGAACACGCAATAGCCATACCCCTGCGGCGTCGGCGCGCTGTGGTTGAGAAAGTCGTTGTTGGAGACGTTGATGAAGAACTGTGCAGTCGCCGAATGGGGCTCGGAAGTGCGCGCCATGGCGATGGTGTAGGCGTCGTTGCGCAGTCCGTTGGCCGCTTCGTTCTCGATCGGCTGCGCCGTCGGTTTCTGCTTCATTCCGGGTTCGAAGCCTCCGCCCTGGATCATGAAGCCGTCGATCACCCGGTGGAACACGGTGCCGTCGTAAAAACCCTGGTCGACATACTGCAGGAAGTTCTGCGCCGTCTTCGGCGCCTTGCCGGAATCCAGTTCGACGACGAACTCTCCGAGCGAGGTCTTTAGTCTGACGCGTTCGGTCATGGCTTCTCCTTGACGAGATTGATGCTTTCGATGACCACCTGGGTGGCCGGCGCGTCCTGCGGAAACGGCCCGCCCGGCCCGGTCGGCGTCGTGGCGATCCGGTTCACCACGTCCATGCCATCGACCACCCTGCCGAACACGGCATAGCCGTAGCCGCGCAGCGTCGGCGCGGTGTGGTCGAGAAAGCGATTGTCGGCCACGTTGATGAAGAACTGCGCGGTCGCGGAATGCGGCTGCGAGGTTCGCGCCATCGCAATCGTCCCGGTCAGGTTCTTCAGGCCGTTGGTGGCTTCGTTCTGCACCGGATCGCGGGTGGGCTTTTGCCGGTAGTCCTGGGTGAAGCCGCCGCCCTGGATCATGAAGCCGTCGATCACCCGATGAAAGATGGTGCCGGCGTAAAACCCGTCCTTCACGTACTGGAGGAAATTCTCCACCGCCGCTGGCGCCTTCTGCGGGTAGAGCTCGACCACGATGCTGCCGGCGCTGGTCTTGATCTCCACACGCGGATCGGCGGCGTGGGCGGCAAAGCCGATGAATATCGCGCACAGCGCGCTCAACAGATGCTTCATGGAAATCCTCTGGCTGATTGGGCGGCGCGCAAGCTTCCCGCGCCGGAATGGAGTTGGCGGCGGTCAGCCCGCGCCTTCGTACAGAATGCGCCAGCGCTCGCCTTCGCGCACCCAATATTGACGTTTGCGCATCCTGTTGTTCAGGTTGCTGCTCGAATAATCCTGATCGAACGTTGCTACGGCCAGGTTGCCGTCGCCCGGGTACATGATCAGCGACACGTCCGACACCCTGACCTTGATCCAGCTCTTTGCCGCGTTCACCTGCTTCTTCTGCGCTGCCCACTTCTGGTAGCCGCCGGTACCGGATGAGAACCGCTGCGAGTAGTGCTGCAGGTAGGTCTCGGTGTCGCGGCTTTCCCAGTCCCGGCGCCAGGCGTCGAGCTGGCCCAGCAGCTCCCGGCGCCTGCGGTCGACCGACTGACGGTCGGTCCACTCGATGCCGGTGGTGATCACCGCCGGCGTCACGCCCGGCTGGAGGGATCGCCCCAGGTCAACCAGATCTTCATTGGCCAGCACGACGCAGCCGTCGCTGGCGCGCGGCGGCCGGCTGTAGGTGTCGAGCGGCGTGCCGTGCAGCCAGATGCCGTAGCCGTTGCGGCCGCGCAGCCGGTCCCACTCGTTGGGGTAATTTATCGGGAATGCGCCGGCGCCATAGAAGTCGGTCAGCTTCTCGCGCGCGAGCTTGCTGGTCACGTGATACACGCCGAGCGGTGTCTTCTTGTCGCCTTCGCGCAGCTTGTCGACCCCGCTCTTCCCGACCGAGACGTAGTAGTCGGCGACGTAGCGGAGTCCGTCCGGCCGGTTCTCGAACACGAACAGCGTCGATTTCTCCGCATCAAGCACCAGGGCATGCTCCTGGTCCTTCGGCAGTTCCAGCACATACGACGGTACGTGCTCGGCCGGCGGCTGGAAGGCAAAGCGGGCGAGCCGCGCCCGCGCCTCTTCCCGCAGCTCGGCCGCGTGATTGGATTGGGCACCCGCCCCCACCGTCTCGATCGGCCTTGCCCGGGCCAGCAGAAGGTCGCCCTTGACCAACTGCGCTAGCCGGAAGTCGGGCTTCTTGTCCAGCAGGCGCTCGATCTGCTCGAGCGCGGCACCCATCCGGTTCTCGCTGATCTCGAGCAGCGCGCTCACCAGCATCTGCTCCGGCATCGGCAGCTGCCGGCTGAGAAACAATTCCTTGGACGGCATGAAGCTCATCGACCAGACGTAGGTCGAGCCGGCCAGCACCATCGCCACGACTGCCTGCGCGAGGTGCTGGCAAGAGCCGGCCTGCTTGCGCCTGGATTCCACCTGCGGCCGCTCCGTGCTCAGCGACTGAATTCTTCCCGGACGATCAGCCAGCGCTCGGCCGACCGCACGAGGGTCAGCGTCTTCGATCCGGTTGAATTCAGGTTGTCGGAGCGGTATGCCTGCTCGAAGGTGACCTTGGCCCGGTCACTCGCTTCGAATTCCACCTTCGGCGACCTCACGTCGACGTTGATCTGCTTCGGCCGGGTGATCCGATCGCGCCGGGTCGAGGCCCAGGCATCCCAGCCCTCGCTGCCGGTGTCGAAGTTCTTCGCATAGTGCGAAAGGTAGGCATTCACGTTCTGATCGGACCAGGCCTTGGCCCAGCTGCGCACCGCGGACAACACCTCCTGGCTGCGGTCGGCGGGTGCCGGTGCGGAACTCGGCTGGGGCTGGGTCTGAGGCTGGGGTGCGGGCGGCTTCGGAGCGGCGGCGGCCGGCGTGGGCGCTTGCGCCGCGACCGGCGCGGCAGTGTCTGTCGACCGCTTGGCGGCGGGGACCGCCGTCACGCCGCTGAACAGCTCACGGATCAGCGCCAGCTTGGTCTTCGCCGTACGGTTGCTGTTGTCGAGCTGCAGCGCCTTGTCGTACGCCTCGCTCGCCATCTTTGCGTAGACATCGCCGAGGTTCTCATGGGCGACGGCATAACTGGGGTGGGTGCGGATCGCCATCTCCAGCGCCTTGCGAGATTCCTCGTACTTGCCCTGGGCGGCGTACAGAACGGCGAGATTGTTGTAGGGCTCGGGCAATTCCGGATAGTCCTGAGTCAACCCGGTGAAGACCTTGATCGCGTCCGCGGCGCGGTCCTGCTCAGTCAATATCAGCCCCTTGAGGAACCGGGCCCGGGCGTCCTTGGGGCTGCCGGCAAGTACGGCGTCGACCTTTTCCAGCGCCGCCGCATGCCGGCCCTGCTTGAACAGCCGGCTGGCTTCCTGGTAGTCGTCTGCGTGTCCCGGAACGGCCACCAAAGACAGTGACGCGGCCAGCGCGGTGATGATCCAAAGGTGTCGTGAGCCCATCTGCTATACTTCGCCTGAAAAAAGCACAGTAGGTTATTGTAAATAATAGTAGATTCTATCGACAATACGGGCGGAGAGAATTTTTTTCCTTCACCCCGCTGCCGGCTTGCCGCTCACACGCCAAAACCCTGCCAGCCAAGCCCCCTCGAGCCGAGGGCCTGGCCCGGAAAAAATGCTCCTCCGGCCCTGCCGATGCTGAGAATCCACAACTCCCTGACCCGTTCGGACCAGGACTTCACGCCGATCCGCCCCGGCGAGGTCGGCATGTACGTCTGCGGCATGACCGTATACGACTTCTGCCATCTTGGCCATGCGCGCGTGATGATGGTGTTCGATATCGTGCGTCGTTGGCTCGTTGCCAGCGGCTATCGCGTCACCTATGTGCGCAACATCACCGATATCGACGACAAGATCATCCAGCGCGCCGCCGCCAATGGCGAGCCGATCGGCGGGCTGACCGCGCGCTTCATCGCGGCCATGCACGAAGATGCCGACGCGCTCGGCATCGAACGGCCCGATCACGAGCCGCGGGCAACTGAAAACATACCGGGCATGATCGCGCTCATCGAGGCGCTGATCGGTCGCGGGCTCGCCTACCGGGCCGACAACGTCGATGTCTACTATTCGGTGCATCGCTTCGATGGCTACGGCCGGCTGTCCGGCAAATCGCTCGACGAGCTGCGCGCGGGCGAGCGGGTCGACATCGACCCGCACAAGCGCGATGCGCTCGACTTCGTGCTGTGGAAGGCTGCCAAGCCGGGCGAGCCGGCCTGGGACGCGCCCTGGGGAAGGGGCCGCCCGGGATGGCACATCGAATGCTCGGCCATGAGCGAACGCTACCTCGGCGCGCATTTCGACATTCACGGCGGCGGGCAGGACCTGCAGTTTCCCCATCACGAGAACGAAATCGCCCAGTCCGAGGGCGCGCACCAGCATGTTTTCGTGAACTACTGGATGCACAACGGCTTCGTGCGCGTCGACAACGAGAAGATGTCGAAATCGCTCGGCAACTTCTTTACCGTGCGCGAAGTCCTGGCGCGCTACGACGCCGAAGTCGTGCGCTTTTTCATCGTGCGCGCGCACTACCGGAGCGAGATCAACTACTCGGACCGCCACCTGGAAGACGCGCGGCAGGCGCTGACGCGCCTGTATACCGCGCTGAAAGGGTTCGACACCGTCGCGGCGGTCGACTGGAGCGAGCCGTTCGCGCAGCGCTTCCGCGAAGCGATGGACGCGGATTTCAATACCCCGGAAGCGGTCGCGGTGCTGTTCGACCTGGCGAACGAACTGAACCGCAGTCGCGCGCCGGAAACGGCGCGCCAGCTGCGCGGCCTGGCGGGTGTGCTCGGCCTGCTGCAGCGGGACGCGACGCAGTTCCTGCAAGCGGGCGCGCACGCGCTTGAGCTCGCGCCCGAGCAGATCGAGGCGCAGCTGCAGGCGCGCATGGCGGCGCGCAAATCCCGGAATTTCGCCGAGGCGGACCGTATCCGCGACGCGCTGCTGGAGGCCGGCGTCATTCTGGAAGACGGCCCGGCGGGCACGACCTGGCGCCGCAGGTAGCGGAGCCGTCTCGACGCCGTCAGGGCGCGCGGCCTCAGGATTCGAAGAACTCGCGCACCTTGTCCATCCAGGACTTCGCGCGCGGATTGTGGCGGCTGCCGTCGCTCTGGCTGATGTCTTCCAGCTCCTGGAGCAGTTCTTTCTGGCGGGCCGTCAGATTCACCGGCGTCTCCACCATCACGTGCACCAGCAGGTCGCCGAACGTGGCGCTGCGCACGCCCTTGATGCCCTTGCCGCGCAGCCGGAAAGTCTTGCCCGACTGGGTTTCTGCCGGAATCCGTATCTTGGCCGAACCATCCAGTGTCGGGATCTCGATCTCGCCGCCGAGCGCGGCGCGCGTAAAGCTGATCGGCATTTCACAGTGCAGGTCGTTGCCCTCGCGGGTGAACACGTCGTGCGGCCGCAGGTGGATGACCACATACAAGTCGCCGGCAGGGCCGCCGTTGACGCCGGCCTCGCCCTCTCCGGACAGCCGGATGCGGTCGCCTTCGTCGACGCCGGCGGGAATCTTGACCGACAGCGTCTTCTGCCGCTTGATGCGGCCGGCGCCGCTGCAGGTTGCGCAGGGGTTCTGCACCACCTTTCCGCTGCCGTGGCATTTCGGGCAGGTCTGCGCAATCGAGAAAAAGCCCTGGGTCATGCGCACCTGGCCGTGGCCGCCGCAGGTCGGGCAGGCAGTGGGCTCGGTGCCGGGCTTGGCGCCGCTGCCATGGCAGGTTTCGCATTGCTCCATGGTGGGAATGCGGATGCGCGTCTCGGTGCCGCGCGCCGCCTCTTCAAGCGAAATCTCCAGGTTGTAGCGCAGGTCGGCCCCGCGATAGACGTTGGAGCGTGCCCGGCCGGCACCGAAGATGTCGCCGAAGATGTCGCTGAAGGCATCGGCAAAGCCGCCGTACCCGGCCCCGGCGGCGCCGGCCCCGGCCATTCCGGCGCTCGGATCGACCCCGGCGTGGCCGAACTGATCGTAGGCGGCGCGCTTCTGCGGCTCGGTCAGCACTTCGTAGGCTTCCTTCGCCTCTTTGAACTGCTCTTCGGCCTTCGGGTTATCCGGATTTCGGTCCGGATGGAACTTCATCGCCAGCCGTCGATAGGCCTTTTTGATGTCTTCTTCCGAAGCATCGCGGTTCAGGCCGAGCACTTCGTAGTAGTCGCGTTTCGCCATGTGTTCCAGTTTGCCGAAGAACCCCAGTACGCAAAGGAGCCACAGAACTCAGCGGCGCCGCGGGACGACTCGCCCCGCATGCGCCGTGCGCTCTGTGGCCCGGATCAGCTGCCGCAGGCGGTCAGGCGGACTTTTTCTTGTTGTCCTTCACTTCCTCAAATTCGGCGTCGACCACATCGTCGGCGCCGCCCTGCGCGCCGCCGGCAGCGCCGGCCGCCGCATCTTGCCCGCCCGCGCCGGCGTCTTCACCCGGCTGCGACTGGGAATACATCTGCTCGGCGAGCTTGTGCGAAGCCGTGGCGAGCGCCTGGGTCTTGGCGACGATGTCGTCCTTGTCGTTGGCCTTGAGCGCCTCTTCCGCCGCCTTGACGGCCGCCTCGATCTTGGACTTCTCGCCGGCGTCGATCTTGTCGCCGTGCTCGGCCAGCGACTTGCGCACCGTGTGGATCAGCGAATCGCACTGGTTGCGCGCATCCACCAGCTCGCGGGCCTTGCGATCCTCCTCGGCGTGCGCTTCGGCATCCTTCACCATGCGCTTGATCTCGTCCTCGTTCAGGCCGGAGCTCGCCTGAATCTTGATCTTGTTCTCCTTGCCGGTGGCCTTGTCCTTGGCCGACACATGCAGGATGCCGTTCGCGTCGATATCGAACGCGACCTCGATCTGCGGCATGCCGCGCGGCGCCGGCGGAATGTCGGTGAGGTTGAACTGGCCCAGCGACTTGTTGTCCCGCGCCATCTCGCGCTCGCCCTGCAGCACATGAATGGTTACCGCGGTCTGGTTGTCGTCGGCGGTGGAGAACACCTGCTGCGCCTTGGTCGGAATCGTCGTGTTCTTCTGGATAAGCTTGGTCATGACCCCGCCCAGGGTCTCGATGCCGAGGGACAGCGGCGTTACATCGAGCAGCAGCACGTCCTTGACGTCGCCCTGAAGCACGCCGGCCTGGATCGCGGCGCCGATGGCGACCGCTTCGTCAGGGTTCACGTCCCTTCGCGGATCGCGCCCGAAAAAGTCGCGCACCACTTCCTGCACCTTGGGCATGCGGGTCATGCCACCCACCAGGATCACATCGTGGATGTCGGATACCTTGACGCCCGCATCCTTGACGGCGATGCGGCACGGCTCGATCGTGCGCTTGACCAGGTCCTCCACCAGGCTCTCGAACTTGGCCCGGGTAACCTTTACGGCCAGGTGCTTCGGCCCGGAGGCGTCTGCGGTGATGTAAGGCAGGTTCACCTCGGTCTGCTGGCTGGAGGACAGTTCGATCTTGGCCTTCTCCGCCGCCTCCTTCAGGCGCTGGAGGGCAAGCACGTCGCTTCTCAGGTCGATGCCTTGTTCCTTCTTGAACTCGTCGGCCAGATAGTCGATCAGCCGCTGGTCGAAGTCTTCGCCGCCCAGGAAGGTGTCGCCGTTGGTCGAAAGCACCTCGAACTGATGCTCGCCCTCGACTTCCGCGATCTCGATGATCGAGATGTCGAACGTGCCGCCGCCGAGGTCGTATACCGCGATCTTGCGGTCGCCCTGTTTCTTGTCCAGCCCGAACGCGAGCGCGGCCGCCGTCGGTTCGTTGATGATGCGCTTGACGTCGAGCCCCGCGATCCGGCCGGCGTCCTTGGTTGCCTGGCGCTGCGAATCGTTGAAGTAGGCCGGCACCGTGATCACCGCCTCGGTCACCGGTTCACCCAGGTAGTCCTCGGCGGTCTTCTTCATCTTCATCAGCACCTGCGCCGACACCTCCGGCGGCGCCATCTTCTTGCCGCGCGCTTCCACCCAGGCGTCGCCGTTCTTCGCCTCGATGATGGCAAACGGGGACGTCTTGGTCGCTTTCTGCACTTCCTTGTCGCCGAAGCGGCGGCCGATCAGCCGCTTCACCGCGTACAGGGTGTTCTTGGGGTTGGTCACCGCCTGGCGTTTGGCCGGCGCGCCCACCAGTACTTCGCCGTCCTCCTGATAGGCGACGATGGACGGCGTGGTGCGGGCGCCCTCGGAGTTCTCGATGACCTTCGTCTGGCCGTTTTCCATGACGGCCACGCAGGAGTTGGTGGTTCCGAGGTCGATGCCGATGATCTTAGCCATGATGGTTCCTCTGCTTAAAAGCCTGAAATTTCTCTATGCAGCTGAAAGTTAGGGCGATTGGAAGGGATTTCAAGCGTCCTTCGCGCGGGCAACGGTCACCAGCGCAGGACGGATCAGGCGGTCGCCCAGCCGATAGCCCTTCTGCAGCACGGACACGATGGTGTTGGGCGCGGCTTCCGCCTCGACGGCGCTCATCGCCTGGTGCAGGTGCGGGTCGAGCTTTTCACCCAAGGGGTTGATTTCGCAAATATTACCTTTCTCGAAGGCGGTATCCAGCTGCTTCAGCGTGAGCTCCACCCCGCTTTTCAGCGAGTCCAGGCTCAGATTCGGCGCGGCCAGTGCCGCTTCCAGGCTGTCGCGCACTGGCAGGAGGTTGCCCGCAAAGCTCTCAAGTGCGTATTTGTGCGCATTTGCGATGTCGATCTGCGCACGTTTGCGGATGTTCTCCGTTTCGGCCTTGGCTCTGAGCCAGGCATCGTGGTGCTCCTGCGCGGCCAGTTCGGCCTGCTTGAGCAGTTGTTCCAGACTCGGCATCGCCTCGCCGTGCGCCGCCTCGGCGGAGGCGGCCGGGGGTTCGGCCGCGGCGTTCGGCCCCGGTTCCTGCGGGCCCGGCAGGTTTTCCCGCTGCTCCTGATCCTGCATTAACACCTCCTCTGCGTTCATCTTGTGCTTATTGGGGCGGTGCGGCCCATTTCAACCCCCTCCGGCACACCGAAACCCGCGGGCACCGGGAAGCGGGCCGGGCGTCGCCGATATACTTGGACGCATCAACCACAGGGAGAGGACATGCGCAGCCTGCTCGTTACGACCGCACTGTGCCTGGCGACCGGACCGCTGGCGGCTGAGCCGCTGGTGCGTGCCGGCACCAGCTATTACTACATCGAGGGTGCCTCGGCGCTGGTGCTTACCGAGCAGATCAATCAGAAGGGGCCGCTCGGCGTGGACGGCAACCGCCACCCGACCCGCACCAAGTGGGACGTGCAGTGGAAGTTCCGCCACAACATGCACGACGGGCAGTGCGTCATGGAGGATATCTACGTCGCGGTGGGCATTACCTCGACGATTCCACGCTGGCGCGGCGCCGCCGCGGGCGCCGCCTCGCTCAAGGCGCGCTGGCAACAGCTGGCGGCGGCAGTCGAGCGCAACAAGCGCTTTCACACCGACCTCGCCAAGCGCACCGGCGAGCAGATCGAATCGGCGCTGCAGAACATCGGTCCGCGGCCAGATTGCGGGGCGCTGACCGAGGCTGCGAATGATGCCGCCTCGCGCATCCTCAAGAAGCAACAGGCGGCCGCCGATGCGCACGACCGCCGCACCGACTACGCCCGCAAGGACGGCGCCAGCCTGATCTGACCGGCGGCTGCGCGTCAGCGTTTCGCGCCGAGTGCGGTGGCCCGGCTGCGGGTCAGGTCCGCAGCCTGCCGGGCAGCCTCGGCGTCGTGCTCGGTGGCCGCCCAGCCATGCAGGTTCTCGGCGCAGATGCGCGCCAGGGCCTCGATCCAGTCGTGCCGCTCGTTCAGGCAGGGAATGTAGTGGAATTCCCGCCCGCCGGCGTTCAGGAAGGCCGCCTTGTTCTCGATCGCGATTTCTTCCAGCGTTTCCAGGCAGTCGGAAACGAAGCCCGGGCAGAAGACGTCCACCCGGCCGGTCTTCTTTTTTCCCAGCTCGCTCATGGTGTCGATGGTGTAGGGCGTGAGCCATTGGGCACGCCCGAAACGCGATTGGAACGACACCACCAGCGCCTCGGGCTTCAGGCCGAGTTCCCGGGCGATCAACCGGGCGCTCTTCTGGCACTCACAGTGGTAGGGGTCGCCGCGGTCGAGGCTGAAGCGCGGCACGCCGTGAAACGACAGCACCAGACGGTCGGGACGCCCGTTCGTCATCCAGTACTCGCTGATCTGACGGGCGGCGGCGGCGATGTAGGCCGGGTGATCGTGAAAATGCCTCACAAAGCGCAGGGCCGGCTGGTTGCGCAGCCGGCGCAGCGTCGCAGCGACGGCATCGAACACGCTGGCGGTGGTGCTGGCCGAGTACTGCGGATAGAGCGGCAGCACCAGGATGCGATCGCAGTGCTGCTTGCGCAGCTCGAGAATTGCCGATTCGATCGACGGGCTGCCATAGCGCATCGCCCACTGCACGGCATGGGGCGTCCTCAGGCGTTCGCCCAGGTAACCTCGCAGCAACGTCGCCTGCTTCTCGGTGTGCACCCGCAGCGGCGAGCCGTCCCGGGTCCAGATCTTCGCGTATTTCCCGGCCGATTCCGCCGGGCGGGTGCGCAGGATGATCCCGTTGAGAATCAGCCACCACAGCGCCCGCGGGATCTCCACCACCCTGGGGTCGGACAGAAACTGCTTCAGATAGGCCCGCAGAGCCCTCGCGGTCGGCGCATCGGGCGTGCCCAGGTTTACCAGCAGAATACCGGTGCGCAGGACGTCGCCGTGCTCGTATTTCGGTTCGGGAAGATAGCGCATGAGGTGCAGTGGGCCGGCGGTCGAGGGGCCGGCGCGTGGATCAGTGTTGGGAGAACGCGCTCGAGAGCAATTTAGCCGTGACATCCACGATCGGGATCACCCGTTCATACGCCATCCGCGTCGGCCCGATGACCCCGAGCGTGCCAACCACCTGGCCGTCAACTTCGTACGGGGCGGTCACGATGCTGCATTCGTCCAGCGGCACCAGGCCGGACTCGCCGCCGATGAAGATCTGCACCCCATGGGCGTGGCTGCTGATATCGAGCAGCTGCAGCAAGCTGGTCTTCTGCTCGAACATCTCGAACAGTCGGCGCAGGCTCTGCATGTTGGACGACAGATCCTGCACCCGCAGCAGGTTGTGTTCGCCGGAGATCACGTAGCCGTCGGCGTTTTCGGTCATCGCTTCGCTGCCGGCATCGACCGCCCGCGTCATCAGCTGCATCATGTCCTCGCGCAGCTGCTGCAGCTCGGCCTGGATGCGGGACTTGATCTCCTCGAAGGTCGTCCCGGCATAGTTCTGGTTCAGGAAATTCGCCGCCTCGATGAGTTCCGAGGGGCTGTAGGCGCGATCGGCCGCGAGGATCCGGTTCTGGACGTCGCCGTCAGGGGTGACGATGATCAGCAGAATGCGTTTCTCCGACAGGCTGACGAACTCGATGTGGCGGAACGCCGCGCTGCGTCGCTTCGGCGTCATCACCACGCCGGCGAACCGGGTCAGGTCCGACAACAGCTGCGAGGCCGACGTCACCAGCCGCTGCGGTGTGTCGGCCTTGAGCTGGAGCTGCCCCTCCAGCTGGCTCAGCTCGATCTGGTCGAGCGGGCGCACGGTAAGCAGGGTGTCGACGAAGAAGCGGTAGCCGCGCGGGGTGGGGATTCGGCCGGCCGAGGTGTGGGGGCTGGCAATAAAGCCCATTTCCTCCAGGTCGGCCATGATGTTGCGGATGCTGGCCGGGCTGAGGTCGAGGCCGGAAAATCGGGCGAGCGCGCGCGAGCCCACCGGCTGGCCTTCGGCGATATAGCGCTCGACCAGGGTTTTCAGAAGGATTCTTGCTCGATCGCTCAGCATGCGTTCAATTCTACAAAGCTTTTGGGCCGAAAACCCGGAATGGCCTTTCCTTGTCGCATCGTTCCGGGCACCGGGAAGACAACGGAAATATGCTTTAATTCCCGGCGCATGAATACCTTCAAGCGCGTCGCGCTGATCGGCAAGTACAAGAGCCCGGAGATCGCCGAGCCCCTTCTGAAGCTCGCGCAGTTCCTGGTTCGTCGCGGCGTCGACGTGGTGCTGGACCCGCTGACCGCGGCCCACATCGGCCAGAACGAGCACGAGGTGGCCACGCTGGAGGAGATCGGGCGCTCGGCCGAGCTTGCCATCGTCATCGGCGGCGATGGCACCATGCTCAACATCGCCCGCACCTTCGCGCCGTACGACGTGGCGCTGGTCGGCGTGAACCAGGGGCGGCTCGGCTTTCTCACCGACCTGTCGATGGACACGATGTACCAAAGCATCGGCTCGATGCTGGACGGCAACTACGTGACCGAGGCGCGCATGCTGCTCGAGGCCGAAGTGCTGTCGGGCGAACGTCCGGCCATGCGGGTGCTGGCGTTCAACGACGTGGCGCTCAACAAGGGCGCCGAGGGCAGCCTGATCGAGATCGAGGTGCACATCGACGGCCAGTTCGTCTACAACCTGCGCTCCGACGGCCTGATCGTGGCGAGCCCGACCGGCTCGACCGCCTACGCACTGTCGTCAGGCGGACCAATCCTGCATCCCAGCCTGAACTGCATCGCACTGGTGCCGGTCAGCCCGCACACGCTTTCAAACCGGCCGATCGTGGTGAGCGGCGAATCGGTAATCGAGATCACCATTCACAAGGGCGCCGACGCCCGCGCGCATTTCGACAGCCATTCGCACTACGAACTCGCCGAGCGCGACCGCGTGGTGGTGCGGCGCGCCGCGAACGGCATCCGGCTGCTCCACCCGCTCGGGCACAACTACTACCACATGCTGCGGGAGAAGCTGCACTGGAGCGAGACGCTCTAGTCGCGCCGGCCCGATGCTTCGCAGCCTGAGCATCCGCGATTTCGTCATCGTCGAGCGCCTCGAGCTCGAGTTCT
>CALJLA010000145.1 GCA_937983055.1 uncultured Pseudomonadota bacterium
TCTATCTGAGCGCGCTCGAGGTGCCGGCGCGACGCGGCGCCGACGAGCCGCAGGTGCAGCGCGGCGAAGCGCTGTTCCGCGCCACCGGCTGCAGCACCTGCCATCTGCCGGAGTTGCGCACCGGCGAGGTGGCCGGCGCGCCCTTCCTGTCCAACCAGCTGATTCACCCCTACACCGACCTGCTGCTGCACGACATGGGCGAAGGCCTGGCGGACGGTCGGCCGGACTTCGCCGCCGGCGCGCGCGAGTGGCGTACGGCGCCGCTGTGGGGCATTGGACTGTCGGAGACGGTGAACGGCTCGCGGGTGATGCTGCACGACGGGCGCGCGCGCAGCTTTGCCGAGGCGATTCTGTGGCACGGCGGCGAGGCGGCATCGGCGCGCGAGCGCTTCAGCCGCCTGCCGCGCGAGGACCGCGAGGCGCTGTACGCGTTTCTTCGTTCGCTGTAGGCGCGCTCAGCGCGCGCAGGGATAGGCACCGATCATGGCGTCGCGCACCAGCCACACCGCCAGCTCGTCGCCGCGCTGCGGCTGCGCCTCGAGGAAGACGCGCACAACTTCCATCAGCTCGGCCACGCCGATATCGGCGGGCAGGCAGATCTGCGGCTGCTGCGGATTGCCCACATGGCCCTGCATCAGCCGCTTGGCGAAACCCTTGACATAGGCGGCCGCGCGCCCGCAGCGGTAGTCTTCCCCGCGGCTGTCGCACACCTGGAAATCGTCCAGCAGCCGGGCGCCAGAGTAGACCTCGTCTGCCGCCGCGGCGCCCACTGCAAGGGCGGCCGCCAGCACGAGCGCAAGCCGTCTCAACTCAGCTCTCGGTCTTGCGGATCTCCTTCTCGTCGGACCATTCGAGCAGTCCGTTCTGGATGTTCCACAGCTGCAGGTTGAACTTGTAGTAGACGTCCTTGGTTTTCTTGTTGCTCTTCACGATCGAGACCAGGTTGCCCTCCAGGCGGTAGGCCGCGCCCACCATGCGCCCGATTTCGGCGGCCTGGCTGCGCTCGTAGTACTCGCTCTGCTGGCGCTGCAGCTCGCCGATCTGCTGCTGCATCGCCGCTTCGTCCACCGCGAAGCGCACCCGCCCGCTGCGCGAGAGCTGCGAACGGATGGAATCGGTGATCGCGCGGGTGTCGATGTACTCGCTGGTCTTGTTGCGCACTTCCTGCACGGTGACGATCGGCTGGTTGCCGTTGGCGATCACCGGTGCCTGCAGCATCGAGCGGGTCATCGCCTCGGCGATGGTCTGCAGGTCGGTGGAGCCGAAGTCGAGGCTCACCGTCTCGACCGCCTGCGGGTCGCCGTAGCGCACCTGCTTCGAGCAGCCCGCAGCCAGCACGGCGGCGAGCAGCGCAACGAACAGCGCGGTCCTGGAAAAGGGGCTTACGCTCATTTCAGTCTCCTGCCTCAACGTTTGATCACCATCGAGAAGTCCTGCGCCTTGACGTTGGGCGCCAGCGTGCTGATGGTGCGCCGCTCGTCGGCGTAGAGAATCAGCGGCTTCCACGCCTCGTCGGGCGCGGCGCTCATGCCGTTGGGCTCGTACCAGAAGAAGCGGTACTCCATCTGCTGGTTGCGGCGCTTGTCGTTTTCCAGGTCGATGTCGATGCGCAGCAGTCCGGCCTCGGTGACCACGCAGCGCATCTCGCGGATGTCGACCTCGGGATCGCCGAGAAACTGCACTTTCTTGCGCACCAGCTGCTTGGTGGAGCCTGCCTCCTGGAATCCCGGGCAGGACTCGGAGGGCGGCACCGGTCCCTTGCTCGTGCAGCCCGCGGCCAGGGCCACGAACAGGATTGCCACCACTGCTGTCGGATACTTCATCATCGCTTGCTCCTCGATGCTGCGGCTTGAGTCATCTTAGCCCAATGTGCCGGACCCCGGCACGCGCGCTCTGCCCGGGCGGGGCGGGCGTTGCGGCCACATAGGCGCGGCCGCCGATCAGGCGCACGCAGATCAACGCGTAGCGCCCGCTCACGTTGACCTCCAGCGCCTGGCGTCCGCTCTCGGTCTCGATCTCGAGCAACTGGGTGCCGGGCGCAACCGACAGGCGCGCGATGGCGATCTCCGCCGGCAGCGTGCGCCAGCTGCGCTCATCGGCGCGCTCGGTGATCACGGTGCCGATGATCGCCAGCGCACCGGCCAGCCCGGTATCGTCGCGCCGTCGCGCCTGCGCCTGCAGCACGCCCTTGGCGGTCGCCCGCGCCACCGCGCGCAGCATGATCAGCGGCATGTCATCCTTCAGCGCGCGCCGCGCCATCAGGTCGACGCTGGTGATGGTGGCGGCCCCGGTGTTGTCGACCTCGCCCATCGATACCGCGCGCGCCCGGGCGCCGCCCGACTGCTCGCGAATCACCGGAAACGACATCGGCACCACCAGCAGGCCAGCATCGGTGAACACCGGCAGATTGAAGCCGGTCGAGGCGCGCGCCGGCGCCGAGCCGGTTTCGATCACCACCAGCACGTCGGTCAGCCCGGAACCGCGATCGAACACCCGGCCGTCCAGCCCGTCCAGGCCCTGCTCCAGCAACGCCACGCCCGGCTGCAACTCGATCGCCTGCCGGTAGCCGGCCGCGGCCAGGCTGGGCTCGCCCAGCGCCTCGTAAACGAAGCCGGCGAGATAGTGGCTGAACGCGCTCTGGTAGCTGTTGCGTAGCGCGTTCACCCCGGGATTGTCGATGGTGCGCACCGGATAGCCGTCGATCTCGCGCATGCCCGCGCGCGCCTTGTCTCCCTCCTGCTCTTCGAGCTTGCGCACCTGCTGCTCGCGCAGCCGCGCGATCAGCGCCTCGCGCTCATGCGTGCGCCTGATCGCCACCCGCGCAAGATCCCATTCGCCCAGCGCCAGGTGATTGAGCGCCATGCGGGTGGTAAGCATCACTTTCTCGTAGTCCTGCCCTTCGTAGGGGCGCGAGGCATCGCTCACCAGCAGCGAGGCGGCGGCGCCCAGCACCCGCTCTGGATTAGCAAGCGCCGACGACTCCCATTTCTGCACCTGCGCGTCGGCCTCGAACCAAGCCTGCTGGCTTTCCGTGTAGCGGCCGGCGATGCGTAGCAGCTCGCCCTTTTCCATGAAATACAGCAGCGAGCTGCGGCTGCGGCGGTTGAAGCGCTCGAAGGTCTCCAGCGCCTTGTCGGGATGGCCGACCTCGACCAGGTCGATGGTGCGGCTGAGCTCGAACTGGTAGCTGCGGAAGGTGGCGCAGCCGCCGGCGAGCAGCGCGGCTGCCAGCACGATCGCCAGCCGCAAACGCGTGAACGCCTGCGGCGTGACGGGTCGATGGGCGGGGGGCTTGCGGTCAGGCACCAATCGACAACGCGCGAGCCCCCGCGCCGCTTACCTGAGCGCGACCGGCGCGACCGCCGAGCCGCTGCCGCCCTTGATCTTGAGCGGCTGCACCATGAACGCGAACTCGTAGGCCCCGGCCTTCGCCAGTTCGTCGAGCTTCATGTTCTCGATGAGATAGATGCCGTTCACCACCAGCGCGATCTGGTGCACCGGCAGCGACAGGCGCTTGTCGGGGTTGGGGGCCACTTCCACCGGCCAGTTGTCGGCGCCGAGCAGCATCACCTCTTTCGCCGCCAGCCACTCCGCCGCCGCCACGCCGAGGCCGGGGCAGCCGCTGACATAGCGCGGGTTGTCGACATTCCACAGCTTGCCCCAGCCGGTGTGCATCAGCACGGCGTCGCCGCGCTCGACATCGACGCCCTGGCGCCTGAGCGCCGCCTGCAGGTCGGCCACCGTGATCTCGTAGTCGATCGGCAGCGTGTCCACGCCCTTCAGCGCCGCCACGTCGATCAGCACGCCGCGCGTGATCAGCGTGCCGACCTGGTCGATGCCGAACGCGGTGAATCCGTTGCGTCCGGCGATGTCTTCGGTCTTCGCGCAGTTGTAGTGCAGGCCGTCGATCGACTGGTGCGGGAAAGCGTCCATCTGCGTGCCCACCTGGCCGATTTCGGAGATCACCAGCTCTTCGTTGGGGTAGCGCTTGTTGCTGCCCATCGGCCCGCCGGTGCGCTTCGCGTGCACGTCGAAGC
>CALJLA010000146.1 GCA_937983055.1 uncultured Pseudomonadota bacterium
CGAAAACTGGCTGGTGCGGTAAGCTCAGTGGCTGACCGAAAACCTCGTCGGAGAACAACATGCCGCTACCAAGGGCTAACGTGAGCAGGAGCGTCCCGGCCGCGATCATTCTGAACAACAGCTTTTCCATGGTGAGCAACGGGGGCAAGGCCTGCACGATTGGCGGGACATTGCCGGAATGAAGCCGGCGTTCGGCAAAGGCCATAAGCAGAACGTGCAGAGCGGCGATTGTGAACAAGCTGAACGAAACCAGCGAAATCAGCAGGTGCACCTTGAAGGCGAGAGAGCTCGTATCGATCAGTGGATGGGCAGCCGGAATAATGATAGGTAGTGCTGACAGCACGGCGGCTGCGGGCAAGACCAGCAGCTGAAGCGCCTCAAGCCGGTACACGAAGCTTCCGATCCAGTAGAAAAGCGCTGCGAGTGCGATGACCAGCGATACGGCGTTGCCCAGCCCGAGATAGAGTCCGTCGGGCCGGTGTATGGAGGAATATAGCAGCCAGCAGTGAAGGGTTAGCGGAACCGCAACCAGCAGGTGCAAGACCGGACTCGACGACGTTGCATCCGACCGGCGCAAGTGGGCGAGAGATCGCCACAGATAGGCGGCCAGCGCCGCATACCCCGTGCTGGTGAACAGATGCAGTAGAATCTTCGTCATTCTTCGGCGCTGCGCCGGGTTAGTCTACCCTATCGTTCAGTCATCGACATTGGAATCCGGGAATGCTTGACACGCTGACTGGCCGCCTTGCCTCGGTTGTAAAGACGCTGCGCGGGCACGCGCGCCTGACCGAGGCCAATATCCAGGACGCGGTTCGTGAGGTCAGGTTGGCCTTGCTCGAAGCGGACGTCGCGCTGCCGGTGGTCAAGGAGTTCATCGAGCGTGTCAGGAAGAGCGCGCTTGGGGAAGAGGTCATCGGCAACCTGACGCCGGGCCAAGCGCTGGTTGGTGTCGTCCATCGCGAGCTTGTTGCGCTGATGGGTGGCCACAATGCAGAACTTGCGCTTTCGGTGCGGCCCCCGGCGGTGATACTGATGGCCGGCCTGCAGGGTTCAGGTAAGACGACGACCAGTGGAAAGCTTGCCCGCTGGCTCAACGAACGGAAAAAGAAGGTTCTGTTGGCAAGCTGCGACGTCTACCGTCCTGCCGCCATCGACCAACTGAGAACGCTCGCTCGCCAGACCGCGGTCGAGTTTTTTCCTGCAGATCGCGGAGCGAAGCCTGAGGAGATCGCCGTCGCCGCACTGGATCATGCTCGCCGGCATTACTTCGACGTGCTGATCGTGGATACCGCAGGCAGGCTGGCCATCGATGAGGAGATGATGGCCGAGATCAGGACGCTGGAGTCGGTTCTCACACCAGCGGAGACGCTTTTCGTGGTGGACGCAATGCAGGGTCAGGATGCCGTTAATGTGGCAAAGGCGTTTTCTGATGCATTGCCGCTTACCGGAGTCGTGCTGACCAAGCTGGACGGGGATTCCCGGGGTGGCGCGGCACTGTCTGTCCGCCAGATGACAGGAAAGCCGATCAAGTTTGTCGGTACCGGCGAAAAGTCCAGCGGTCTCGAGCCCTTCTTTCCAGAGAGAATCGCGGCCAGAATCCTGGGCATGGGCGACGTGCTGTCGCTCGTAGAGGAAGCGCAGCGCAGCGTCGACCTCGATGAGGCGGAGAAGCTGGCCAGAAAGGTCAAGTCGGGCAAGGGCTTCGACCTTGCTGATTTTCGGATACAGATGCTTCAGATGAAGAAGATGGGCGGGCTGGGTGCGCTGCTGGACAAGCTGCCTGCCCAGCTTGCGCAGGCAGCCCAAGGATCTCAGGTCAGCGAAAAGACGATCGGCCGCACCATTGGAATCATCGATTCGATGACGGTAGAGGAGCGCATCAAGCCCGAGATGATCAAGGCGTCGCGCAAGCGGCGTATCGCGGCGGGTGCCGGCGTCAGCGTGCAGGAAGTCAATCGCCTGCTGGCGCAGTTCGAGCAGATGCAGAAAATGATGAAGATGGTGAAGAAGGGCGGCCTCCAGAAGCTGATGCGCGGCGGCAAGGGAATGTTGCCGG
Source organism: uncultured Pseudomonadota bacterium (assembly GCA_937983055.1). Classification (GTDB taxonomy): domain Bacteria; phylum Pseudomonadota; class Gammaproteobacteria; order Burkholderiales; family Eutrophovitaceae; genus CALJLA01. Next base: position 2,057 of record CALJLA010000146.1, read on the forward strand.
GCCTGCGGTGAGGAACAACCCGTGTTGCTAGAGAGTCTGAGTTCTGGAGTGAGTCGGATTACGGGATCGGAAGCATGCTAATGCGGTTTAAAACACTGATGGGTGCAGTTTTCCTCGCTTGCGTGTCGCTCGCCTTCGCCGTTGAACCTGACTACGAGCGGGAGAAGCGCTGGGCGGAGCAGATTCTGCCCGCAATCCTCGTTGGCGAGCCGGTCTGGATCGAGCAGGCTAACGGTCACAAGTTCCTTGGAATCTATACCGAGGCTGCCGAGCCCCGGGGGGCGGTCGTTCTGGGTCATGGGCGGGGCTGGAGTCCCGACTGGCAGCTCTACGGGACCCTGCGCATGAAGTTGGCCGACGCCGGCTACACAACCCTGGCGATTCAGCTTCCGGTACTAGGATCGGGCGCGAAAGTGGGCGATTACATCCCGACGTATCCGGATGCCGCCGAGCGCTATGACCTTGCCGCCAAGTTTCTGATGGCAAAGGGGTATAAGGATGTTGCCATCGTCTCGCACAGCCTTGGGGCGACGATGGCCAACCAATACCTGATTCGCAGCGACAGCACACCAGTGAAGGCTTGGGTCTTTATAAGCATTATCAATGGGTTGGAAGAAATGTTCCGGATCAAGATTCCAGTGCTGGACGTGTTCGGGAGCAAGGACTGGCCAATTACCCAAGTCGGCGCATATGAGCGTAAGCGCCAGATCGACAAGGTTCCGGGGTCGGATCAGGTCGTTATCGAGGATGCGCCCCATTTCTTCGAAGGCAAGGAAGACGAATTGGTCCAAGCCATTGTTCGGTTCCTGGATCAGCGCTTTAACGCCAACGCCAGCGCGGTTCGCCAGCAATGAGCCGGTAAACCTGGAGATCGCCGGTTTTGCCTTGCGCGGCCGCAAAAAAGCGGCGTAAAATCACGCGCTTCGCTTTTTGGGGTAGACAAATGGTTGTAATCAGGCTGGCGCGCGGTGGCGCCAAGAAACGTCCCTTCTACAACGTCGTGGTGACCGACTCGCGCAATGCGCGCGACGGCCGATTCATCGAGCGCGTTGGATTCTACGATCCAAAGGCACCCGAAGGACGGGAAAGCCTCCGCATGAACATGGAGCGCCTCGCCTATTGGCAGGGTCAGGGCGCGAAGCTCTCGGACACCGCGGCTCGCCTCGTCAAGCAGTTCGGTGGCGCGGCCAAGAACTGATCAGCTGATCGTCATGGGGCGCGTCAGCGCCCCCTTCGGAATCAAGGGTTGGATTCGGGTGCAGCCGTTCACTCAGAATGTTGACGGCTTGCTCGAATATGGTGAATGGTGGCTCGCAACCGGCGACGGCGGCCAGAGCTTCCGGGTGCTCGACGCGTCAGTGCACGGAACGCAGTTGTTGGCGCATCTCGATGGCATCCATGACCGAGAGGCCGCTCAGCAGCTAAAGCGACGGGATGTGTGCGTACCGAGGCACGCACTGCCCGCAGTGGCCGAGGGACAGCACTACTGGTCTGATCTTATTGGACTCGAGGTGGTGAATCTGGCAGGTGATAGCCTCGGACGGGTAAGCGGCATGCTGGAGACCGGCGCCAATCAGGTGATGGTGATTGGTGGCGGGGATAAGGAACGGCTGGTGCCGTTTGTCGGCGAGGTGATCAGAGAGGTCGACGTCGAAGAAGGCAGAATTTCTGTCGACTGGGACAAGGACTTCTGAGGTGCGGGATGAAGCACTTCGATGTGGTGACCCTGTTCCCGAGCATGTTCGACGCAGTTACGCAGTACGGGATTACGCAGCGTGCGCGAGATCGGGGCTACTTCGAGCTCGTCACGTGGAATCCGAGGGATTTCAGTTCGAATGCCTATCGCAGTGTCGATGATCGCCCGTATGGCGGCGGGCCCGGCATGGTGATGACAGCTGAACCGCTTCGGCGGGCGCTGCGCGCGGCAAAGGCAAGACAGCGCAGCACCGGACTTGCCGATAGCTTGACGGTGTACCTGTCGCCGCAAGGCAGGCGATTGGAGCAGGCAGGGGTCGAGGATCTTGCCGCGAAACAGGGGTTGGTGCTGCTTGCCGGACGCTATGAAGGTGTCGACGAGCGGTTGATAGAGACGGAAATCGACGAGGAAATTTCGATCGGAGACTATGTTCTGTCCGGTGGAGAGTTGCCGGCAATGGTCCTTATAGACGCGATCGTGAGAAGGATTCCGGGCGCAGTCAACGATTCCGAGTCGGTGGTTCAGGAGTCTTTCGCAAACGGGCTGCTGGACTGCCAGCACTACACGCGCCCGGAGAACTGGTTAGACCGGCCGGTTCCGGAGGTGCTGATGTCGGGGAATCACGCCGATATCCGTCGCTGGCGCCAGAAGCAGGCTCTGGGAAGAACGTGGTCGCGCAGGCCGGATCTGCTCGACCGGACAAAGCTGGACGCCGAGCAGGCGCAGCTGCTCGAAGAGTACAAGGCAGAGTTGAAAGAGAATCTGAAGTCAGGAGTGGACAAATGAATCTGATTGAGAAGATCGAGCAGGAAGAGATCGCGCGGCTCGGAAAGAACATTCCCGCGTTTGCGCCGGGAGACACGGTCATCGTCAGTGTGAACGTGGTCGAGGGGGACCGAAAGCGGATACAGGCCTACGAAGGTGTCGTGATTGCAAAGCGCAATCGCGGACTGAATTCCTCGTTTGTCGTCCGCAAAATCTCTTCTGGAGAAGGGGTCGAGCGCACATTTCAGACGTACTCGCCCCTGATTGCCGGGGTGGAGGTCAAGAGACGCGGTGACGTGCGCCGTGCAAAGCTTTATTACCTGCGCGAACGTTCCGGGAAATCGGCGCGCATCCGTGAAAAGCTCAGAACCGGAGATAAAGCTGTCAACGCGGAGGAGTGATCCGTCCGCCAGTACGGCAATAACCGAAGGGCGGCGAATAATTGCCGCCCTCTCCCCTTCTTAGGCGAGCCGGGAACGGTCGTCCAGCATTACCTGCTGGACAAAGCTTTGCAGTAGCAGCGCCTCGGTCGAACGCATGCCCTCGAAGCGCAAGCCGTGCCGGTAGACATCCGTGCCTGCCCTGCCATCCTCCACCTTGCGACAGCTTTGCACGACGGCGTCCGCCGAAAGCCTGACCTCGTAACCTGCGGGCGCCAAAGTAAAGCGAAAGAACAAGCGCAACTTCTCGCCGTCGCCCCCGAATGCCTGGTCGCTGTCGAACTGGGCGCCGGTCACGCTCAGATCCGACAGCACGCCCGCCCTCGGCGTGCCTTCTGGATCCCGGGCGGCGTTGAGTGCCGTCGCCGGCAAGTCCGCCCGCACCCTGAACGCGCCTCGGATGGGAACGCGCCTGACCTGTCCGGGATAAGCAAGATGCAGATATGCAAACGGGCTGCGAGAGCTTCGAATGACGGTGCTCTCGAAGGCAAAAGCGTCCCGTCCGGAGAATGCCCGCACCAGGACCCGATCGCCTTCCATAACGGCAATGGGTGAATCTCCCCGGACAGGGGTGCTCACGAGCACGCTGACTGCTCCGACGTATCCGATCAACGTCGTGAAGTAACGAGGCCGGCCTGGGTCGCCGACCATCTCCAGCTGGACGCGGTCGCCGACCTGCAGCTGAATATCCTCAAATCCGCAGTGCGCCGCAGCAGTTGAGCCCCCGGTCATTTACAGATCCATCCCAAAGGTCATACTCGAACGGGCGAAAGTATAGGCCTGTTGACGGCAGGGCGGGTTGACCGCCTTGCTACAATGCGGCCGCAGGCGACCGATGCAGCGACTGACGTCAGTACACGGTCGATTAGTGAACAAAAAACCTGGGGAGGCCGTTCGCAATGGATGCACGCTCGATCCGCCCGGCAGCAGCGCTGTGCCTGTCGATCGCGCTGCTCATACTGTCCGGTTGCGGCGAAAGGCAGAAGATGCTCTCGATCGCTTCCGGGGGGACCGGCGGCGTGTACTACCCCCTTGCCGGAGGGCTGGCGAATCTCCTGTCGGCAAGAATGCCGGGATACCAGGTGACTGCCGAAGTGACGGGCGGTTCTGTCGACAACCTCAAGCTGGTTGGGTCGCGCAGGTCAGATATCGGTTTCACAATGGTTGATGCGGCCTGGGACGCGCTCAATGGTCGCGAACGGTTTGCCGCCGATCCGCAGGCAATCAGCACTCTTGCTGTCCTGTATCCGAACCGAATGCATGTCGTGACAGTCGAGTCCACCGGGATTCGGACAATGGCTCAACTAGCAGGCCAGCGCGTTTCGGTGGGCTCTCCCGGCAGTGCAACCGAGGTGATGGCGCTGAGGGTGCTCGAAGCGTACGGGCTTCTGGACTCGGTCGAGCGTGCCCGATTGTCCGTCAGCGAGTCCGTCAATGCTATCAAGGACGGAAAAATATCCGCATTCTTTTGGGCGGGGGGATTGCCGACGGCAGCAATCACCGACCTGGCGGCAACGCCCGGGGTTAACCTTCGTTTGATTGATCATGCCGACGCGGTGACCTCGATGAATGCGAAGTATGGCCCACTGTATTCCGAGGGGCGAATCGGCAGGGAGGTCTATTCCGGCCTTGAGCATGATGCGCGCAATGCCAATGTCTGGAACATCATTATTGTCAGCTCGGAACTGGACGAGGCGGTGGCGTACGAGGTGACACGTAATCTGTTCGAGAATCGAGACGCGCTTGTCGCGGTGCACCGGGAGGCGGAGCAGATCACGCTCGAAAACCAGTCCGGCAAATTCACGCCGATTCCTTTTCACCCGGGAGCCGTCCGTTACTTCCGCGAAAGGGGTGTCGATGTCGAATAGTCGCTTTCGGCGACTCGACAGGCAATGAGCGAAACGGCCCCTGCTGCTAGGCGACTTCTCGACGAGGAGGAGGGCTCGATTGGCGGTCTGGGCGGGGCGGCCCGGATCGTGGTCTATGCGCTGGCCGTCGTCACTTCGCTCTTTCACCTGTATGCGGCCTATGAAGTCGTTCCGGCACCAGTCCTCCGAACAATTCACGTCGCTCTCGTGCTCGGGCTCTGCTTTCTTAGTTTTCCCGCCTCGAGAGGCCTGACGACGCGGATCGGGTGGTGGGATTGGCTGCTTTGCGGGGTGAGTTTTGCAACCGCGGCCTACCTGGTGATCGGCGGAGATGCGCTGTATGACCGCGCGACAGTGCCGAATACCACCGATCTTGTTGTCGGGGCCGTCGTCCTTGCGCTCGTGCTCGAGGCAGTGCGTCGCGCGTCCGGCTGGATCATGCCGTTGGTCGTGTGCCTGTTTCTCGCCTATGCGGCACTGGGCGCTTACCTGCCGCCCCCGTGGGCGCACCGGGGCTATTCACTTGATCGCATCGTTGGCCACATGGTGATGACGCTGGAGGGCGTTTATGGGTCTGCGGTCGATGTTTCCTCCACGCTTATCATTCTGTTCACCATCTTCGGGTCTTTTCTGGCGACGTCAGGCGCCGGAAGGTTCTTCATCGATTTTTCGATCTCGGCCATGGGTCGATCGCGGAACTCGGCCGCGCGCAGCGTCGTGCTGTCCTCGTTTCTCCTGGGGGGGGCCTCCGGCAGCGGCGTCGCGACCACGGTGACAATCGGGTCGGTTGCTCATCCGATGCTGGCAAAGGCGGGCTACCCGAAGGAGGCGGCAGGCGGGTTGCTGGCGGCGGGCGGACTTGGCGCCATTCTTTGCCCGCCTATTCTGGGCGCCGCGGCATTTCTGATCGCCGAGTTCTTGAAGATTCCGTACCTGGATGTGCTCAAGATGGCGGCGGTACCCGCTTGCCTTTACTACCTGTCGCTATTCCTGATGGTTCACTTCGATGCCCGACGCTTCGGCGTGGGGGCGCCGCAGGCGGCGGCCGCGGGCAGCGCGCTGTCCCTGCTTTTAACTAAGGGATACTTCTTTCTCCCGCTGATTGCCGTGGTCGTTTTTCTGGTGGCGGGCACCTCGCCGATCATGGCCGTGTTCTGGGCAATTGCAGTTGCGTTCGGCGTGAGTTTCCTGGGTCGGGGGTCGCGGCTTGGGCCGGGACGCCTCGCCCAGGCGCTGGCGCACGGATCGACCAATGTCGTCAACGTGGCGGCCACATGCGCAGCCGCAGGCATCATCGTCGGCGTTGTCACATTGACTGGGCTCGGCCTCAAGTTCTCGTCGATCGTGGTTGGCTATGCGGGAGGAAGTCTGCTCCTGACGGCGCTGTTCACCGGGCTGGTGGTATGGGTCGTCGGTCTGGCGGTGCCGGTCACTGCGTCATACATTATTTGCGCCGTCATCGCCGCCCCGGCGCTGACGGCGGTAGGCGCGCCGGACTATGCCGCCCATATGTTCATTTTCTATTACGCAGTATTGTCGGAGGTATCGCCGCCGACCGCGCTTTCACCCTTCGCAGCGGCGGCAATTACCGGTGGAGACCCCTATCGCACGACTCTGCAAAGCTGGAAGTACACGCTTCCCGCGTTCGTCCTGCCCTTCATGTTTGTGCTCGATCCTGCAGGCAGCGGATACCTGCTCAAGGGCGATACGGAGATCGTGCTGCTGACGATCGCATCAGGCGCGGTTGGCGTGGCGGCACTCGCCGCCGGCGTGCAGAACTGGCTGACCGTCCGGACCAACCGCGTCGAGCGCACGTTGCTGCTGTGCGCGGGGGTTCTGCTGACCTATCCGGGCACTTTGTCGGACGCGGTCGGAGCCGTGCTGTTGATTGCCGCGCTTGCGTTACACCGGTTGCGCAGAGGATGATCGCGACGGGACGAATAAATAGCCGGGACCCTTGTCGCCATGCGAATCTTGCTCTCTGACGCAATCGCAGCACGAAGGCGGAGGCTCGTGTGGTAGCACGGAGTCACGCGACCGGCGCAGGGGCGAGGCAGGTGCTCCTCGACGAATTCTGCGACGCCCTGTGGCTGGAGGACGGGTTGTCGCGCAACACGCTGGAGAGCTATCGACGCGACCTGCGGCTGTTCGCCGACTGGTTGTGCAGGTCGCGGTCGAAGGATCTGCTCAAGGCAGAGAAAGCCGATCTGCTCGATTACCTGGCAGTGCAGTTCGAGCGGCGCGTGAAGCCGCGCTCTGCAGCGCGATTGCTTTCCAGTCTGAAGCGGTTTTACCGGTTTATGGCCCGGGAGGGCCGGCTGAACGGCGACCCGTCGCTTGAGATCGAGGCGCCCCGGCTGCCCAGAAGTATCCCTAAGAGTCTGACCGAGGCCGACGTAGAAAACCTGCTCAATGTACCGGACACGCAAAGCGCGCTGGGCTTGCGCGACCGCGCAATGCTCGAGACCCTGTATGCCTGTGGCCTGCGCGTCTCGGAACTTGTGGGACTCAGGCACTCGCAGGTCAATCAGCAAGCCGGCGTGCTAAAGGTGATGGGAAAGGGCTCAAAGGAGCGCCTGGTGCCGCTTGGAGAGCAAGCGCTGGAGTGGATTCGGAGGTACACGGCGTCCGCCCGTCCTGCGCTGCTTGCCGGCCGCAGTTCGGAGATGCTTTACGTGACCGCTCGGGGCACAGCGATGACGCGCCAGGCTTTCTGGGCCCTCATAAAACGTCACGCCGCCGCCGCGGGCATTCGTGCCGCGATTTCGCCGCACACGCTGCGACATGCATTCGCGACTCACCTGATCAACCATGGGGCCGACCTGCGTTCTGTCCAGATGCTACTGGGGCACGCGGATATCAGCACCACGCAGATCTATACCCACGTGGCGCGTGAGCGCCTCAAACAGCTGCATTCTGCACATCACCCGAGGGGATAGAGACAGCGCATGCCGGGCGCCACGCTGATTGTTCTTGTCGCCTACCTTATAGGCTCGATCTCGTTCGCGGTCATGGTCAGTCGGGCGATGGGACTCCCAGATCCGCATACCTATGGTTCCGGCAATCCGGGGGCAACCAACGTGCTTAGAACCGGCAGCCGCAAGGCGGCCGCACTGACGCTGCTGGGCGATACCCTGAAAGGCGTGATCGCGGTGGTCTTTGCGCAGTGGGCGATTGGGCCGGCGCAGGCGCCGGCGGGCGTTGTTGCGCTCGCTGCGCTTGCCGTGTTTGTCGGACATCTCTTCCCGGTATTCTTCGGCTTCAGGGGTGGCAAAGGCGTGGCAACCGCTGCCGGCATCTTGTTCGCTCTTGACTGGCGGCTGGGCGCCGTGACGCTTGGTATCTGGATCATGGTGGCGGTGGCTACACGCTTCTCGTCTTTGGCGGCCATCACCGCCGCCATTGCTGCACCGCTGGGTGCATGGCTTCTGATGGACCGTGTTTTCGACGCGGCGTGCGTGCTGGCTATTGCGCTGCTGCTGGTGATGCGCCACGCTGCCAACATCCGGAAGCTGCTGGCGGGTACCGAAAGTCGACTTCAGTTCAAGCGCTGATCAAGAGCGGGAAGTTGGTCCAGATCCCAACGCGGACGCACTGAGAACTCGGCCCGCGGCGCAGGCGAAACAGCGCGCAAGCGCCGGGCGCCGGCAAACGCAATCATGGCGCCATTGTCGGTGCACAGGTCCAGCGGAGGATAAAACACCTCGAGCTGCCCGTCGGCCGCAATGTCGCGCATGCGTGCGCGCAGCAGCGTATTGGCCCCGACACCGCCTGCAATGACCAGTTGCCGCAGCCGCGTTGCCTTCATGGCCAGCCGCGCCTTCGCGACTAACACGTCAACGACTGCAGCCTGAAAACTGGCGGCAAGATCGCGCAGGGTCGCGGAATCCAGCGCTAGCCGGTGCTTGAGCGTCAGCACCGCGGTCTTCAGCCCGCTGAAGCTGAAATTGAGGTCCCCGCTGCCGAGCATCGGTCTTGGCAAAGTGAATCGGTTCGGGTCGCCGCCCTCTGACAGCCGGGCAAGCGCCGGTCCGCCTGGGTATGGGAGGCCAAGTAGCTTGGCAGTTTTGTCGAATGCTTCGCCGGCCGCGTCGTCCAGGGTATCGCCCAGCAGGGTGTACTGCCCCACCCCGTCGACCCGCATGAGTTGAGTGTGACCGCCGGACACGAGTAACGCGACAAACGGAAACTCGGGGGCCGGGTCCGCCATCAAGGGCGACAGCAGGTGCCCCTCGAGGTGGTGAATACTAACTACAGGTATCTCCAGCGCGTAGGCCATCGAGTGGGCGACCGCTGCGCCTACCAGCAACGCCCCGGCGAGCCCTGGGCCCTCGGTGACTGCTATACCATCCAAGTCCTTGAGACCACGCTGATGTTTTTGCAGTAACTCTTTGATTAATGGAATCAAACGTCGGATGTGATCGCGTGAGGCAAGCTCCGGCACCACGCCACCGTACTCGGCATGAAGAGCGACCTGGGAGTAAATGTCATGACCCAGCAGCCCTGTCCGTTCGTCGAACAGGGCGACTCCCGTCTCATCGCACGATGTTTCTATTCCGAGTACCAGCATTGGGTAAAGGCGGCGGCGACGGCAAGAACGGAACGCCTCGCAGCGCCGCTTTCGGTTTGCAAATCAGTCGACTGTTGCTAGAATGCGCGGCTTTCCCGCCGGGTCAAGCCCGCTGGGCCAAAGGATTGCTGGGAGCCACATGCCGACCATTCGCGTAAAAGAAAACGAGCCGTTTGAAGTGGCGCTGCGCCGTTTCAAGCGGACTGTCGAGAAAACCGGGCTGCTCACCGAGCTGCGAGCCCGCGAATACTACGAGAAGCCGACTGCCGAACGCAAACGCAAGCTTGCCGCCGCGATCAAGCGCCACCACAAGCGGCTGCGTAGTCAGGTGCTTCCTCCCAAGATGTACTGACCTGGCGCCATTCGCGCACGGCACCGCGACGGTGGATGGCCGCAAGGCCATTCACCGTTTTGCTTTTCTGGACAAGGCCCGACCATGAAGCTCAAGGCGAGAATCAGTGAGGATGTCAAGGCGGCAATGAAGGCGCGCGAAACCGCCAGACTTGGCGCGCTGCGGCTGGCTACAGCCGCAATCAAGCAGCGAGAGGTTGACGAGCGCAGAGAGCTCGAGGACGCAGATGTACTCGCGGTGCTGGAGAAGATGATCAAGCAGCGGCGCGAATCGGTCAGTCAATATCAGAAGGCCGGTCGTCAAGACCTGGTGGATGCCGAGCAGTTCGAGATCGAGGTGCTGCAGACCTATCTTCCCAAAGCCATGACGGACGGCGAACTCGCGCAAGAGGTAAGCGAGGCGCTTGCGCGCCTCGGTGCACGGGGGCCGGCGGATATGGGGCGGGTGATGGCCGATCTGCGGCCCCGGGTGACGGGGCGCGCTGATATGGCTCGCGTTTCGGCGATGGTAAAGGAACGATTGGCTGGCTAGAGGCGCCTGAAACCGTCTAAGTTATTAATTTATATATGGTAAGGCAGGTATTGGCGGACCGTCTGGGGTCTGCTGCCGGGTAACCTCACCTATAATTGGCTGGAAGCGCTGCCCTCGATTCCGCCCCTGCCCAGACCCGAGCATGATTCCTCAATCCTTTATCCAGGAACTCCTTGCGCGGATCGACATTGTTGACGTAATCGAAGGCAGCGTGCAGCTCAAGCGCGGCGGCGCCAACTACTTGGCACGCTGTCCGTTCCACAACGAGAAGTCCCCGTCGTTCACCGTCAGCCCGGCCAAGCAGTTCTATCACTGCTTCGGCTGTGGCGCGCACGGCACCGCGATCAGCTTTCTGATGGAGTACCACGGCATGGGCTTCATCGACGCGGTGAAGGACCTTGCCGCGCGCGCCGGCATGACCGTACCGGAGCCCGCCAGGCGTGACCCCGCGGCGCATGAAGCCACGGAGGACCTCACGGGGGCGCTAGACCGGGCTGCCCGCTTCTTCAGGGGGCAGCTGAAGAGATCAGCCCGCGCGATCGATTACCTCAAGGGGCGGGGCCTGACCGGAGAAATTGCCGGGCGTTATGGACTTGGCTATGCCCCCGAGGGCTGGCAGAGCCTGGAGGCCGAGTTTAACGACTACCCGCAGAACAAGGCGCTACTCAGTGCAGGACTGGTGATCGACAGCCCAGAAGGCCGGCGCTACGACCGCTTCCGGGACCGCATCATGTTTCCGATCGTTGGTCAGCGCGGCAGCGTAATTGGATTTGGCGGGCGGGTCATCGGGGAGGGCGAGCCTAAGTACCTGAATTCGCCGGAAACCCCGGTGTTCGAGAAGGGGCGGGAGTTGTACGGGTTGTATCAGGCGCGTCGCGCAATACGCGAGGCGGACAGGATTCTGGTGGTCGAAGGGTACATGGACGTCGTCGCTCTCGCCCAGTTCGGCATTGAGTACGCTGTGGCGACCCTGGGCACCGCGACCACCCCTTGGCAGATCCAGAAGCTGCTGCGGCAGACAGACACCGTGGTATTCGCATTCGACGGCGACGAGGCCGGCCGGCGAGCCGCCTGGCGGGCAATGGAAAACAGCCTTGCACAGTTCGTGGACGGCAAGGCGATCAGATTCCTCTTCCTGCCGGAAGGCGACGATCCGGACAGCTTCATTCGTCAGCAGGGCGCAGAAGCGTTTGAGCGGGCCGTGGCCAAGGCCCAGCCGCTGTCAGAGTTTCTGATCCGGGAACTGGCGCGACGGATCGACCTTGAATCGGCCGAGGGCAAGGCGAGGTTTCTGCAGGAGGCGAAAGGCCTTGTCAAACAGGTGACTGCGCCGATGTTTTCTCTCGTACTGCGGAAAGAAGTCGCCGGGGTGGTCGGGATATCGGTGGCTGAACTCAACCACCGGTACCAGATCAAAGGAAGTGCTAAAGCCGCCTCCGCAAAGCCTGTGCCCCGGGAGGGCCCGCGGGTCCTGAGAAAACTGCTCGGACTGCTGTGGATGCGCCCGGATGCCGCCTCGCTCATCGAACCGACAGAAGCTCACCGTCTTGGGAGTTTTGCCGGTCGCGTATCCTCCGGGCATGAATGGGAATTCCTGCTGGCACTGCTCGATTTGGGCCGGTTGCCCGTTGTCCCGCGGAATATTGCTGAGCACTTCCGGGGATCGCCGTTCGAGGACATTTCCCAGCAAGTCGAAGCAGATTGCCTGCGCTGGGAACTGCTCGATGATCAGGGCTTCGACGCGGAATTCATGGGCGCCTGGCGTCGCCTGCTCGGACAGCTGGAGGCGGGCAGGTATGAGGCGCTGCTGCGCAAGGCGGCGCTTACCGCCGAGGAGAAAGCGGAGCTGCTTCGGCTGCAACGGCGTCAGGTGGAACTGAAAAATCTTGATGGTGCCTTGATCGCAGGCGGTGCACAGGCCGACCCGGTATAATGCGCGGTTCGTTTTTTGGCGGCCGCCGGGCGGGCAGCCGTTCAATCGGATTTGGTAAGGGACAGAGAGACATGGCAAGGGAAAAGCGCAAGGACAAGGATCAGGACAGGCAGCAGGTCGCGACCCAGCAGCCGATGGATGCTGAGACCCGCCGACTGCGGCTGAAGAACCTGATCGTGCTTGGCAAGGAGCGAGGGTATCTGACCTATGCCGAGATCAACGATCACCTGCCCGATGACATGCTGGATGCCGAGCAGATCGAGAACATCATCAGCATGATTAACGACATGGGTATCCAGGTGTACGACGAGGCACCGGACAGCGAAGCGCTGCTCATGTCGGAGTCGAGCACGCCCGGGCCGGACGAGGACGCAGTCGAGGAAGCAGAGCAGGCCTTGTCGAGCGTCGATTCGGAGTTCGGCCGGACGACCGACCCGGTGCGCATGTATATGCGGGAAATGGGCTCGGTCGAGCTGCTTACCCGGGAAGGTGAAATCGAAATCGCCAAGCGCATCGAAGAGGGTCTCAAGCACATGGTGCAGGCGATTTCTGCCTGTCCCATGACGATTGCCGAGATGCTGGCGCTGGCCGAGCGCATCGAGCGGGACGAGACCCGGGTCGATGAAGTGGTTGATGGACTGATCGATCCGAATGCCGCGGACGAAGAGGAAATCACCGAAGTCTCGGACGAGGACATGGAGGACGAGCTCGACGCAGCCGAGGAAGAGGAAGAGGAAGACGATTCGGGCGCGCGCCAGAGCGCCAGTCTTCTCAAGCTCAAGATGGACGCGCTCGAACGCTTCGCGAAGATCCGTGTCCTGTACGTAAAAATGATGAAGTCGCTCGCAAAGAACGGCCCGCGCAGCCGCCCCTACGTCAAGGCACAGGAAGAAATCTCTGCGGAGCTGATGCTGATCCGCTTTTCGGCGAAGCAGATCGAGGCGCTCTGCGACAGCGTCAGGAAGGTCGTGGACGAAGTGCGCTCATACGAGCGCAATATCATGGATCTGTCGATCGAAAAGTCGGGTATGCCGCGCTCCCACTTCATCAAGACATTTCCGGGGAACGAGGATGATCCGACCTGGGTGGCGCGCGAGGTTGGCGCGCGCCGTCCGTACAGCGAGGCGCTTGCCCGGTTCGCGCCCGACATCATGGAGAACCAGCAGAAACTGCTCGACGTGCAGAAGCGGGTCGGCATTCCGCTCAGGGACCTGAAGGAGGTCAACCGGCAGATGTCGACGGGCGAAGCGAAAGCGCGGCGCGCCAAACGGGAGATGACGGAAGCGAACCTCAGACTGGTGATCTCCATCGCGAAGAAGTACACGAACCGCGGTCTGCAGTTTCTGGACCTCATTCAGGAAGGCAACATCGGCCTGATGAAGGCGGTGGACAAGTTCGAGTACCGGCGCGGCTACAAGTTTTCCACTTACGCCACCTGGTGGATTCGTCAGGCCATTACGCGCTCCATTGCGGACCAGGCCCGCACCATCCGTATTCCGGTTCACATGATCGAGACCATCAACAAGATGAACCGTATCTCGCGCCAGATTCTCCAGGAGACGGGACAGGAGCCTGATCCCGCGACGCTTGCGGAGAAAATGGAAATGCCCGAAGAGAAAATCCGCAAGATCCTCAAGATCTCCAAGGAACCCATCTCCATGGAGACACCGATTGGCGATGACGACGACTCCCATCTCGGTGACTTCATCGAGGATACGGCGACCATGGCCCCTTCCGAGGCGGCGGTGTACACGAGCCTGCAGGACGCCACCAAGGAGATTCTGGACACCCTGACGCCGAGGGAGGCGAAAGTGCTGCGGATGCGCTTCGGCATCGAAATGTCCACCGACCACACGCTCGAAGAGGTTGGCAAGCAGTTCGACGTGACGCGGGAGCGGATTCGACAGATCGAGGCGAAGGCGCTGCGCAAACTGCGACACCCTTCACGTTCGGAGCGCCTGCGGAGCTTCCTCGACTCGAACAGCTGATCTGCGGAATGTTGACCGGGGGCGGCGGTGTCCGTCGCCCGTAATCTGAATACGGGCCTGTAGCTCAGCCGGTTAGAGCAGAGGACTCATAATCCTTTGGTCCTGGGTTCGAGTCCCAGCGGGCCCACCAGTATTCGCAGGAGTGCGCCGCCCAACCATGGGAGCCGGCGGCACGTGCAGGCTCAATATTCTTCATCGTCGCCGTCGTCACCGTCTTCCTCGTCTTCCGCGAGAAAGTCGTCTTCCTCCTGCCAGTCGGCGGATTCGACCAGTTCTGCAACGATGTCTTCGATACGATCGCGCACATCCTGCTCCGCCTGGCCACCTAAACCCTCTACCTCCAGCATCGCGTCTTCGTCGTCTTCGATCGAGATCTGTGCGTCGGGCCATTCATCCTGCAATGCCTCCAGCAGCAGATCCTTGAAAGTAGCGTACTCCTCGTCGGACACCACGCCGAGAATATCGCGAGACGCGTAATACGTGATTGCCAGATTGTCAGCCATGCTGTTTCCGTTGCTCGATGGCGCCGAACCGGTTGGACCACATTATAGGAAGGATGGCGATAGATGTCCGGAGCGGCACCCGGTTGTGCCTCGCCCCCCTTCTACCCTTCGCGACGCATAAAACGGACCAATCAGGCGCGCGCCTGTCGAAACCGGTGTGCGCGGGCAAGGCGGGTCTGCGGGCAGTGCATGCGCCATCCGCGTCTGCCGCGATGGTCATCGAAAACCGACCTATAGTAAGATTTCGGCAGGCATGCATCTGTCCATCTGCGCCTGGCCGCTTGCCAGGCATAATCCCGACCGATCGGGTTCGTCGTTTCGTTGCGCTGGCGATCCGCTATCGCATCGACAGGCTGGTGGCGCCCGTCTCCAGTGCGTAGATGCATGCTGGATGCCGGCCCGTGCGGTGCGCGCGATTCCCGTGGCCGGGCCAGCACAGGTTCACGCGCACGCGCAGCGTCCGGATCGATTGCTGCGGCGCCCGCGATGACTCCGTCGGCCTCAATATACAGCGCCTCCTGCGGTTTGGCGCGCTGTTCGCCGCGCCATCGCCAAGGTGTCGGTTTCGCAGAATTCCCTCGGAAGAACGATCTCGGCCGAACGTGCGCCGGAAATACTGCAGTCGTGTTGCGACTGACCGGTCGACAGGCCGGGCGCCTTAGCGTGTCATCGTTGCAGGCCCTCCGCTGTTCCGGGTCCTCGTGGCCGAGTCGCCCGAGAGCAGCGATGCCGGAAAGACGGACGGATCCGCAACCGGCGGGTCTGGGCCGAAATGCCGACCGGGAATTGAATGGCCCCGCAACCAATGCCGCGTATGTCTTGTCTTGCGCGTTTTTCAGTTGTGCCATCGTTCGTCATCGTGGACATGACGGATTTCGCCGGTCGTTATGTGAGCGGCTGCTTGAAACCTTAGCGCATCCTCCCGGAGTGACCTGAATGGAGATTCTTATCGAAAAGCTCCTCGCCGAGTTCGGCGTTTTGGAGTTGCCGCCGTGGGCGAAGTTTCTCGTGTCCATCTGGCGAGTTTTTCTTGTTCTGTTGATCGCCTGGATTGTCCTGCGCGTGATTAAGCGGATCATAAGGTTGTTCCGAACGCGATTGTTGGCGCGCAGCGATAATGCAGAAGAAATCAAGCGGGTGGAAACGCTGACCCGGGTGTTCAAGTACATTGCCTCGGTGCTGATCAGCGTCATCACGCTGATGCTCGTGCTTGCGGAACTCGGCGTTTCGATCGCGCCGATCCTTGCCACGGCCGGAGTTGCCGGTATAGCCGTCGGTTTTGGCGCGCAGACTCTGGTGAAGGATTACTTTACTGGCTTTGTCATGCTGATCGAGAACCAGGTGCGCCAGGGCGATGTGGTGGAGATCGCGGGACGTGGCGGGCTCGTAGAAGAAGTCACCCTGAGGTACATCCGATTGCGGGATTACGAAGGGTCGGTACATTTCGTGCCGAATGGAGCAATCGATACGGTTACCAACCGGTCACGGGAATTCGCGTTCGCGGTGGTCGACGTCGGCGTGGCTTATAAAGAGAACGTCGATAACGTCATCCAGGTCATGAAGGATGTCGCTCAGGAAATGCGTGGTGACGAAGCCTTTTCCTCGCGGATTCTTGAGGATCTGGAGATCGCGGGAGTGAACGAATGGGCCGATTCTGCGGTGGTGGTTCGCTGTCGCTTCAAGGTGCGCGCACTGGAGCAATGGAGTGTCCGCAGGGAGTATTTGCGACGGCTTAAGGCGGCGTTTGACAGTCGTGGCATCGAGATTCCCTTTCCGCATCTCACGCTTTATGCAGGTCAGGATAAGAATGCTTCGCCGTTGCCGCTCAAGCTGATCGGCGGCGAGAACCAGCGCGTAAGCTAAGGCAGTGGCTGGCCCGCTCGTTCCCCCGAGCCTGGTGCGCCGGGGACGGCATGCATGGTTTACGCCGAAACTGTGGTTGCGGCGCGTGATTCTGTGGGGCGGCGAGCTGGGGGTCGCCGTCGCCGCACTTCTGCTCGCAATTGGCGGCGAGCGCGCCCACTCGGCGCATCAACAGATTGTGGAGTGGTCCCCCTGGCTGCCGTTTGTGGTGGGGCCGGGGGGCCTTGCGCTTGTGGCCTGGCTCACGCGCCGCTACTTCGCGGGCATACAGGGCAGCGGCATCCCGCAAACGATTGCCGCGCTTTCCCTTGAAGATGACAAGCTGCGCAACCGGCTGCTCTCTCCGCGCGCTGCGCTGGGAAAGATCGGGCTGACCCTGCTCGGGTTGGTTTCCGGTGCGTCGGTCGGACGCGAAGGTCCGACCGTGCAGATTGGCGCGACGATAATGCACTCTCTGGGCCGTTTGACCCGGTTCTCGCGAATCGAAGCCGAGCGTGGGCTGATACTGGCGGGGGGCGCTGCGGGCGTTGCGGCTGCCTTCAACACACCGCTTGCCGGTGTTGTGTTCGCCATCGAAGAGATGAGTCGCTCGTTCGAGAGCAGGACGAGCGGCACTGTCATGACGGCCGTGATCGTTGCCGGGGTAGTCTCGCTATGGTGGCTGGGCGATTACACTTACTTCGGCCGAACCGCCGCATCACTCGAAGAGGATGAAGGCTGGATCGCGGTACTCCTGTGCGGCGCCGTTGGCGGATTTGCCGGCGGCATCTTTAGTCAACTGCTGATCGCGTTCTCGAAGGGCGTACCCGGCCGGTTGGGGGGCTGGGCACACAACCGCCCGATTGCTTTTGCTGCGGCCTGCGGCCTGGTCCTGGCGGTTATCGGTGTCGCTTCTGACGGCACTTCATACGGCACGGGGTATGAGGAAGCAAAGCAGGCGCTCGAAGGCGGCGGAGAGTTGCCGGCGAGCTTCGGCTTGCTGAAGATGGCTGCAACTTTGGTGTCGTATTTAAGTGGCATCCCGGGGGGCGTATTTGCTCCGTCGCTTGCGATCGGTGCGGGCTTGGGACTGAATCTGGCGGAAATCGCGCCTTACGCGCCGGCCGGTGCGGTGGTCGTTCTTGGCATGGTGGCTTATTTCGCCGGCGTGGTGCAGGCACCGATGACGGCCTTCGTGATCGTCATTGAAATGACCGACAATCACGACATGATTCTTCCGCTGATGGCGGCAGCGTTGGTTGCGACAGCGTGCTCACGCATCGTCTGCAAGCGCCCCCTGTACAAAGCCCTGGCGGAGCAGTTCCTGAGCGGGCAATCTGCGCGGCATTAGCCGGTGAGGCAGTCGGTCCCAAGTTCGCCGAGGCTCGGCCGGCCAAGAAGGGCAAGAGCGAGTTCGATCTCGTCGTGGAGAATCTGAAGCGCATCCGTCACGCCGCGCTCGCCGCCCGAAGCGAGGCCGTAAAGCCACGCTCTTCCGATCATGCAGGCGCTTGCCCCAAGCGCGCAGGCCTTTACCACGTCGGACCCGCGCCGGATGCCGCCATCGAGCAGCACCGGCACCGATCCTCCGACTGCGTCGGCAACTGCCGGAAGGGCTGCGATGGCGGAAGTCGCGCCATCGAGCTGACGACCGCCATGATTGGACACTATGATGCCATCCAGGCCGTGACTGACCGCGAGCCTTGCATCTTCCGGTGACAAAATGCCCTTGACCAGGACCGGGCCGCCCCATTGCGCCTTGAACCAGTCAACATCCTTCCAGCCAACGCTCAGGTCGTACTGTCCGGCGATGAACTGAGTGATGGTTACGGCGCTGTCGGAATGCGCCGCTGTGCCGGCGAAGTTGCGGAAAGTGATCCTGGGACCCAGCCCGACGTTGAACAACCAGCGCCAATGACGGGCGAAGTCCACCAACGTCGAAAGCCCGAAGCGCGGCGGCACGGTAAAGCCGTTACGAATGTCCCGCTCGCGCGGCCCTTGTCGCTTGGTGTCGACCGTCAATACAAGGGCCGAACAGCGGGCTGCGCGCGCGCGCTCGATGAACGCACGTGTCAGGCCGCGGTCGCGAAGCACGTATAACTGAAACCAGTTCGGCGCGTTGCCTTCCTCGGCGATGTCTTCGATGCTGCAGGTTGCCATCGTCGACAGGCAATATGGCACGTTGCGCCGATGCGCCGCGCGCACCGCGGCAAGTTCGCCGTGGCGCCAAAGGAGCCCGGCCAGACCCGTGGGCGCGAGAACCAGCGGCGAATCGTATCGCCGGCCGTACAGTTCCACGCTCTGATCGATATTGCTGACATCGGTAAGAACTCGCGTCAAGAACCGCAAACGCCGGAAGTCCTCGCTGTTTGCGCGCAGTGTATCCTCGTCCTGCGCACCGCCATCGATGAACTCGAAGACGGCCCGGGGCAGTCGCCTGCGGGCAAGTGACCGCAGCTCGTCGATGTTGATGGCCCGCATGCGTGCTCCTTGATCTTGTTTTTCGCGGCTGCAATCTATTCCGCAGGTGTCAGGGTCTCAACGGGTTCTCGCCCCAGAAAATCGGCATCTCGTGAGATCGTGCTCCGGCCAGATCCCTGAGATACAGCGAAGGCGCCATATCCCATGCGTAATTGTTGAGTCGCTGGAGCATTTGCTGCAACCGCTGGGGTTCCCGGTCGGCTCGATTGTCTTCCTCGGCTGGATCGTCGAGCAGGTTGTACAGCTCGTAGCGCGCGGGAAGCGGCGAGTACACGATCAGCTTCCAGTTGCCTACGACCACGGCGCCGCGGAACTCCTCGACATTGATCAGCATTTCTTCGCGTGGACTCTTCCGGCCATCTGCGATGACCGGCCACATGTCCAGGCCGTCAATCGGCTTGACCTGAGTGTCGCGGTCCATCGGCGCGCCGGCCAGCGTCAGCAGCGTTGCATATATGTCGACCACGTGAATGTGCTCGGAAGTTACGCCTGGGCGGATTCGCGCAGGCCAGGATGCCAGCGCGACGACGCGTATGCCGCCTTCGTGGAACGAGCCGCGGCCATTGTGGAACGGCCCATTGTCCGCCACCCTGACCGGCACGTCCCCATCGCCGGTCTCGAACTTGTTGCGGACGGCGCCACCGTTATCGCTGTGAAACACGATGAGCGTGTTGTCACGCATTCCGCGCGCTTCCAGGGCCGAGACAATGGTGCCGACGGCGTCGTCCAGCGCACTTACCATGGCGTAATAGGCCCTGCGTTCTTCGGGCAGTACGCCGGGGTAGCGATCCAGATACCGCTGCGGCGCCTGCAGCGGCGCAGCGGGCGACGGGAACGCCACATACATGAACAGCGGCCGCTCCGGATCGTGCCTGGACACCAGGGCCGCGGCTTCCCGCGCGATCAGGTCGGTGTCGTAACCTTCGTCGGCGACCGGTCTCTCGTTGCGCCACCAGTCTGCCTCGCCGAGACGATTGACCTTACGGAAGTGGTCGATGCCGCCATTGAGGCTGCCGTAGAAGGACTCGAAGCCGCGCCGCGTGGGCCAGTACTCGCGGTCCGCATGGCCGATACGCCACTCGCCGAACGCCGCGGTGCGATAGCCTGCGCCTTTTAGCGCCTCCGGCAGCGTCCGCTCCCCCGCTGGCAGGCCGTAGCTGCTCCAGGGCAGAATCGACAGCATTTGTAACCCGTAACGCATCGGATAGCGCCCGGTCATGAGTGCCGCGCGGGTGGGGGTCGAGTATGGCAGCGTGTAGAAGCGCTCCAGCCTGATCCCGGCGCCAGCCAGCGCGTCCAAATGCGGGGTCAAGGCGCGGCCGCCGTGATAACCCACATCCTTCCACCCGAGATCGTCGGCGAGCAGGTAAACGATGTGCGGTGGCCTGCCGAGCGCCACCGTCGATCCCAGGCCAAGCAGTACCGCCAAAGCGAGCGCTGCACGGGCGCGGGTGATCAAGCCTGCCATTGCGACTCCAGAGTGAACCCTGCCGATGATGTTACCCGAACTGCGGCGCCGATCCCCACGTGGTCCGTCGACACTGCGCCGCCCGTCCGGGTGCTGCGATACAATTTCGAACTTCATGAAAAGCGAAGAAATCCTCCTCGGCTTGCTGCGGCGCGTTGCGGCCCGCCTGTGGGTGAATCGCGCCCTCAGAGAGCTGGTGTTCGGCCTTGCTGTGGTGCTGTTTTCGCTCATCGCGTTCCGGTTGCTGCAACCGGCATTGGCGGGCACGCTTCTCGAGACCATAAAGCTGGCCGGGGGGGCGTTGCTGACGCTGTTCTGCGCGCTTGTCCTCTGGAAGGCCGCGCGTCCTGCATCGACGATGCAGGCGGCGGGTGCGGCCGACTCGGCGGCAGACCTTAAGGACGAGTTGAAGAGCGCCTGGTGGTTTGTCAGCCAGGGGCAGCTGTCAGACCTGGCAACGCTGCAACTCGCGCGCGCTGCTGACAAGGCCCGAACGCCGCGGCCGCGCGCACTGGTGCCGCTGCGAGCGCCGCGGAGCGTAGTATTGTTGCTGGTGTTGCTGCTGGCGCTGGTTGCGGTGAACCAGAACGCGACGCTTGCCTCGCGAGACTGGCAGCAGGCCTGGCAACCGCCGGCAGATGACGCCGAACCCGTAGAGAGCCTGAGGGAATTGCTCGGCGATGCACGGAACGATCCGGCGCTCGAGCAGATGGACCAGGCGCTCGCCGTCTTCGAGCAGGCGGATGCCACTCGCGAGGCATTGCAGCGCGCGTCGATCGATGCGCGCGATGCCGTCGATATTGCAAATCTGCGGGCGGCCGCAGCAGGCGCAGGTCTTGACCAGCTCGCAGAAACGCTGCGACGACGGGAGGGTTTCGAAGACGTCGCAAAGGCGCTGGAAGAGCGGCGCACCGGCGACGCGATCGCCTTGCTTGAGAAACTCAGGCCGGGCGAAGGGGCAAAGAGTTCGACTGCCGGGGATAAACCCGGAGAGGGCAACATCGCCGGCGGCGCAGGCGACAGCGAGCAGTTGCTCAGGGAGATCGAGAAGACGTCCCGGCAGCTGGGGGCAATGCCGGCGGCGCTCAACCAGGAGGCCTTCGACAAGGTGTTGCAGAACATCGAGGATGCCAGCGACATTCTCGAGACCCAGAGCAGGGTGCAGCAGGTCAACCGGCGAATGAACGAGTTCATGTCGGCGGCCTCGCAGAGAAGCACGTTGACCGCAAGTCGTTTCGGCAACTCCGCCAACGTCGCGAACCCGACTTCATCGCCCGAAACGGGCAGCACGAACATGCAAGGTGGCACCATGTTTCGCCAGGGGGCGGTGGCGCGCGGGGACGATGAACGCTCCTCGAACGAGGGTAACAAGGCGGGCTCGGCTACCGGCCACTCCGAGGCCGACCCGCTGGAGGGCATGGCTACCGAGCGGCTGCAGGCGCGGCTTCAGCGTGAAACGTTGCGCCTGCGCGAAGAGGCCGGCGAGTCCGATCCGGACGCACAGGA
>CALJLA010000147.1 GCA_937983055.1 uncultured Pseudomonadota bacterium
CCGCGAGGGTGGGCGCACCGTGGGCGCCGGCGTCGTCGCCAAGGTCATCGAGTAATGGTCATCGAGTAACGGTCGCCCACCTTCGGGGGATATAACAACACGCAGGCTGCAACGGACAGCGCAGGCCAGTAGCTCAATTGGCAGAGCGTCGGTCTCCAAAACCGAAGGTTGGGGGTTCGAGACCCTCCTGGCCTGCCACTTACCGAGCCCCGCGGGGTTCGGGGCATGGTTGGGCGTGTGTGTGTGAGACAAGCGTCTGATGGCGGACAAGCTAAAAATTGGATTTGCCCTGTTGCTGATCGTGGCCGGGGTGGTTGGCTTCTACTACCTCGAAAACAGCCCCACGGTACTCCGGGTTGCTTCGGTGCTGGCCGGCATCGTGCTGGCCGCGCTGGTCGGGTGGACCAGCGAGCCCGGCAAGCGCTTCTACGTGTACGCGCAGGAATCGGTGACCGAAACCAAGAAGGTCGTCTGGCCGACCCGCAAGGAAACGGTGCAGATGACCGGTGTCGTCGTTGCTTTTGTGCTGGTAATGGCGATCTTCCTGTGGATGGTCGACGGCCTGCTGGTGTGGGTGGTGAAGAAGCTCCTGGGGACGGAAGCGTGATGTCGAAAAAGTGGTATGTCGTGCACGCGTACTCCGGCTTCGAGAAAAGCGTCCAGCGTGCGCTCCTCGATCGCATCCAGCGCGCCGGGATGCAGGACAAGTTCGGCCAGATCCTGGTGCCGGTCGAAGAGGTGGTCGAAATGAAGAGCGGGCAGAAAGCGATCAGCGAGCGCAAGTTCTTCCCGGGTTACGTGCTCGTCGAGATGGAGATGACCGACGACACCTGGCACCTGGTCAAGAACACCGCGAAAGTTACCGGCTTCGTCGGCGGCACCGCGACCAAGCCCACGCCGATCAGCGAGCGCGAGGTGCAGAACATCCTGCACCAGATCCAGGAAGGCGTGGAGAAGCCGAAACCGAAAGTACTGTTCGAGGTCGGCGAGGCGGTTCGGGTCAAGGAAGGGCCGTTTACCGACTTCCATGGCACGGTCGAGGAAGTCAACTACGACAAGAACAAGCTGCGTGTGTCGGTCTCGATCTTCGGCCGCGCCACGCCGGTCGAGTTGGATTTCAGCCAGGTCGAAAAGGCGTAGCGGGAAAGGGCATGTACGAGTCGGGCGCGCGCAGCGGGCGCCCGAGAGAAAGTGGATCCGCTGCTTTTCGGGGAGCGCATCGTTGTGTGCGCGTTTGAACCCACTCTTGATAGGAGAGTCCTGTGGCAAAGAAAGTCGTCGGCTTCGTCAAGCTGCAAGTGCCGGCCGGGAAAGCCAACCCCAGCCCGCCCATCGGGCCCGCGCTCGGCCAGCGCGGCCTCAACATCATGGAGTTCTGCAAGGCGTTCAACGCGCAGACCCAAAGCTACGAACCCGGCCTGCCGTTGCCGGTGGTGATCACCGCGTACGCGGACAAAAGCTTCACCTTCATTATCAAGACGCCGCCCACCTCGGTGCTGATCAAGAAGGCCGCGAAGCTGGAAAAGGGCAGCCCGCGCCCGCACACCGACAAGGTCGGCAAGCTGACCCGTGCGCAAGTCGAGCAGATTGCCAAGACAAAGATGCCGGACCTGACGGCGGCCAACCTGGAGACGGCCATGAAAACCGTCGCTGGAAGCGCGCGCAGCATGGGCGTCGAAGTGGAGGGCGTGTGACATGGCCAGCCTATCGAAAAGACACAAGGGCAATCGCACCGCGGTCGACCGCAGCAAGCTGTACGCCCTGACCGACGCACTGAAACTGGTCAAGCAGACCGCCAACGCCAAGTTCGACGAGTCGATCGACCTTGCGGTCAATCTCGGCATCGACGCCAAGAAATCCGATCAGCTCGTTCGCGGTTCGGTCGTGCTGCCCAAAGGCACTGGAAAGACGGTGCGGGTGGCGGTGTTCGCCCAGGGCGATAAGGCCCGCGAAGCCAAGGAGGCCGGTGCCGACATCGTCGGCTTTGAGGACCTGGCCGAGCAGGTCAAGGCGGGCAATATCGGGTTCGACGTCGCCATCGCGTCCCCGGACGCCATGCGGGTGGTCGGCCAGCTTGGCCAGATCCTGGGGCCGCGCGGCCTGATGCCCAATCCCAAGGTTGGCACGGTGACGCCGAATATCTCCGAGGCGGTGAAGAACGCCAAGGCGGGGCAGGTTCAGTACCGCACGGACAAGGCGGGCATCGTCCAGTGCAGCGTGGGCCGCGCCTCGTTTACCGAGGACGCGCTGGCGGAAAACGTCCGGGCCCTGATCGAAGCGCTGAACAAGGCGAAGCCGGCCGGTGCGAAAGGCATTTATCTGAAGAAGATCTCGGTCGCCAGCACGATGGGGCCGGGCATCAGGATTGACCAGGCGAGCCTGGCCAATCCGCAATGACTTTGGGGCCCGGCCGGGCAGCATGCCGGCCGGGGCTGTCAAAGACCGTAGGAGCTGTTTCGCAGGCTTAATCGACGCGCGGCATGGCGTCGTCCTACGCAGATAGCGCACTCTGAGAACAGGTTTTGGCAACTCGCGGATCGCCCGACGGCGAAAGCGAACCCTCCTGTGTTGAAGGTCGCTATGCAGAGGGTGGGCGAAGTGAACGCTTCGCCTGTTATGAAACGTACGGAGGGTAGACCTTGAGTCTCAATCTAGAGGAAAAGAAAGCACTGGTCGCGGAGATCGGCGAGAAAGTAGCCGGTGCTCAGGCGATAGTGCTTGCGGAATACCGCGGCCTCGAGGTCCAGGACATGACCGTGCTTCGGGCGCGAGCCCGCGGCCAGGGCGTGTACCTGCGAGTTCTCAAGAACACCCTGGCGCGTCGCGCTGTCACCGGTACCCCGTTCGAGAAGCTGTCCGAGCATATGTACGGACCGCTGGCCTATGGCATCTCGGCGGACCCGGTTGCGGCCGCGAAAGTGCTCAATGAGTTTGCGAAAGGCAACGAGAAGTTCGTCATCAAGATGGGCGCCATGCCCAATCAGGTCATGTCGCCCACAGATGTGGCGGCGCTGGCCACGATGCCGAGCCGCGAGGCGCTCCTTTCCATGCTCATGGGCACCCTGCAGGCGCCAGTCGCACAGTTCGTCAGGGGGCTGAACGAAATCCCCGGCAAATTCGCGCGAACGCTTGCAGCCGTCAGGGACCAGAAAGAGAAGGCCGCGTAGTCAAGGCGCGATCCGAGAGTCATTCAGCAATCAGGAGAATTGGACATGGCTGTTGCCAAAGCAGAAATCCTCGACGCCATCGCGAACATGAGCGTCCTCGAGCTGTCCCAGCTCATCAAGGATATGGAAGAGAAGTTCGGCGTGTCGGCCGCTGCGCCGGCAGTTGCGATTGCCGCGCCGGCCGCCGGCGGCGCGCCCGCAGCGGCTGCCGAAGAGAAGACCGAGTTTACGGTCGTCTTGACGGCCGCCGGTGACAACAAGGTGAACGTCATCAAGGTGGTGCGGGCTGCTACCTCTCTGGGTCTGAAGGAAGCCAAGGACCTGGTCGACGGCGCGCCGAAGCCGGTGAAAGAAGGCATCTCGAAGAAGGACGCCGAGGACCTGAAGAAGCAGCTCGAGGAAGCTGGCGGCAAGGTCGAGATCAAGTAAGGCGGTACCGACAAGGCTGGCGGCGGCAGCGCCGCCAGCCTTGTCGTCATGCTCGCGCGGGCGAAGCCATAGAAAAACCGGCAGTTTTTCTATGTCTTCTGATGCGACTGCAGAAGACAGGTTTGGTCGGATGGCGGGATTCCCTGCCGTCGTCAGCCAGTGGTTGGTAGAGGCCAGCCGCCAGGCCATTCACACCAGTCGATGACCAGGGGCGCGGCCGCCAGCGCCCCTCGTGATTCGGAGATGTCATGGCTTACTCCTTCACCGAGAAGAAACGTATCCGCAAGAGCTTTGCCAAGCGCGCCAGCGTGCTGCCGGTACCTTATCTGCTCGCCACCCAGATCGAATCGTATGCGTCTTTCCTGCAGTCGGACACTCCGATGGAGCAGCGCAGGACGCAGGGCCTCCAGGCCGCCTTCCAGTCGATCTTTCCGATCAGCAGCCATTCGGGCAACGCCCGTCTTGAGTTCGTCAGCTTTCAGCTCGGCACGCCGCCGTTCGACGTGAAGGAGTGCCAGCAGCGGGGCCTTACCTTTGCCGCGCCGCTGCGCGCCAAGGTCCGGCTGACCATCATGGACAAGGAGGCCGCCAAGCCGACCATCAAGGAGGTAAAGGAGCAGGAAGTCTACATGGGCGAGATTCCGCTCATGACCTCCACCGGCTCGTTCGTCATTAACGGCACCGAGCGGGTCATCGTGTCGCAGCTGCACCGCTCGCCCGGCGTGTTCTTCGAGCACGACCGCGGCAAGACGCATTCCTCGGGGAAGCTGCTGTTCTCGGCGCGCATCATCCCCTACCGCGGTTCCTGGCTCGATTTCGAGTTCGACGCCAAGGACTACCTGTACTTCCGCGTGGATCGGCGGCGCAAGCTGCCGGTCACCATCCTGCTCAAGGCGATTGGCCTGACGCCGGAGCAGATTCTCGGCATGTTCTACGTCCGTGACACGTTCCACCTGACGAAGAAGGGCATCGAGTTCGAAATCAAGCCGGAACGCATGCGCGGCGAGGTCGCGCGGTTCGACATCGAGACCAAGCAGGGCAAGCTCATCGTCCAGAAGGACAAGCGCATCACCGTAAAGCACGTGCGGGAGATGGAGCAGGCAGGGCTGAAAAAGATCGTGGTCGGCGAAGATTTCCTGGTAGGGCGCGCCCTTGCGCACACGGTCGTCAATACCGAAACCGGAGAGATCATTGCCAACGCCAACGACGAAATCACCGAGGACCTGCTGAAGAAGATCTCGGAAGCGGGCATCGAGACGCTGCACACGATTTACGTGAACGATCTCGACCAGGGGCCTTATATCTCGCAGACGCTGCGCAACGACGAGACGGCGGCCCAGTTTGCCGCCCAGGTGGCAATATACCGGATGATGCGACACGGCGAACCGCCCACCGAGGCTGCAGTGAAGACGCTGTTTCACGGCCTGTTCTATGCCGAGGAGCGCTACGATCTTTCCGCCGTCGGCCGGATGAAGTTCAATCGTCGCGCCTATCCCGACCAGATCGAGGAGAAGTCCGCCGAGTGGCTGAAGAGCTTCTACGCGCAGATCGGCAAGCGCGGCCCCGAGGGACTTGGCACCCTCACCAACGAGGACATCATCGCCGTCATCGGAATCCTGCTCGAGCTGCGCAATGGCCGCGGTGAGATCGACGATATCGACCATCTGGGCAACCGCCGTGTGCGCTCGGTGGGAGAGCTTGCCGAGAATCAGTTCCGCGCTGGCCTGGTCAGGGTCGAGCGCGCGGTCAAGGAGCGGTTGTCCCAGGCCGAGTCCGAGAACCTGATGCCGCACGACCTGATCAATGCAAAGCCGGTGTCGGCCGCAGTGCGGGAGTTCTTCGGATCGTCCCAGCTCTCGCAGTTCATGGACCAGACCAATCCGCTCTCTGAGATCACGCACAAGCGCCGGGTGTCGGCCCTGGGGCCGGGCGGTCTCACCCGCGAGCGCGCCGGCTTCGAGGTGCGCGACGTGCATCCTACGCACTATGGACGGGTCTGCCCGATCGAGACGCCGGAGGGCCCGAACATCGGGCTTATCAACTCGCTTGCGCTTTATGCCCGCACCAACGAGTACGGGTTTCTGGAGACGCCGTATCGAAAGGTGAGCAACGGCCGGGTGACTGACGAAATCGTGTTCCTGTCGGCCATCGACGAGAGCCAGTTCGTCATTGCCCAGGCGAATGCCGCTATCGACAAGAAGGGCAAGCTGCTCGACGAAATCGTTTCCTGCCGGTACAAGAACGAATTCAGCCTGATGCCGTCGGAGCGCGTCGAGTACATGGACGTCGCGCCGTCGCAGATCGTGTCGGTCGCCGCGTCGCTGATTCCGTTCCTCGAGCATGACGATGCCAACCGCGCGCTGATGGGTTCGAACATGCAACGCCAGGCGGTGCCCTGTCTGCGTGCGGAAAAGCCACTGGTCGGCACCGGTATCGAGCGCACCGTGGCGGTGGATTCAGGCACCGCCGTCATGGCCCGGCGTGGCGGCACCGTCGACTACGTCGACGCATCGCGGATCGTGGTGAGGGTGAACGACGAGGAAACCTCGGCCGGCGAGGTCGGCGTGGACATCTACAACCTGGTCAAGTACACCCGCTCGAACCAGAACACCAATATCAACCAGCGGCCGATCGTGAAGCCGGGCGACGCGATCGCGCGCGGTGACGTGATTGCCGATGGCGCCTCGACCGACATGGGCGAGCTGGCGCTCGGGCAGAATCTGCTCGTCGCCTTCATGCCGTGGAACGGATTCAACTTCGAGGATTCGATATTGATCTCCGAGCGCGTGGTCGCCGATGATCGCTTCACCTCGATCCACATCGAGGAGCTCTCTGTGGTCGCCCGGGACACCAAGCTCGGGCCGGAGGAAATCACCCGCGACATCTCGAATCTGTCCGAAGCGCAGCTTGGCCGTCTCGACGAGTCCGGCATCGTGTATATCGGCGCCGAAGTCGAGGCTGGCGATGTCCTGGTCGGCAAGGTCACGCCCAAGGGCGAAACCCAGCTCACGCCGGAAGAAAAGCTGCTGCGCGCGATTTTCGGCGAGAAGGCCTCCGACGTGAAGGACACAAGCCTGCGTGTGCCGTCAGGCATGTCCGGCACGGTGATCGACGTTCAGGTGTTCACCCGGGAGGGCATCGAGCGCGACAAGCGCGCCCAGACCATCATCGACGACGAACTGAATCGCTACAAGAAGGATCTCGCGGATCAGCTGCGCATCGTCGAGGGCGATTCCTTCGGCCGGATCGAGCGCCTGCTGATCGGCAAGACGGCCAACGGCGGGCCGAAGAAGCTGGCCAAGGGCACCAAGATCACCAAGGCCTACCTGCAGGAAGTGCCTCCGCACGACTGGTTCGACATCCGTCTGGCGACCGAGGAGGCCGCGCAGCAACTCGAACAGTTGCGCGAGAGTCTCGAGCAGACGCGGCGCAACTTCGACGCGATGTTCGAGGAGAAGAAGAAGAAGCTCACCTCGGGCGACGAGCTGCCGCCGGGCGTGCAGAAGATGGTCAAGGTCTACCTGGCCGTGAAGCGCCGCCTGCAGCCGGGCGACAAGATGGCGGGCCGTCACGGCAACAAGGGCGTGATCTCCAAGATCGTGCCGATCGAGGACATGCCGCACATGGCCGACGGCACGCCGATGGACATCGTGCTCAACCCGCTTGGCGTGCCGTCGCGAATGAACGTCGGTCAGATTCTCGAGACCCACCTTGGCTGGGCGGCCAAGGGCCTGGGGCACAAGATCGGCGAGATGCTGCGGGCCCAGGCCAAGATTGCCGATCTGCGCAAGGCGCTGGAACTGATCTACAACTCGAGCGGACGGGCAGAGGAGATCAGGGACCTGGGCGACGAGGAGGTGGTGGAGCTGGCGAAGAACCTGCGCTCCGGAGTGCCGTTCGCCACGCCGGTGTTTGACGGGGCCAACGAAGAGGAGATCAAGGGCATGCTCGATCTCGCCGGACTGCCCCGCAGCGGGCAGATCGAGCTTCTCGACGGGCGCACGGGCGAGCCGTTCGATCGGCCGGTCACGGTGGGTTACATGCACATGCTCAAGTTGCACCACCTGGTCGACGACAAGATGCACGCGCGCTCGACCGGTCCGTACTCGCTGGTTACCCAGCAGCCGCTCGGCGGCAAGGCCCAGTTCGGCGGCCAGCGCTTCGGCGAAATGG
>CALJLA010000148.1 GCA_937983055.1 uncultured Pseudomonadota bacterium
CATCGCGACGCCCGCGCCCGCGGCCTTCGTCTTCGCGCCGGCGGTCGCGAGGTCGCTCGCGCGCGTCGCCGCCCCGGCGAAACGACGGCGGCTCCGCGGGCGCAAGCTTCATCTTGACGAGCTTTTCGACGTTTGCAAGGTATTCGCGGTCTTCCGGGGCGACCAGGGTAATCGCCTCGCCGGAGCTGCCGGCACGGCCGGTGCGCCCGATGCGGTGCACATAGTCCTCGGCGTTGGAAGGCACGTCGAAGTTCACCACGAATGGCAGTTCCTCGATATCGAGCCCGCGGGCGGCGATGTCGGTCGCCACCAGCACCTGGACCTTGCCTTCCTTGAACTCGGCCAGTGCCTGCATGCGCTCGATCTGGCTGCGATCGCTGTGAATCGCCGCCGCGCCGACGCCGTCCTTCTGCAGGCGGTAGGCCAGCCGGTTGGCGCCGATCTTGGTATTGCAGAACACCAGCACCTGCCGCATGTCGCGCTGGCTGATCAGCCCGACCAGCAGATCGCGCTTGTCGCGCGAATCCACGGCAAACACGGTGTGGGTAACCGTTTCGGTGACGGAGTTGCGCGGCGCCACTTCAACCTGCACCGGGTCTTTCAGCCACTGGCGCGCGAGCGCGCGGATCTCGTCGGAATA
This sequence comes from uncultured Pseudomonadota bacterium, assembly GCA_937983055.1. GTDB lineage: Bacteria > Pseudomonadota > Gammaproteobacteria > Burkholderiales > Eutrophovitaceae > CALJLA01. The sequence goes on from CALJLA010000148.1 coordinate 641, forward strand.
GGTCGCGGAGAACAGCAGCGTCTGGCGGCGCTGTGGAAGCATTGCGATGATGCGCTTGATGTCCGGCAGGAAGCCCATGTCCAGCATGCGGTCGGCTTCGTCGAGCACCAGGAACTCGACCGCATGGAACATCACGATCTTGCTCTGAATGTGGTCGAGCAGCCGGCCGGGCGTGGCGACCAGGATCTCGACGCCAGCGCGCAGGTCGGCGATCTGCGGATCCATCGGCACACCGCCGAAGATCGCGGTCGACTTGAGCGGAATGTACTTGCCGTAGGTCTTGACGCTGTCCTGCACCTGCGCCGCGAGTTCGCGGGTGGGCGCCAGGATCAGCGCGCGCACCGGATGCTTGGCCGGCGACACGCTGGTGCTGGCAAAGCCTTTCAGCCGCTGCAGCATCGGCAGCGTAAAGCTGGCGGTCTTGCCGGTACCGGTCTGGGCGGCGGCCATCACGTCGCGGCCCAGCAGGATTGGAGGAATGGCTTTGGCCTGGACTGGTGTCGGCTCGGTGTAGCCCTGCTCGTCTATGGTCCGGAGCAGCTCCGGATCGAGCCCCAGTTCGGAAAACTTCATGTATCGAGAACTCCTGCTCCACCACAGCCGGCGGACGCTAACACTGCAAAAACATCGACTTCGCGCCTTTAGAGCGCTCCTGAACTGGGCCGAATAATAATCGAATTTCCTTGTCGGATCAAAGACATTCTTTTGTTTCGAGAGCGAATCGGCCGGCGAGTTCCTGGTTTCCAGTTCCACGCTCCGGGTTCCGAGTGTGATACAGCTGCGCTAGACCTTGCGGCGGCAGAATTGTGTTGCGTGCTGCGTCGCCGGCCGGCGTAGATCGGAGCCTGGATTCTTGGTGGCGTTGGCGTCGTGGTGGTTTGATCAGGGTTCTTTTCCGAGGCCCGAGTCCTGAGTCCGATTTCTTGCTTTTCCTCCGCGCCCTCTGCGTCCTCCGCGTTGAGCGTTGACCTTCAAGGCCGGCCGCAGACCGGCATACGCAGCACGCAGTCCTGTTCTTTTGACTCGGAACTTTTCTCAAGGCCACGCCCACGTCCTGAGCAGCAGCGCAGCGGTCGCCGCCAGACCCGCCGCAACGAAGAACGCCATCGCCGGGCTCTGCCAATGCCACAACGCGCCGAACAGCAGGCCGGACGGAATGGCGGCAAGGCCCACCACCAGGTGATACCAGCCGAACGCGGTGCCTTGGGCGGCCGGATCGCCGTACTCGCTGATCGCGGCCCGCTCGGCGCCTTCGCCCAGGCCGTAGCACAGCCCGAACACCAGCGTGAAAATCCACAGTGCCGTCATCGTGTCGGCCTTGCCGAGCAGCAGGAAAGAGAACGCAAACAACGTCCAGGCGACCAGCAGCGCGCGCGGGCGCCCGATGCGGTCGGCGAGGCGCCCGCCCACGGTCGAGGTCGCGGCCTTGGCAAGATTCAGCGCGCTCCACAGCAGCAGCAGCTCGACCGTGCCGGCGCCCAGCTCGTGCCCGCGCAGCACGATGAAAGCTTCAGAGGCGCGCGCCAGCGCAAACAGCCCCAGCACCGCCAGGTAGCGGCGCAGCGGGCGCGACAGCTGCGCCAGGCGGAGCGGCGGCAGCGAGGGCGGCCGTGCCGCCGCCGGCGCCTCGCGCACACCGAAAGCCAGCAGCGCAACCGCGAGAAGCCCTGGAATTGCCGAGAGCAGAATCACCTGCGAAAGCGGCAGCTGCGCCACGGCGAGCACCGCCGCCGCCACCAGTCCGCCGCCCACCGCGCCGGCGTTGTCCAGCGCACGATGAAATCCGTAGGCGTAGCCCTTGATCGCCGCGGGCGTGGCATCCGCCACCAGCGCATCGCGCGGGGCGCTGCGAATGCCCTTGCCCACCCGGTCGAGTGCGCGCAGCCAGAGCACCGTCATCCAGCTGCCGGCAAATGCAAGCGCCGGGCGCGCGAGATTGGAGAGCATATAGCCGGCCACCGCGAAGCGCTTGCGCCGCCCGCCCAGCGCATCCGAACGCCGGCCCGACCACAGCTTGAGCAGGCTGGCCACCGCCTCGGCAACGCCTTCGATCAGGCCGAGCGCCAGCGGCGCCGCGCCAGCGAAAGACGCCAGCAGAATCGGGATGAGCGGCACGATCATCTCGGAGGCGAGATCGTTCAGCAGGCTGACGAAACCCAGAACGATCACCGTACGCGGCAGTGTTGCCATCTGGATTCAGCCGCGCAATGGCGCGGATCGCGGAAGTCGGTACGTTAGAATATCGCCCGCGCGCCCCGGTAGCTCAGTGGATAGAGCAACCCCCTCCTAAGGGGTAGGTCACACGTTCGATTCGTGTTCGGGGCGCCAGATCACATCTTGTACGCAGTCCAGTATTCGCCCCTCCTGAGTCGTCTCTATCGTGGCAACTATCGTATTTCACACTTGGATACGCTTGGACGCGATTGCTCCCCTCCCCGTCCCACGGACTAGTCCACATTCTGCCGATAAGCGCGGATGATTTGTCGGCGTAACTCTCCCTTATGGGCTAAGCACTGCAGTCTCGAACCATCCCGTTATTGCTTCATCAAACAAGCGTTGATATAGGTTGAACAGAGGGAAGCGCCACGACTTTCTGGGGCGCCCCGCGACGAAACACACCCCCGGCTCTGCCCTTCGAAACGTGCGACCATCGACTTCTATGGCAGCGTATCACCAGCATGCGCAGCGAACTCTGAGTAGGCGCCGGTATCACCCCCTCCATGGAGAACGCCATCACGCGCCGGTCGGCGTTGATCGTCTATACATCGCTCACAGCGCGCGCACGAGGACCAATTCCCCGCGCACCGTCATTTGCCGAGCTTGCACGGGTCTGGGTCAAGATTCGTTCATTTCCCATACTTTGCGCACAGTTCTCCATGCCATCTAATCAGAAATCCTAGCTTTGCCGTCCTAGCAACTTTCGGATCGGAATAGGCTCACGCGTCTGACTTGTTACTGCGCGTTGGCGTCCATAATCTGCAGACTCTCACGAGCAGTTAAGGGCCCAATTGGTTGTTTGCACTTAATCTGAGCGTCCGTTCTTTACAGGCAACGTGTAGGACCACACTTGCCGCGTCTCTAGTATTTCGTCGCAATTCAGCGACCATACGTGACGCCACGATTCTTAATAATTGCTTGAACCAGAACCCCAATTTCAAATTGGAACAGAACTTGCCGTACAGGACGGGAAACGTTCACCCGGGTCACCGAGATGCTCCTGCTCAAAGTCAGTTTGCTGTCGTCAGCACGCACTCTAATCAGCGCACTTCTCTATAGTCTTGTTCTTACCCTCGCCGCGCATGCGGCCACCGTTTACATGTGGCGCGATGACACCGGCACCAAACAGTACTCAGACTATTGCCCCCAAAACAGGAAATGCGTCTCCAAAGAAACAGGAGGCGCGCAAAGCGGCGGAAAAGACAACAAAGGAAAGTCGCAGCAAAGCACGACCACGACGAGCACAGATACGCAGGACACAAGCACTGCGGATACAGGCACACCAACCTCAACCACTACTACAACGACGACAACTCCCACGACCTCGACCACTTATGGAGAAGCATCTCTCGCGTGGGACGCCGTGACTCATCCGAACCTTGCTGGCTACCGCATTTACTACGCTATGGCGGGGACTTACTACCAAGTTCCCGGGCAAGGAATTGATGCAGGAAGATCCACCACCTTCAACGTGACGGGGCTGGCCGGTGGCGCCCGCTATTACTTCAAGGTCAGCGCGTACGATTCTTCCGGCTCGGAAAGCGGTTACTCCAATGAGGTCTATAAGGACATCCGCTAAACGCTCCTGCGACGAGAAATCACACGCAGCGAACCCATGAGCCCGGATGGCCTGCGGGGGTGACATTCCACGGACCCGCCGCAATCTGTGCTCGTTAAGGCGCAAGTATGCAGGCAGCACATACCCCTCTTGGGCGCCAGGATTCTCCCGCTCCACTGCAAGTCAGCATCAGACTGCGGCGCTTATTCTTTGGCACGACTGGAGCACGTGAGTCGGGAGTAGCAAACTCGGCACCGGCAAGACCGGCAAAGTGGCGTTCAGGGAACTGGTTCAGTCGAGAACTTCTGGAGTACACAGTCGAATGCTGTGTTGAGTGTCGGCACTTCCGCTTGACAGTCCTTGATCAGCACAAACCACGACGACCAAGACAAGGGAAGTCCGCGCACGGACTACAAAGCAGGGGAAGAGTGCCAACTTTGCGAACCCCGATCGGCGGGGTCGGCTACGAAGTTCGGAACCACGAACCCGGCAACGTCATGATCATAGACAGGGCTCACGCTCGACGCGCAGGGCACAGTGCCTCTTTGACCGTACTTCAAGCGTGGCGGACTATTCCTGTGCCCACTTCGAGCACACAGCGCCAAGAAAGGCCGCTTCCCGTGATCCCGCCCGTGCTCGTACCGCACTGGCGCTAACGGATTCTTCTCTGACGAGACGTCCCTCAACGTCATAAAGCCAAAGAAAAACGAGCCTGGTTGTTTGATCCTGGCAACTGTAGACCATGGACGACACCGAGGTAGAGTACGGTACATCAGCGGCACTTTGCGGCTCGTCGAACTCGGTCTTTACCAGGGTCATCAGGCCATCATCGGTTGCCGTGACAGCTCCTGCATCCAGGTAGGACTTCGATCCAGTCGCGATCTCGACAAGCTCCCAAAGGTCGGAGGACAGAAACTTCATTCCGTCTTCGTCTCTCGCCCCAAAGCCTCTGCCGGCGGCTTCACACGCGAACTCGAGCAGAGAAAACGCTACCGAACCAGGAGTGATCAAGTTGTGCTTCCAGCGAGTTCTCGGACTGGTGTAGGAATCGACGGTGTTTCCGCTCGCATCCCGAGCGTCGTAGCCAGTGATGGTGAAAGTTCGGCGAGAACAGTCGCCAGCGTAATCCTTTACGAGCGACACGACAGCCGCTTTCAACCCAGCATGTGTTGCTGGAGTCGAGAGTTGTTCGATGGCACGAAAGAGGACGTATCCTCCCTCTGTACGGATGGATTCGGCATCGATACTCCAGCTGGCGCCATCCTCGCTCGCGGTCACGTGCTGCCATTGCTGCGCCAGCACGCTTCCTGCAGAGAGCATCAGGAGTAACAAGGAGACCCGAATAATAAAGTTCATGCCAACTTATATGTTGCCGCACTCGACCTCTGCCCGACAGGCCTCTCGTCTCTCACTGCCGTCTCAAGCGTAGAACAAGGGTGCCATTGATCTGCAGGATTTCAAAGTTTCTAAGGAAGTTCTGCCCAAGCAGCCCCTGCTCGCCCGCCGCCGGCATCACCGCCACCGTGAGACCCGAGACCTCGAACAGATCCGCCCGCACGCGCTGATTCTTCACCAGCCGGCCTTCGACCGTACCGTTCGCGGTGCTGAAATACCCCGGAATACCTTCCGGCAGACCCGCGCTGCGAGCAAACCCGGCGCCGACCGAAACATAGCTTGCCCCGGTGTCCACCATGAACCGGATCGGCTGACCGTTGACCGCGCCGTCCAGGTAGTAATGACCGTCCCGCGCCACGGGCACTGAAATCTCGGAGACACCGTCGCCCACCGCGCGGCTTACCGGCGGCGGCGCGGTGAAATGCTCGAACAGAAAGTAGCCGGCCGCCACGATGCCCACCCACACCGCGATCGCCAGCAGATGTCCCCTCACCGGGTCTGCCCCCGGGGCGATGGCCGCGGCCGCTCAGCGCAAGTCGGCAAACCGGCTCAAGACCCGGTCGACATACGCTGCGCCCGCGCCCAGCGCGCGGCCGCGCCCCGACATGTCCAGCCGCAGCCGCAGCAGTTGCAGTTTGCGCAGGGCGTGGTCGCGGCCCGCGCCGTCCGGCAGCGCCTCGATCGCGCGCTCGAGTTCGCCGATCTCGCGCAGGGCGCCGACCTCGGGCGGCACGAAGCCGGCGTTCTTCAGAATGCGGTAGGCAAGGCGCAGGTCTTCCGGCACCAGCACATCGTCGTCCAGCGCGAGCGGCCGGCCGGCGCCGGGCAGGTCGTCGAATTCGCCGCGCTCGAGCGCTTCGGCGATGCGTTGTTCGGCTATCCGTTCGAAAAGCAGCATCAGCAGTCCGTATCGTCGTGCATCCACCGTGAGGCTAGCGCGCGCCACGGCGCACGTCCATACCGGCGTACGCTTGTCGCCGGATCGTGCTGCTCATTCGAGAGCAGCCAGCTGCTTGACGAATTCCTCGGCGGGCATCGGCTTCGCGATGAAGTAGCCCTGCGCCTCGTCGCAACCCAGGTCGCGCAGCGTACCGAGGTCTTCCCTCGTCTCGACACCCTCGGCGATCACCCGCAACCCGAGCCCGTGCGCCATGGAAACCACCGACGACACCACCAGGTATGCATCGTGATTCGCCTTCATCGAGGCGACGAAGGTCCGGTCGATCTTGAGGGCATGCACCGGCAAGCTCACCAGGTAGTTGAGCGAGGAGTATCCGGTGCCGAAATCGTCGATGTGGATTCTGAAGCCCAGATCGCGCAGCGTGGTTAGCACCAGCGCCGCGATCGTCGGCTCTTCGACCAGGGCGCTCTCGGTGATTTCCAGCTCGATCATGTCCGGCGCAATGCCGCGCTCGCCGAGCACGCCGGTGAGGTGACGCTGCCACTGCGGCTCGAGCAGCGTGCGGGCGGAAATATTGACCGCCACCGGCAGCTGCACGCCCATCGCCAGCCACGCCTGCTGCTGGTTGACCGCCAGCTCGATGATGTGCGCGGTGAGCGGGCGGATGAGCCCGGTCTGCTCGGCCACTCCGATGAATTCCCCCGGCGGCACCATGCCCCGCTGCGGGTGCCGCCAGCGGACCAGGGCCTCGGCAGCGACGATCTTTCCGCTGGCGATGTCGAGCTTCGGCTGGTAGTGCAGCGCCAACTGTCCATTTTCGATCGCCGCGCGCAGCTCGGCGACCAGCGCCAGCCGCGCCGGGTTCTCGCGCTCGGTCGCGCCCCGGTACATGAAATACACCGCATCGCGCCGCGCACCCTCGCGCGAAGCGAGCACCGCGCGCCGCACCAGCAGGTCGGCGATGTCGCCATGTACCGGGTACTCGGCCGGGCCCACCGATACCTGCACCTCGGACCGGGCGGCGGCCAGCCGCAATGCTTCCGACA
>CALJLA010000149.1 GCA_937983055.1 uncultured Pseudomonadota bacterium
ACACGCAGATCCATCTCGATGCCGGAATAGAGTTTCACCCGCTGCTTGGTGTCGCCGCGGGCGAGGACCTTTTCGACGCGCTCGTGCGCGGCGAGGCGGTCCATGGCTTCGCTGGAGTTGGTCGAGGTGACCAGGATGTCGAGGTCTCCCACTGTTTCGCGCATGCGGCGGAAACTGCCGGCCACGGCAATCTCGCGCACGCCGCGCGCCTTGCCGAGCCAGGCCGTCAGCGGCGCCGCATACTGTGCGGCGACCGCCAGCTTGAAGCGGCGCGACTGCCCGAGATACGCACGCACCGCGTCGGCGATGCGCGCCTCGGTTTTCGCGCCGAAGCCGGCAAGCTCGCGGATGCGCCCGTCGAGCGCGGCGCGCAGCAGCTGCTCCAGGGTCTGCACCTCCAGCTCCTGGTAGAGCGTGCGCACCCGCTTCGGGCCGAGGCCGGGCAGCCGCAGCAGTTCCGACACCGCCGGCGGCACTTCGCGCCGCAGGCGATCCAGCGCCGCGCAGTGCCCGGTGGCGACGATCTCCTGGATCTTGGCCGCCAGATCGTCGCCGATGCCGGGCAGGGATTTCAGCGCTTTTGCGTCGCCGGCGACCGTCGCGAGGTCGGGTGCGTAGCCGCTGATCGTGCGCGCGGCATTCCGATAGGCACGAACGCGAAACGGGTTTGCCCCCTGGATATCCAGCAGGTCGGCAATTTCTTCGAAGATCGCGCCGATGGAGGCATTGACGACAGGCATGGTATTTCGATGCGACGGGCCACGCGATGGTTCAGGCGACCGGTCGCTCACCGGGCCGCCGCCCGGCGCAACGCGGCCGCTCAGCCGCGCCGGCGCCGCTCAGGCCGCTCGCGACGCCATTCCCGCGCGCGGGCGATCGCCACCCGGATGGCGAAGCCCTCATCATGCCCCTCGCGCAGCAGCGCATTGGCAATTTCCACCGCCTTGTTTCGGGTCGCAAGGTCCAGCCGGCGCATCGCCATAGGAAAGTTCTCGCGCGTCCAGGGCATTTCTACGGCTTTTTCCGGCGACGCGCCGGGACCCGCTCTCGCGCTAGCGAATGCGCTCTGCGGCCGGCGTTCTGCGCCGCGCCTTTTCCTGGGCGCTCTCGCGCGAGAGCATGCGGGCGAGCCCGGCCATCTCCTCGGCCAGCAGCACCTGCAGATCGTCGCTGGCCAGCAGTCCCACCAGGGCGCCGGCCTCGTCCACCACCGGCAGCCGGCGCACACCCTTCAGTCGCATCAGCTCCACCGCTTCGCCGACACCGGCATCTTCGCGCAGCGCCGCCACTTCGCCCGCCATCACGTCGCCAACGAGCATCGCCGACGCATCGAGCCCGGGGGCCACGATCGAAATGGTGATGTCGCGGTCGGTCAGCATGCCGACGGGTACGCTTCGACCGTCGATGTCCCGCACCACGACCAGGCTGCCAACATGGTGCTGACGCATCAGCCGGGCAGCGGTCGACACGCTTTCCTCCGGGCTCACGATCACTACTTCACGGCTGCAGATTTCCCCGATGGCCATGAGACGTTCCTCCCTGATCTGTACGGTTCTGCTCGTCGTATTCACACGGCGGGAGCGCGCGCCGGCGATGGCCGGCGTTCAGGACACGGCGAGACGGTTGGGCCGGCTGCCGGCGCTCTTGGGCAGGGTCAGCTCCAGCACGCCGTCGCTGTATTTCGCCTGTGCGGCAGCGTCGTCGATCGCGCCATCGAGGGCGAAGCTGCGCGCGACGCTTCCGTAGTAGCGCTCGCTGTGCACCACCCGTTCGCCTTCCTTCTTCTCGCTCTCGCGGCGGACTTCCGCGGTGATCGAGACCTGGTTGCCGTCCACGGTAACCTTGATGTCTTCTTTCTTCGCGCCGGGAATTTCGGCGTGCACGATGTAGGCCTTGTCGTTCTCTCTCACCTCCAGCTTCATCTGCGGCGCGCGCTCCAACTCGCGCGGAATGCGCACCGGACGCAACTGGAACCCCCGGAAAAGGTCGTCGAGATCGGAAAACGGATCATGCTGGGTCAGATTTGCCATGGCGGATGCTCCTATGATCAGCTTCTGTCGTCCTGCGCCTGCGCCATGTGCGCGATGATGGCTAGCTCGGCTTCAGCCCGGTCATCGAACGCGTCCTCGACATGCG
>CALJLA010000150.1 GCA_937983055.1 uncultured Pseudomonadota bacterium
TTTCGGGCTGAGTCCTTTCGGATCATTGTGACATCCGCGGCAGCTTTCTTCCATGTGCCGCGCAGTGAAGTACGTCAGCACACGCCCCTCGTCCGCTTCTTCAAAGTGCGAATACTCTGCCGGCGGGTCGGCCAGCCGGCCGTCGCGATTCAGCCGTGACAGCGCCGAGTCCGCCCGGTGCAGGCTGAAAACGTGCTCGAGCCGCTGCACCTCGACAAAGCAGGCGTCGATCGCGGCGCGCGCAAAACCGGCGTCGGGGTGATAGAGCTGAATCTCGGCGTCCGCACCGAGCAGCACGCCGGTGCGCCTGTGCGGTGTTGCGCGCGGCATGCCCAGGGCGGGCAGGGCGAGTCCGCCAGTGGCGGCCGCCGCGATGCGCAGGAAGCGCCGCCGCCCGGGTTGCCGCGGTTGCGCGCGCGCGAGGCTCATCGCGGGTTTCTCCAGTCGTCGTCGATGCGCAGATAGGCGCGCACCCGCCGTCGCCGCTTCCACCAGAAGACGATGCCGGTGACCGCCATTGCGATGAAAGCCAGCGCGGCGGCATCCATCAGCCACGGTCCCCAGGCACCGAGCAGTCTGCCGCTGTGCAGGTCGAGCAGCACCCGCTCGGCAGTCAGCCCCGGTCCACGTTCGGCGCGGGCGAGCGCTTCGCCGAGCTCGGCAGGCGCAGCCTGCGGCTGCGACCATTGCGCGGCAGCCGGCCCCGCCCGCCAGCCGAGCAGATCGCGGTCGGCGACGAATTCGCCGGCGCCGGTGGTCACCGCCAGCCGGCCGTCGCCGGTGTGCCCGACGCGCAGCAGCGTGCCGGGCAGCGATTCGCTTCCAATGCGCTCGACAACCTCGCCCTGCGGCGACAGCAGCAGCAGCGCATCCGCGAAGGCGACCGCCATCAGGCCATCGGACAGCACGGCGGTACCGGCGGGCGCGGCGTCGGTCGGTATCACCGGCTGAGCGTCGAGGTAAAGGCGCGTGCCGCTCCAGGCCACCCAGTGCTCGCCGGCGCGGAAGGCGAGCGGCGCCTGCACCGGCGGATAGCCGTACCAGCGCAGCAGCCAGTTGGCGGAAACCTCGGTCTGGTCGAGGCCCAGGCGATTGGCGTGGTTCAGCAGCAGGCCGGTCACCGCGAGCAGCAGCACCAGAAGTGCTGCGGCGATGCCCAGGCGGCGATGCCAGACGATCAGGCGCTGCAGTCCCGCGCGCGGCCGGCGCAGCCGTGTGTCGGCATCGAGCATCGGCGGCAGGCGTCCGTCGTTCATCGTGCGGCCCTTTTCTCGCTCGCGACCTTGTCGTGCAGCAGCAGCGCGACCTGCGAAAGTTTGGTGAGCGCGCGCACCGACAGCGTGGCGCCGGAGATGCCGTTGATGTTGCGGTCGAGCTGATTGAGCTCGGTGAGGGTGGCGCCGCGAAACTGGTCGGTGAAGAACGGGTAGCGCACTTCCCAGCCGCGGCTCTCGCGGTAGATCAGCACGTCGATTCGGGCAATCGCGCCGTTGTCGACGACAATGCCGGTGGTGATCGGCTCGGTCTTGCCGATCTCCTCGAGAATCCAGGCGGTTCGTGGGCCACGCGCCCAGTAGCGCAACCGCAGCGACCCGGCCGAGTGGCCGAGAATGCTTTCCACCTGCTTGCGGGTGTCGCCGGTGATCCAGAGCACCGCGGGTTCCGGCACCTTGCCTTCGAAGTTCTGGGCGAGGAATTTCTCCGGCGCAAGGTACACGTCGGCCGCCGGCGCCGGCATGCAGGCCAGCGACAAGAGCACGGCGAACAATGTGGACAGCGGTTTCATTCCGGCGTTGAACGTCCAAAAAACCGGGAGAGGGCGCCCGCCCCCTCCCGGAGTTCGCGATTAGAACATGAAGCCGACGCCCAGATTGACGCGGTTGTCCTCGGTCTGGTTGGAGGGCCGCTCCTCGAACTGGTAGTCCGCCTTCAGCACCACGCTCGGGTGCGGCAGGTAATTCAAGCCGACGGTGGTCTGCTTGTACTTGGAATCGACCGAATCGCCGGCAGTGTTGTCCACCTCGGCGTAGCGCCCGAACACACCCAGCTCGCCCTCGCCCAGCGGGAAGAAATAGCCGGGCTCGATGTAGTAGCCGTACTGCTCGTCGCGGCCAAGGGCCTTGGGGCCGGCGCCGCCCAGATCCCAGCGCGCATACAACGCACGCAGCGACCACGGTCCGCGCCGGATATTGGCGTGCGCTTCCAGCAGCGTGGCGTTGACGTTCTCCGCGTTCTGGGTGATGTCGTCCTGGTACTGCGCCGACACGGCCAGTTCCACGCCCGGCATGCCGGTCCACTTGAGGCGGCCGGTCACTGCGCCGTCCTCGGCGATCGCTTCGGCGACCTTCTGGCGTCCGCCGCGGATGGTGTAAGTGGTGGGGTCGACATTAAGACCGGAGTGAACCGCGAGGTCGGCGCTGAAGCCGCGGCCGAAGGTGGCATGGCCTGATACGCCGCCCTCCCACCAGGTGGTGGGAATAATGGCGTTCTCGACGATATTGCGCTCGACACCGAAGAATGTATTCGGCTCGTGGGTTTCGTTAAGAATGCCGATCGGCAGCAGGAACAGACCGGCACGGGCGCGGGTGCGCTCGGTCAGGTCGAACTCGATGTAGGCCTGTTCCAGCTCGACCTCGCCGGGGGCGCCATCGCCGGCCAGCGAGTGCTCCAGTTCGATCTCGCTTTGCAGCCGGATGCGGTCGCTGAACTGATGGCCGATGTAGAGCACGAAGCGGTGATAGTCGATCTCGTCGGCATTGCCGCCGTTGTAGTGCATCTCGCCGTAGCCGCCGAGCGAAGTACGCTTCCACCAGCCCTCGACCATGCCGCCCTCGGCGCCCTTGGCGGCGACCTCCTCGACCCGCTCGCCGGTCGCCTCCACCTTCTCGTCGGTCTCGGAAAGCTTCGACTTGAGGCTTTCGATTTCCTTTTGCTGCTGCTGGATGATGCGCCACATCTCCTGCGCGCTGGGTTGCGTTTCCTGTGCGGCTGCGCTGGCGGCCGCCAGAAGGGCGGCCGCCAGCGCGGTGAGACGCCATGGCGCCCGTCCATTGATCGGTTTCATCAGATATCCCCTTTTGTTGGTTTGCACCTGCCTTGGGCGAGCGCGCTGCCCGCCAAGGACCGGGCAGCGACGTTTGCCGCGGGAAAGAGTATATCGCTATTAATAATGCGGATGAGAAGAGTTCGTATTTGAGAAAGGGGCGAGGAACAGGGCGCAGCGCCATGGATGCCCCTGGAAGCGGCGCTCCGGGCCACCGCTCTGACCCAGAGCAATGAGACAAGCCGGACTACGAGAGATCGCTAAATCAGAATGTTACGAGTATGCAGGCACTCGCTTTAGGGTTTGCGCCCAGCCTGCCTAACGGTTGCAGACCAGTCTCTGGCCTTCGCCGCCGGTGTTGAGCACCAGTTTGCGTCCGCTCAATTCCTCGATCCGAAGGCGGCTGGTCTTCTCCGCATCGATCACGGTCACTGCGTCCGGCCCCGCGGTGTACTTCAGCTCGCGCGAGGGGCTGCCGGTCATGTCGATGGCCAGCGAGCCGTCGGCCTGAAAGCCGTAATGGCTGGTGCGCCCCGAGACCGGATCGAAGCACGACCAGTCGCCCACAATCGGATGCGCCTGCGCCGGTTCCGCCGCGGTCGCGGGGTCGGCATCCGGGCTTGCATCGAGCGGAGTGTCGGAGATGTCGGCGTCGGGCCCCGGGGCGGGCGATTCGACCACGTCCGGCGGCAGCTCCGGCGGCTGCCGCCCCCACCAAAGCGCCAGCACGACCAGCACCACTGCCGCGGCGATCCACCTGCCCCAGGTATGCACGAAGGACGGCGCGGTCTCGCGTGACTGCGGCTCGCCCGGCGCTGCGCCGCCTGTCAGAGAGGCGTCATAGGCCGCCCGTTGCTGGGTATCGGACAGGACGTCGCGCGCCTGGCGCAGGATGGCTTTCTGGTTCAGGTCGGCGTTCTCGCCAAGGGCCTGCAGGTGCCGCTCGTACGCCGAGGTGATTTCCTGCGTCGAGGCGCCCGGCTCGAGCCCGAGAATCTGATACAGCGTCTGCTTCATCGCGGCCCTCGCACGGTCGCACGGCAGTCGATTTCAATCTGCCATCGCCGCCGGCCTGCGTCAACGCATATCCCCGACGCCGGCGCAGCGCTAGAACACCCGGTGGACCAGGTACAGGCTCAGTGCAGGCAGCAGGAACAGCAGCGCGATGCGCACCGCGTCGGAGAGCAGGAACGGCACGATGCCGCGATAGGTTTCCACCAGCGGCACGTCCCTGGCGAGGCTGTTGATGACATAAACGTTGAGTCCCACCGGCGGCGAGATCAGGCCGATCTCCACCACGGTGAGCATGAGTATTCCGAACCAGATCGCCTTGTCGGTCGCCTCCAGGCCCCACAGATCCAGCCCCATCACCGTCGGAAAGATCACCGGGATGGTCAAGATGATCAGCGACAGCTCGTCCATGAAGAAGCCCATGACGATGTAGAAGCCGAGAATGCAGGTCAGGATCAGCAGCGGCGGCCAGCCGAGCCCGCCCACCGATTCGGCGAGCTGGGCCGGCATCTGCGACAGGGCGAGCGCCGAGTTCAGCATGTCGGCCCCGAGGAAGATGAAGAAGATCATGCCGGTGGTGATTGCGGTGCCCAGCAGGCTGCGGCCGATGCCTGCCCAGCCGAGTTCACGCTTGGCCAGCGCCGCGACGAAGGTGGCACCGGCGCCCACCGCCGCGCCCTCGGTTGGAGTGAAGATGCCGGCATAGATGCCACCGAGCACGATCACGAAGATCGCCACGATCGGCCAGATATCCGCCACCGCGCGCAGCCGCTCGCGCGCGGTGGTACGGGAATGTTCCGGCCCTTCCCGCGGATTGAGCCGAGTGTAGATCGCGACCGCCGCGCAGTAGCCCGCGGTGGCGATCAGGCCGGGAATCAGCGCGGCGAGGAACAGCTTGGCGATGTTCTGCTCGGCGAGAATCGCGTATACCACCAGCGGCACGGAAGGCGGGATGAGAATGCCGAGCGTGCCGCCGGCGGCAAGCGTGCCCGTGGTAAGCCGTCCCGAATAGCCGAAACGCCGCATTTCCGGCATTGCCACCTGCGCCATTGTCGCCGCCGTGGCCACCGACGAGCCGCACACCGAGCCGAACATCGCGCAGGCGATCACCGAGGCCATCGCCATGCCGCCGCGCAGATGCCCGACCAGCGAATTTGCCGCGCGAAACAGCGCGCGCGACAACCCGCCCTGGGTGGCGAACTGCCCCATCAGAATGAACAGCGGGATCACCGACAGGTCGTAGACCGAGAAGCGCGCGAACGCATGGCCTTTCAGATGGCTGAGCAGCGCGTCCTCGCCGGCCATCAGCCAGAACGCCACCGCGCCGGGCAGAAACATCGCCACCGAGATCGGCACGCGCAGCGCCATCAGCGCGATCATCGCGGCAAACAGCGTCAACCCGATCTGGATGCTGCTCATGCGCGCCCACCCTGCCAGGCCTGCCACGCGCCATGCAAGGCCACTAGCGCGGTCATCGCGAGTCCGGGCGTCATCAGGGCATAGCTCCACCAGATCGGGAAACCGAGAATCATGGTTTCTTCGCCGGTGTCGAACGCCGAAGCCGCGCCGGCGGCGGTGCGCCACGCCACCAATCCCATCACGGCGGCGACCAGCAGGCAACCGAGCGCGTCCAGCCGTTTGCGGGTGCGCGCCGCGGTGCGCGCGGTAAAGAAATCGACGATGATGTTGCCGCCGTGCAGCTGGCACCAGGGCAGGAACGCGGCCACGCACACCGCCAGTCCCACCTGCACCAGCTCGAAATCGCCGAGAATCGGCTCATGGCCGAGCGCGCGGGCGGCGATGCTCCAGCAGGTCATGCCTGCCATCGCCACCAGCACCAACCCACCGAACAGCGCCGACAGCATCGCCAGCCGGTCGACGACGCGCGCGAGCGTGCCGGGTGCGATGTGTGGCGGATTCGAATTGGCAGGTTCCATCAGTCGAGCTTCGAGAGCACCGGGTCGGGCGCCAGGATAAGGTTGGCGTTGCCGCTGCCGGAAGATTGCGCATACCCGCCGAACTGGCGCCCGCGCAGCGCGGCGCCGTCGGCGATCAGGGCGCCGGCTGCGCCGAGCATGGTGGCGAGCGCTCGCCCGCCCATTTCCACCACCGCGCTGCGCGCGTAAGCGGGCAGGCCGGACTGCATGCCCGCCACGTCGCCGGCCAGCAGGCGTTCAATCACGCGGGCATCCGATTGCTGGCGCTCGGGCGTCGGCGGGTTTTCCCTCCCGCGCACCAGGGCGTGCGACAGCGCGCTGCTCGCCAGCACTACTGCCGTGCGGCCGAGGCGCTTCGCCACCGCATGGATCGCCTCGCCAGCGCGCCGGCATTCGTCGAGATCCGCCATCAGCACCACCGGCACGCCGACCACCGCCACCTCGGCCCGCGGATCGAGATGCGACAGCGGCACAAAGGTGCCGTAGTCCCAGGTGTAGTGCGGCGACGCGTTACGCGCGGCCGGCAATCCTGCCGCCTGCCAGGCGGCCACCAGCGCCTCGCCGAAACCGGCGTCGCCGTCGTAGCGGTAGGGCATGCCGGGAATCAGGTCGGGCGCCTCGTCGGCGACGCACACGCCTTCATGCTGCGCCTGGCAGGTGGCGAACCAGTTGAAGGTCGACACCCAATGGGTCGAGATCACCACCCAAAGGTCGGGCTTCAGGCGGCGCAGCCGCTGGCCGAGCGCCTGTTCGCCCTCGACCAGGGTGTGCTGGAACGCCGGCGTGATTTCCGCGCGCGCCAGCGTGGGCACATGGGCGACGATGCCGGCGGCGAGCACGCCAGTCATCGCGCGTACTCCTCGCTGAGCGCGCGCGCCGCGACGAGCAGCGCTGCGCCGTCGTGCCCGCGCGCGTTCATCTCCGATACCCAGGCGTCGATCACCGGCCGGGTGAGCGCCTGCCAGCGGTCGATCTCGCCGGCGTCGATGAGAGTGATCGACGCCGGCGCCACGCTCATGCGGCCGAGCGCATCCGCGGCCTGCATCACCCGCCCGAAGCGGGCGGAAAGCTCGAGCCCGCTGTTCGCATCCAGCACCGCGCGCTGCGCCGCGGGCAAAGCCTCGTAGCGGGCGCGGTTCATCGCAAACACGAATGCGGTGGTGTAGATCGCCGGCCGCGATGGCGGCGTTTCGCTGTGGTGCCGGGTCAACTCGTCGGCCTTGATCGCAGGCACGATTTCCCAGGGCACGATCAGGCCGTCGATCACGCCCCTGGACAATGCTTCAGGAACCTGCGGCAGCGGCATGCCGACCGGCGTTGCGCCGAGCGCGGCGAGCAGCTTGCTCGACTGCCGCGTCGGCGCCCGCATCGACAGCCCCGCGAGATCGGCGCGGGTGCGGATCGGTCGGTCGACGGTGTGAAACAGGCCCGGCCCGTGCACGTTGAAAGCAAGCGGACGCACGTCGGCGAATTCCTCCGAAGCGTGCCGCTCGACGTACCGCCACAGCGCGCGGCTGCTCGCTTCGGCGTCGCGCATCATGAACGGCAGTTCGAACACCTCGATGCGCGGAAACCGGCCGGCGGTGAAACCGGGCACCGCGAACGCGATATCGACGACGCCTTCGCGCGCCTGGTCGTAGAGCTGGGTGGCATTGCCGCCGAGCTGCATCGCCGGAAATATCTGGCAGCGCAGCGCGCCGTCCGACTCCAGCGCGAGCTTCTCGCACCAGGGCGCAATCATGTCCTTGTGAATGGTCGAGCCCAGCGGCACGAAGTGGTGCACCTTGAGTACCGTCGCCGTGCCCGCATCCTCGCCGCAGCCTGCCAGCGACAGCATGGCCGCGGCGGCGGCGATCAGTCCCTGCATCCCGCGCGCCCGCCGCGTCGACGGGCGCGCGATCGTCACTTCGCATGCTCCGCGATCAGGCGCCGCGCGCTTTCCAGCAGCAGGCGACCGTCGTAGCCCTTGCCGGCCACTTCCTTGACCCAGCCGTCGACCACCCGCTGGGTGGCTTTCTGCCAGCGCTCGACCTCCGGCAGCGGAATCTGGTTGATCTTCGATGCCGGAATCCTGCCGCGGCCGATGGCGTCGTTGTCCGCGAATACCCGGCCGGCCAGCGCCGACAGCTCCAGGCCGCTGTTGGCGTCGATGACCGCTTTGAGGTCCGGCGGCAGTCCGCTGTAGCTGGCGGGATTCATCGCCAGCACGAACACCGTGGTGTAGATGGCCGGCGCCTTCGGATCGATCTCGCTGTGATAGCGCGTCAGTTCGTCGGCCTTGAGCGCGGAAACCACTTCGTAGGGCAGTAGCGCGCCGTCGACCACGCCCTTGGACAGCGCTTCTGGGATCTGCGAGGCAGGCATGCCCACCGGCGTGGCGCCCAGCATCGCCAGCATGCGGTTGGTCTGGCGGGTGGGCGCGCGAATCTTCAGGCGCCGCAGGTCGCTGCGCTTCTCGATGCGCTTGTCGACCATGTGAAACACGCCGCCGCCATGGGTGTGGAACGCGAGCGGATGCACCTCCCTGAATTCCTCCGCAGCATGCGCCTGCACGTACCGCCACAGCGCGCGGCTGGAGCCTTCGGCGCCGCGCGTCATGAAAGGAAGTTCGAACACCTCGACAAGCGGAAAGCGCCCGGCGGTATAGCTTGGAATGGTCCACACCACGTCGACCACGCCGTCCTTTGCCTGGTCGTAGAGCTGCGCCGGCGTGCCGCCAAGCTGCATGGCCGGATAGATCTGGCAGCGCATACGCTGCTTCGACTGCTTCGCGATGCGATCGCACCACGGCTCGATCAGCTTCTTGTGCGCCGGCGAGGTTGCCGGCAGGAAGTGATGCACCTTCAGCGTGACCTCCTGCGCCAGTGCGCCGCCAACGGGCAGCGTGGCCATCGCAAGCGCAGCGAAAATTGCGCCTCTCTTCATCGACTCCCCCTCCTCAACAACTGCCAGGTCCGCGTTCCGAGCGTGGCCGGCCTGCGGCCGGCATTAAAAGCATTCACCACAGAGGCACAGAGGACACAGAGGAAAACCAATCCCGGCTCGAACCACAAACACCAGAGAACAGGGCGCCAAGCTCGAGGCTCTAGGCTCCAGGAAGATCAAGAGCGCGACGCCGGGCACAACGCCTGATTCGCCTATTGCCTTTCCTCTGTGCCTCTGTGGTGAAATCTGCTATTCGCCTTTTCTGAGCACTGAGCACTGAGCACTGAGCACTGAGCACCGAGCACCGAGCACTGTCACTTGCCTTCCTCTTCCCGCTTAGCAATGTTGGCCAGCACTTCGGCGCCGCGGTTGGCGGCGGACAGGCCGCGAAACAAAAAGCACAGGTTGATGACCGCCTGCAGCTCTTCCCAGCTCGCGCCGGCCTTGCGCGCGGCGATGGCGTGCAGGGTCGCCGCGTCGTTCAGATCCATCAGCAGCATGCCGAACAGCATGAGCTGCGCGGTCTTCACATCAAAGCACTTCGGATACATGCCGTGGGAGCGGATTTTTTCCTGCAGGTCGAGCATGGCCGGATCCAGCGCGCCGGTCACGTGCAGGCGGGCTTCGATGCGCGGCGGCACGAAACCCAGAAGCTCCCGGTAGGGTTCGCCGCGGGCTTCGATGGTGCTGTCACGGTCGGCGTACGGGCCGATGCTCTTCCGCACCGCAGCCTGATCGATTCTCGGCGGCAGCATGAGTCTCCCCCTGTCTGGTTGTGTTCTAGGGCGTACGATAACCGATAAGACGCTTATGATGGACAGTCGGCGACGTCGTGGCCGGAAACTAGGAGTTCAGAGCACAGTGAGCGCACTTGCAATGGTCGTCGATGGGCGTCCCCGCGATCTGGGCGGATTCCAGGTCCGCCGAATCCTGCCGTGGGGCGGCGGGCGCATGGTCGGCCCCTTCATTTTTCTCGACCAGATGGGGCCGGCGGACTTCGCGCCCGGGCAGGGCGTGGACGTGCGCCCGCATCCGCACATCGGGCTGGCGACCGTGACCTATCTTTATGAGGGCGAACTGATGCACCGCGACAGCTTGGGCGCGGTGCAGACGATTCGCCCGGGCGACGTGAACTGGATGACCGCCGGGCGCGGCATCGTGCACTCCGAGCGCACCGGGGACGCTCTGCGTGCCGCCGGCCACCGGCTCTCCGGCCTGCAGTCCTGGGTAGCGCTGCCGCGCAGCCATGAGGAAACCGCGCCCGCTTTTTTCCATCACGCCGCCGTCTCGCTGCCGCAGATAGACGACCAGGGCGTGAGACTGCGCCTGATTGCCGGCGAGGCGTTCGGACTGAAGTCGCCGGTCGAGATCTTTTCTCCGCTGTTTTATGCCGACGTCGAGATGGCCGCGCGCGCGCGGCTTGAAATCGGCGCTCGTTATCCGCAGCGTGCGGTGTACGTCGCGGGCGGGCGGGTCACGATCGACGGCAAGCCTGTGGAGCAGGGCAGGCTGGCCCTGCTGGAAGAAGGCAAGCCGTCGATGATCGTGGCGGATGTCAAAAGCCGGCTGGCGCTGCTCGGCGGCGAGCCGCTGGACGAACCGCGCCATATCTGGTGGAACTTCGTGTCCAGCTCGCGCAGCCGCATCGAGCAGGCGAAGGACGACTGGGCCGCGCAGCGCTTCGCCGCGGTGCTCGGCGAAACCGAGTTCATCCCGCTGCCGCCACGCTGAGCCCGCCTGTCGGGCGGCTTACTCGTCTCCGGCGTGCCGGGGGCTCATCAGCGATTCTTTCCCGCTGGTGTAGAGCTGCTTCTCTTGACCGGCCGCGATGTCCTGCCCCGGTTTGATCGATGTGGTCTTGGTGACCTCCGACTGGCGGCCGTAGTCGGTGATATCGCCGAGTCCGTTGAATTCCACATAGCCGCCCGCCTTGCCGGAAACCCCGCCGGCACCAGCGTGCACGCCGGCATAGATAGTGAGCTTTCCGTCGAAGGCCGCGCCATAGTCGGGCAGATGCAGCTTGAGGCGAGGGTCGAGGCCGGCCTGCTGCTGCAGAAAGCGCTCCTTGCCGGCCTTGACGTATTCGTAGCGCTTGGACTGCTCGTAGCTCACCTTCGCGAACAGCCCGAGCTTGCCGGGAGTCGACGCGGTCACCGACACCTCCTCGCAATTGGCGCCCACCTCGATCGCGCTGACGCTGAAGCTGCCGCTCTTGCCGCCCGACTTGCAGGCTGCCGCTTCCAGCCCTTTCAGATACTCGAATAGCAAATCGACCATGCGTTTATCAGAGGCCCGGCATTCTGCAGCGCCCATCGCCTGCGCGGCGCGGTGGCCGTTCACCTGGACGGCCAGCAGATTGGTAGCGTAGTTTGCGAACCAGTTCATCCGCGCCCTGGCTTCTTCATGGTGGGCGGGATCGGAGAAGTGCGCCGCCACCGCCGACAGGCGGCGCGACGCCTCGCCGTACAGATCCCGGAAGGCGGCATTGAAAGCGACCATCGAGCCCATGCGCTGCTGGGCAGCTTCCTTGGCGGCGGTGCAGATCGCGGTGTCGCGGCGCAGTTGCGCGGCGGCAATGCAAAGGCCGGGATCGCGCAGCTTGTTGCAGGCGTCGCGCTCCTTGTTGAAGGCGTTCACGATCATTTCCCGCCGGCTGTCGAAGTTCTCGCTTGCGCGCTCGCGCCGGGCGATCATTTCGAGGGTTGCCTGCAGGGCGCCATGCACGCGCGGCTGAAGCTCGGGGTCGGGGTGGCGCGTTTCCTCCGCCAACACGCCAGCGCCCATCGTCACCGCGTCATAGGACGGGCCGGATTGGTCGGGAACGCCGGCCAGCTGCAGCAGCACCGACACTTGCTCCGCATACTCGCTGCTCAGTACCTGCAGCCACTCAGCCCGATCGGCGCTGAGCACACCGATCGCGTCGCGCTTGGCCCAGGCGCTGCGCTGCTTGCGTGCCTGCTCGGCGAACTTCAGCTGGCGTTTCTGGGCGTCGCGGGCCTCGCGCGTGTCCATCAGCTTTTTCAGATGCGCTTTCAGGCCTTCGTTGTCCGCGTCCACCGGGGAAGTGGCGAGGTGCATCGCGGGCAGCAGGCCGGCGCGTCCGCGCGACAGATCGAGCGCATCTGAGACCGGCAGGCGGGCGGGCAGCGGCGCCGCGCTATCGTCGCCGGCGGCGCTTTCCCGCTGGCTGCCGGCCAGCACCTGCGCCGGTCTGCGCGTCTTTCCGGCGCGCAGATAATACGCCGCCGATTCGCATTGCTCCTGCTCGCCGAGCGCGAAGGCCAGATTGGTGTAGGCCTCGGCCAGGTTCGGATCGAGCCTGATGGCCTCGCGCAGCGCGGCCTCGGCCTGTTTCGGGCGCCCGGTGGCGGTGAGCGCATAGCCCTTGTTGCTGAGCAGAACTGCGCGCAGGCGCATGCCGCCAATACGCGCATCGGCAATCTTCTTCCTTTCCGCTTCTCCGGCCATCGCCAGCGCCTCGCGGTGCAGGCCGAGGTGGTTCGACAGCCCGGCGAGGTTGACGAGGTGCAGCGGTTCATCCGGAGCGCCCGCATGCGCCTGCAGCAGCAGGGCCAGCGCGGCGAGCGGCTTGCGATGAAACAGCGCGGCGCCAGCCAGTTCCGAAGCGGCCATCGGATCGTGCAGCGCTGAATCGGACTGGAGCGCGTCGAGAGCCTTGCTGGTGACACCGCCTTCCAGCAGCGCCCACAGATTGTTGAGCGCCTGCGTGTAATTGAGCGTGGCCCCGCCGATCAGGCCCTTGACCGGGTGGGGCGCGTTCGGGGCGAGCGGTTCCGCGCCGAGCGCCGGGCACTCGTCGTCCAGTGGCGGAATCGGCGCAAGGTCGATGTGCGAGATGAACTGCGCATGCGCCGCGCCCGACGCCATCAGCGTCGCCGCAAGCACTGCGCAGAAGCGGGCGCGAACCGTCATCGATCTGTCCTCGTCAGTCGCGCACCAGCACGCGGCCGTTGATCACCAGCCGCTTCGGCCGCGGCGCGGATTCGCCGGCGGGAACGTAGGCGTTGATCTGCCAGATGCGGCCGTCGCTGGCACGCAGCGTCAGGGTGAAGTTGTCGAACGAATAGGTGCCGGCGCTGGGTGACATCGCGGCCAGGAACTGGTTGTCGTTCCAATGGCCGATCATGGCGTCGGCGTCCGGCTCCACCAGGTGCCAGGCCGAGCCCACCATGCGCAGAAAGCGGTCGTGTTCGCGATAGGTGCCGTCCGCGCGCAGTGTCAGACGCGGTGCATCGGCGTCGCGAAAATCCGCGCGCGCCCAGGTACCGTCCAGCCGCAGATTGGTGTGCAGGGGCAGCTTGACCCAGATATTGCCTCGCCCGGACGTGAGCGCCTCGCCGTCCACCGTGTAACGGGCGGTGTAGTTGCCGCGCTGAACCACGATCTGGTTGCCTTCCTGCCGCCAGGTGCCCCACAGATTCTTGATCTGCGTACGCTCCCAGTTGAGGTCGGACATCAGCCCGCGAATGGGCAGGCGGCGGCGGTAGGTGCCGTCCGGGTAGAAGACGTCGACTTCGAGGTAGTCGCCGATCTGCGCGCCGGGCTGCGGTGCGGTGCCGGTGGCCGAGGTCTCGTACTGTCCGGTCGACGGGTTGAACACCTGTTGCGTGCCTGCGCCGACGCTGGCGCTGGCCGACAGCCCGCGCTCGACGCCGACGTACACGCCGGACAGGCCCTTGCCGAAGCCTGCGGGCAGCTTGCCGGCGTCCGTGGTCGGGGTTGCGCGCGCAACCTGCTGGGCAGGCTGCGGCGGCGTGGCGGGCGCGGCGGCAGGCGCCTGGGTGATGTCCTGCACGCTGGAGAGCGCGGTGCCGATGGCGGACTTGTAACGGTTGTAGGTGACATCGCTGTCCGCCAGCGCCCACAGGCGCACCATGCGGCCGCCGTGTCGCGCGACAATGGTGTGGCCGATGTATTCCACGCCGTTCAGCGTGACCACGCCCACCCCCTGGCGAAACGTCCAGCCGCCGGACTTCTGGGTATCGGGTGTGCCGATCGGCTCCCACGGCCCGAGGTCGCGCACGGCCTTGTCGTAGGCGGCGTTCGGCGAATCGCTCGAGGCCGTCTCCGGTTCCACCATCAGCAGCAGGGTGCGGCCTGGCGGCAGGTCGTTCGGCATCAGCGACACGATGCCGTTTTCCACCACCCGGCTCCAGCTCGCGGGCACGTCGAGCCAGGGTACGAGCCGCCCGGCGTTGTCGGCGCCTGCGGTCAGCGATGACCACAGGCCGCAGGCCAGGGCGGCGATCGTGAGGACGGCTCGGCGCATGATGATCAAGGGGATGCGCTCCAGCGTAAGCGGAAATGTGCCTGCGCTGCGTGCCTGCGCCCGACCCCTGGGATTGCGACAGCACGGCTCAAGGCAGCCGCTCCACCTTGAGGTAGAGGGTGTAGTCACTGCCACCGTGAGCGCCGGTATCGGTAAAGTTCAGGGGAATGACACCCGCCGGCAGCGCGCCGGAGGGTCCATGCGCCAGTTCGCCGTCAGCGATCTCGCGCGTCACGAGCACAAGTCGCTCGGCGAATACGTGGGTTTTCGTGGTGCCTCTGCGCAATCCAATCGGACGGTCGCCGGTAATGTGCTCGTCGTCGCGAAGGGTCACTCCGGGGTTCACAACCGTGAGCGGCGACAGGCGCGCGCTGGTGGAAGCAGCCCGCGCGGCGCCGAATTGTTGAGTCATGAATGCGCGGATGTTGTCTCTCCATAATCCGAAGGATCCACGCCCGTCGTCCCACTCCCAGATGGACGGCGCAATAAGCAGCGCGTTGCCTCCGCTGGCAAGCTCGCCCTCCCACACCAGCAGCGGCAGATCGTTGCGTGTCGCGGGCCTCTGGCTGATGGCCGGATCGGGTTCGGGGTAGACGTCGCCCGCCCGCAGCCCGCCGCTCGACCCTATGCTGCCGGCCAGCACCCGCGTCGCCTGCGGAAAGCCTGCCTTGTCGCCAAAGACCGGGCTGCGGAAAATTTCGTGTCGCACGAGCGTTGCCGTATCACGCTCGAAATGCGCAACGGCGGCCACGACGTACACTTCATCGCCTTTGCCGTCGATTTGAAGCGGGTCGTCGAGGCTGGCCCGGTCGACTCGAAATCCAGTGATCGAGATTCGGTAGCGAGCTCTTGCATCGACGGCGCCGGACGACAAATCACCACTGCTCGGGCTGCCCGATGCGCCCAGGGCAAGTCTTGCCACGGCCGGCTGCAGATCGTTGTAGACGCCCTTCGCATACACGGCGATGACTCGCCACTCGTGGCTGCCCGCCGGTAGATTGGGGATGGTGACGAGCGGATCCGGCGTTTGCAGCCGCTGAAGCCCGCTGCCTTCGGCGATGTAATGGGTGGCGCCGTCGATCGCGGTCCATTTGAGCTGGACCGCGTTTGGCGCGACCTGCGTCGCGGTGAGATCTTTCGGGTTGACCGGGTTGTGCGTGATCGCCCGCCTGATTTCGCTGCGACCGGTGCGCTTGTCCGGATAACGCGCCTCGACCCATACCTCATGCGCAAATCCGGGCGTCAGTCCGGCGATTTCGCCGCTCATCGGCGTGGCTGCGGTGCTGCTTGGGATCTCCCGTGATTTCGCCGGCACCGTTTGTCCCTGCTCGAGCGCGTGAATCACGTAGCCGGCCGCGCCGTCTGCCTTTTGCCACTCGACCTTGATGGCAAAGACCGAAACCGCGTTGCCCGCCCTGATGACCGGCCCGGGTGCATTGAGTCTCGAATCGTCGACCGGGGTGTCGCGTTTGCGGCCGGGCGCGGACGGCAGCGGCGCTGCGTCCACAGCAGCGGTCGACGTGGATTGGCCGGGTTGCTGGCCGCTGCCGATGGTGAATCGTCCTGCCAGTACCGGTTGCAGCTGCTGCGGCATGAACACGTACACCCGTACCACCGCGCCGTCGCTGCCGCCGGCGTTCCGCGGCATCTCGATCTCGATCTGGTCGGTACCGACGCGTTTGCGCACGGTTGCGGATAGCGCGCCGGCCTGGCTCTGCGAATCGTCGTCGTTCGGGTACCAGACCACTGACACCCGCTCGGCCTTGCCGAACCCCGGGCCGCTGACGGTGACCAGGCTGTTCCATCTGCCTGACTCGGGCACCAGCTTGCCGGCCGCGGCCGCCGGCTGCCTGCCGGGACGCGCCGGTCGATCGGCAACCCCCGACTTCTTCGCGTCGGCCACCCCGTAGCACTGGAACTGCAGATCGACCAGCGTGACTTCGCCCTGCTTGTGCCGGCGTTCGCCGGTTTTCTCGCCGGGCTCGCAGCCGGCGGGACAGGGATTGGTCTTCGGGTCCAGGATGTCTGACCATCCGGTCCAGAAGGTGCCGCAGTTGGTCATCTTGATGGCGCGAGCCGCGGCAGGGGGTTGCGCGGCTCCGCTGGTGCCGGTCTGGTTCGCCGGCCTGT
Organism: uncultured Pseudomonadota bacterium; assembly: GCA_937983055.1. Classification (GTDB taxonomy): domain Bacteria; phylum Pseudomonadota; class Gammaproteobacteria; order Burkholderiales; family Eutrophovitaceae; genus CALJLA01. The sequence goes on from CALJLA010000150.1 coordinate 16,337, forward strand.
TGCCGACGTAAAGATCGTCCTCGGTTTCCGGCACTGCGCTGCCGGTGGCCGGTTTCGCGCGGTCCGCCGCGCGGCGCTCGCGCTGGATGATCAGGTCGTCGATATCGTCGTCATCGCCGGTCTGTGCCGCCAGCTGGATGTGCGAAGCTGGAATCGCGCCGACCCCTTCCGCGCCGGGCGGCGCCTCGGCCAGCGCGGCGAATGGCACTGCCGCCAGCGGCAACAGCAGAATCAGGGCGGCTGCTGCCATGAATGTCGCGGGCGCAGCATCATTCCTCGCGCCGGCCGCCGGTCCCCGCGGCGGAGAATCTGTCGCCTGTCGTCCTCGTCGCATGACATGCCTCCCTTACCCGTGCCGCGACGGCTGAAGACGTCTGCGCGCCCAATCCCCGCCCGCGCGCCGCGCCGGGTCTCCACCGACACACGGTGGGCCAGCGGCACGC
>CALJLA010000151.1 GCA_937983055.1 uncultured Pseudomonadota bacterium
CCTTCGCCGTGGCGGATGGTGCGCGCGCCATGGCTGCCGATGCTGAGCGTGTCGTAGCAGCGCGCGAAGCAATCCGCCTCAACCGCCGCCACCACCACCCCCAGCAGCCGCCCGCGGCCGTCCTTCACGCCGCGGCTGAGCGGCAGGAACCAGTCGCCGTCCAGCCGGCTCTCGATCGGCTTGCCGATGAACAGGCCGCCGGGGCCGTCCACATGCCAGCGGAAATATCGCCGGTCGGCGCAGTTGCGCTCGGGCGGCGTCTCGTCGTCGGAATCGTAAATGACCTGGCCGCGGGCATCGAGCACCCAGATCGCCCGCAGGAAAGGCCGCTCGAGCAGCGTCTCGCGCAGCTCCGCGCGCATCGTCTCCGGCGTGCGGCTGTGGTTGCGCAGCGTCTCCCCCACCTGCAGCATCGCCGCGTCGACGTTCTGCAGGGTGCGCGCGGTCTGCTCGCGCAGCACGGCCGACAGGTTCAGCGTGGTGACGCGCACCTTCTCGAGTTCCTGCTCGCGCGAACTCCACAGCGTCGCCGCGACCAGCACCAGCAGGGCGGCCACCGACAGGCCGCCGAGCAGCGGCAGGTAGGCTGCCGACTGCAGCGGGCGCAGCGGACCGTTTGGCCGGTCGGGACGCGAGGGCGGGGCTGGCATCGACCGGGGTGGGGTCCGAATCCGCCGGACGCGCCGGGTCAGAAGTGCGGCTTCGGGCTGGCTGCCCGATAGCGCTGCACGCCGTCCAGCACCTCGGCCCGGGCCTCTTCCGGGCCGAACCAGCCGACCACCCTGACCCACTTGCCGGGCTCCAGGTCCTTGTAATGCTCGAAGAAGTGCGCGATCTGCGACAGCACCACCTGCGGCAGATCGTCGACGGTGCCGATGTCGCGGTACAGCCCGGTGAGCTTGTCGATCGGCACCGCCAGCAGCTTGGCGTCCTCGCCGGCCTCATCCTCCATCTTCAGGATGCCGACCGGGCGGCAGCGCACCACGACGCCCGAGATCAGCGGCGCCGGCGACAGCACCAGCACATCGACCGGATCGCCGTCCGCCGACAGCGTGTGCGGGATGTAGCCGTAGTTGCAGGGATAGTGCATTGCGGTAGACATGAAGCGGTCGACGAACAGCGCGCCGGTGTCCTTGTCCACCTCGTACTTGATCGGATCCGCGTTCATCGGGATCTCGATGATGACATTGAAGTCATCCGGGAGGTTGCGGCCGGGGCCGACACGATCCAGGTTCACGATGTCGCTCCGAAAATGCACATGGCGTTGCAATTATAGGTGCGCGCCTGCGGCTTGCCGCGACTTTCGCCGGCCTGCCGACGGTTGCATAATTACGGGTGCGGTCGCTGCCGCGCGTGCCGGTGTCAACGGCAGGCCGGGCGTGCCGCGCACGAACGATCCGCATCCGTGACGCGATTTCATGCCAGCCCGCCACACACAGCCTGATTCCGGAGACTTCACGCGGCCGACCGCGGCCGAGCCGTTCGCCAGCGGCTGCGCGGCCTCGCCGAACTGGCGCGATGCCGCCGCGCAGTGCCTGGCGCAGACCGGCCGCGGGCCGGCCGGCGCCAACCTCGGCTTCGTGTACGTGACCGACAGCATCGCGTCGGAGATGGGCGACATCCTCGACTATCTGCGCGTCAATACCGGCATTCTGCACTGGGTCGGCACGGTGGGCATGGGCATCTGCGCCACCGGCCGCGAATACTACGACCGCAGCGCGCTCGCCATCATGTTGTGCGCCTTCGAGCCCGGCAGCTTCCGGGTGTTTTCCGGTCTGCGCGCGCCGGAAGATCTCGAGCGGCTGTCGATGCATTTCGACGGCGTGCCCGCCAACTTTGCCATCGTGCACGCCGATCCGCGCGCCGCGCAGCTGCCGCGCCTGATCGAGGACCTGGCCGGCGCGCTGGAGAGCGGATTTCTGACCGGTGGCCTGACCAGCTCGCGCCGGGAGCACCCCCAGGTGGCCGACCGCGTGGTCAAGGGCGGCCTGTCCGGCGTGCTGTTCTCCGAGGACGTGGTGGTGGCGACGCGGCTCACGCAGGGCTGCTCGCCGATCGGCCCGCGGCACACGGTGACCGACGTGCAGCAGAACGTGCTCATCACCCTGGACGGGCGCGCCGCGCTCGACGTGTTCCGCGAGGATGTCGGCGAGCCGTCGTGGCAGAAACTCACCCAGCTTGGCGGCAGCGTGTTCGCCGGCCTGGCGGTGCCGGGCGACGAGGGCGGCGACTACCTGGTGCGCAACCTGGTGGGCATCGACCCGGTGCACAAGCTGCTCGCCATCGGCGATACGCCGGAAGAGGGCGCCAAGCTCACCTTCTGCCGCCGGGACGTCGAGTCGGCCGGCGAGGACATGGTGCGCATGCTCGACAGCATCAAGAGCGGCCTGTACGGGCGCCCGCGCGGCGGCGTCTACTATTCCTGCATCGGCCGCGGCACTAACCTGTTCGGCAGCGAGTCCGAAGAACTGGAGATGATTCGCGACGCACTGGGCGACTTTCCGCTGGTGGGGTTTTTCTGCAACGGAGAGATCTCGCACAACCGGCTGTACGGCTACACCGGCGTGCTGACGCTGTTCCTCTGAATGCGATGCGCCTGCGCACATACCGGCCGGCGCCAACGGTGAGCTGATGCTGCCGTTCTCCGCGCTCGATTACTTCTCGGTGATCTGGTTTTTCGCCGTCTGGATCGGCTACCAGCGTTTTGCCGACCGCTGCGCGAAGCGCGGCCGGCCCAGCCTGATGAGCGCGATGGGCCGCTACCGGGTGGACTGGTGGCGGGAAATGCTCGCGCGCGAGCTGCGCATCGTCGATGTGACCATCATCGCCAACCTGTCCAACAGCGCGACGTTCTTCGCCTCCACCACGCTGCTGATCCTCGGCGGTCTGCTCGCCCTGCTCGGCACTTCGGAGCGCGTCATCGCGGTGATGGCGGAACTGCCGTTCGCCGCCGGCGACGAAGAAGTGCTCTGGGAATACAAGATCCTGCTGCTGATCGTGATCTTCGTGTACGCCTTCTTCAAGTTCACCTGGTCGCTGCGCCAGCATAATTTCTGCTCGGTGCTGGTCGGCGCATCGCCCTCGCACGAAGACGATCCGGCGCGGCGCGCCGATTTTGTCGCCCGCTCGGCGCGCATCGCCACCTCCGCCGCCGACAACTTCAATTACGGGCTGCGCGCCTACTACTTCGGGCTGGCGGCGCTCGGCTGGTTCATGAACGACTGGATCTTCATCGTCGGCACCGCGCTGGTGGCGGCGGTGCTGTACTGGCGCGAGTTTCACTCCGGTGCGCTGCGCGTGCTGATGCGTCCGTGACGGTGCGGGTATGACGCTCGGGCCGGCTGGGCTACACTCGCAGGCGCCTTCCGGCCCGACGCGCTGACCCCGCCATGGATTCCCGATACGCAGACCTGCTGCAGGCGATTGCCGAATTTCGCCGCATCGCCGACCCCGCACGCATGCGCCAGCGTGCCGAGCGCTTCGCCTTCGGCATTCCCGACATCGAGCAGGTGTTCGAAACCGCGGTGTGCGGCGAGCCCTACGCCCTGCCGCAGGCGGTGGCGCCGGCCGACCTGCACCCGGCCGGGGATTATCGCGCGCCGCGCATGGCCAACGACCTGCCGGTCGCCTCCGCGGTGCAGATCGCCCAGCAGGTGCGCGCGAAGGCGCTGTCGCCGGTGGAGGTGGCGAAGAGCTTTCTCGCCCGCATCGGGGCGCATCGTCCTCTCAACGCCTTCATCACCGTCGACCCCGAGCGGGTGATGGACGATGCCGAAGAGCTGGCGGTGCGCATCCATCGCGGCGAGGACGTCGGCCCGCTCGCCGGCGTGCCGGTCGGCGTCAAGGATCTCGTGTCGGTGCGCGGCTACCCGCTCACCGCCGGCACGCGCGCGATCGAGGCGCGCGTGCAGGCCCGCGATGCACCGCTGGTGGCGCGGCTGCGCGCCGCCGGCGCGCTGATCGTGGGCACCACAAACCTGCACGCGCTCGCCGTCGGCGTGACCAGCGCCAACCCGCACTTCGGTCACGTGCAGAATCCGCGGCTGCCGGGTCATTTTCCCGGCGGCTCCAGCGGCGGCTCGGCGGCTGCGCTGGCGGCAGGGTTGGCGGCGATCACCGTGGGCTCCTGTACCGGCGGATCGATCCGCCAGCCGGCGGCCTGCTGCGGCGTGGTGGGTTTCAAGGGCAGCTGGGGCGCGGTGCCGACCGAGGACGTGGTGCCGCTCGCCTGGTCGCTCGATCATGTCGGCCCGCTGGCGCGCGGCGTCGAGGATGCCGCGCTCGGTTTCGAGATCATGGCGGGGTTGCCCCCGCACAGCCTGCTGCCGCAGGCATCGGCGATGGCGCCGCGCATCGCGCGGCCGCAGCGGTTTGTTTTCGAGATGCTAGAGGCGGCGGAGCTGCAAGAAATGGAGGCTAGGCTCGCACGGATGGCGCGTGCCGGCGCGCAGATCCGCGCCTGCGACATTCCCGGCATCGAGCTGGCGCCGGGCATGCAGCTCATCACCCTCAATTCTGAAGCGGCGCAGGCCAACGGCCATCTGCTCGCCCATCACGGCGACAAGCTGGGCGAGGACGTGCGCGTGCGACTGGAGATCGGGCAGTTCTACCTGGCGGTGGACTACATCAAGGCGCAGCAGCTGCGCCGCCAGGTGCGCGCGTCGGCGATCGCCGCGTTCGGCGACGCCGACGTGATGGTGGTGCCGGCCATGCCGGTGCTGCCGCCGAAGGCGGGCACCGGCACGGTGGACATCGAGGGCAAGCGGATGCATGTCGCGCCGCTGCTCACGCGCTTCACCTCGCCGTTCAACTTCTGCGGCTTCCCGGCGATCAGCATGCCCTGCGGCGAGGCCGGCAACGGCGCGCCGGTCAGTTTGCAGATTGTCGGGCGCCCGGGCGCCGATGCGCGGGTGCTGCAGGCGGCGCGCTGGTGCGAGCAGGTGTTGGCGCAATGAGGGCGCCGCTGTCCACCGCACGCGGGGAACGGCGGCGGCGGGAACAATTTCGACGGCGCAAAGCCGGGAGGACCACTTGCAGATGAAACACACGCATTATCGCTGGCTGGGCGGCGCTGCTCTGTTGCTCGCGGGCATGGGGGTTCACGCGGCGACGCCACTGGAGGAATGCGCGCCCTCGACGGTGCCGATCACCTGCCTGGATGCCAAGCTGAAACAGGCCAATCTGCAGCTCAATGCCGCGCTCAAGGCTGCCACCGCTCGCATCGAGGCCCTGCAGAAGGAGGGCGGGCGTTCGTCGATGGGCGCGTTCATCAACAGCCAGCGCCAGTTCAACAGCTACCGTGACACCAACTGCAGCTGGCTGGCGGCCGGCGCCACGCCCGGCCAGCGCGATGCGCTGATCAGGGATTGCCAGATCCGCGCCACCCTGGCGCGCGAGCAGGAACTGCTCGCCTTCGCCGCCGGCGATGCGCCTCGTGCGATGCCGGCGGCCCCGGCCCCGGCGCCGGAACCGGCGCCAATCGCTGTTGCCGGCGAAGCGGTCGATGAAGAGGCGCCGCCTGCGTCGGTAGCGGTTGCGCCGCGCGACGAGACGCCCGACGCGGTGGCGCGGGTAACCCCGCCGGCTGCCGCGCAGCCGGCCGGCGATTCCGTCGCCGCGTCGCGTGGCGGGGTGGAATGGGCGCTGCAATCCTGGGCAGTGGACGGTGTCGCGCAGCGGCTGGAATCGGGCTCGAACATCTCGATCACCTTCGATGCCGGCGGCAAGGTCGCGGGCAATGCCTCGGTCAATACCTTCAGCGGCAGCTACCGCTTCGATGCCGACGGCCGGCTGATCTGGCCGGGCGGCGGCTTTGCCGTCACCCGCAAGTCCGGGCCGCCCGAACTGATGCGGCAGGAGCGTGCGTTTCTGCGCACCCTGCGCAACATGCGCGACTTCAGCGCCGAAGGCGAACGCCTGGTGCTGGAAAGCGCGAGCGGGCGCACGGTGCTGACCTTCGCGCGCGAGCCCTGACGGCCGACCATCGCGGGCGCGCACCGCGCCGCACATCCAGGGGAGGAGAACGACAACAATGACAACCCACATCGACCTCAACGCGCGCGAAGTCGGGCGCGGCCTGCTGTTTCCGGAAGGACCGGTGGCGATGCCCGACGGCGCGGGGGTGCTGGTCGAGATCGCGCGCGGCACCCTGTCCCGGGTGCATCGCGACGGGCGCGTCGAAGTGATCGCGGCGCCCGGCGGCGGACCCAACGGCGCCGCCATCGGCCCCGACGGCCAGTGCTACATCTGCAACAATGGCGGCTTCGAATGGCATGTCGAGAAAGACGGCTATCGCCGGCCGGTGAGCCGCGCCAATGATTACAGCGGCGGGCGCATCGAGCGGGTCGATCTCGCCAGCGGCCGCGTCGAAGTGCTGTACACGGAGTGCGACGGCGTCGCACTCAAGGGGCCGAACGACATCGTGTTCGACGGCCGGGGCGGATTCTGGTTTACCGATCTCGGCAAGGTCTACGGACGCCAGATGGACCGTGGCGCGGTGTATTACGCGCGCGCCGACGGCAGCCTGATCCGCGAGGCGATCTTTCCGATGGTCACGCCGAACGGCATCGGCCTGTCGCCCGACGGCAAGACTCTGTACGTGGTCGAGACCGAGCCGGCGCGGCTGTGGGCCTTCGACATCGTCGGCGAAGGCGAACTGCGCAAGCTGCCGTGGCCGTCGCCGCATGGCGGCCGGCTGGTGGCCGGTCTGCCCGGTTACCAGCGCTTCGATTCGATGGCGGTGGAGGCCGGCGGCAACATCTGCGTCGCCACGCTGATCACCGGCGGGGTCAGCGTCATCTCGCCGCAGGGCGAATGGCTGGAGTTTCACCGGGCCGGCGAGGCCTACTGCACCAACATCGCATTCGGCGGCGAGGGGTTGCGCAAGGCGTACATCACCCTGTCGGGCTACGGCCGCCTGCTGGAGGCCGAGTGGCCGCGGCCCGGCCTGCCGCTGCACCACCTGAATCTCTGAGCAGCGACTTCTATAATCCAGGCAGACACCGGAGGAGACAAAACATGGAACACAGCATGAAGTTTTCCGTCAGCCATGCGAAAGAATCCGATTTCAAGGCCGACGGGCTGCGGCCGTTTTTCGAATACCGCGACCTCGGCATCCGCGACGCCACCCGCGGCAAGGTGGTGGCGCATGTCATCCGCGCCCGCCCCGGCATGCACGCCGAAGCGAAACGCCATCATCACGAAGTCGAGTTCCAGATGGTCTACGTGCTCAAGGGCTGGGTGGAGTTCGACTACGAGGGCGTGGGCAAGGTTCGGCTCACCGCCGGTTCCTGCGTGCACCAGGCGCCGGGGATACGGCATACCGAGCTGGGGCATAGCGATGACCTGGAGGTTCTCGAAATTGTGATGCCGGCTGACTTCAAGACCGTCGACGATTAAGCCATGTGCCTGTAATCGCTATGGCGCGCCGTCCCGCAGACGGCGCTTCGCGTAACGTGTCCGGCGCGCACAGCTCTGACTTGGAGGTTCTCGAAATTGTGATGCCGGCTGACTTCAAGACCGTCGACGATTAAGCCATGTGCCTGTAATCGCTATGGCGCGCCGTCCCGCAGACGGCGCTTCGCGTAACGTGTCCGGCGCGCATAGCTCCGACCTGGAGGTTCTCGAAATTGTGATGCCGGCTGACTTCAAGACCGTGGACGACTCGCCGCGAGGAACATCAGAACCTCTCAACGCAGAGGACGCAGAGGACGCGGAGGAAAGGCGGAGAGCCAATACGAACCACCAAGTACACCAAGGCACCAAGGACTCGACGAGGCCGGGCATGACTCGCATTCCTGAGTGTTGGGTGGTTTCGCAATTCTGAAGCGTTCGACGCAGAGGGAAAGATTGAGTGATTGAATGTCGTATTGGTGGCCTTGGTGGCCTTGGTGGCCTTGGTGGCCTTGGTGGCCTTGGTGTCTTGGTGGTTCGATCGGCTTTTCGCTGAGCACCTTTCGGCGCAGTGAATTAAGAATGGACAACTACAAATGAGAAAATCCTTCCGCACCGAACTGAAAAAAGGCAAGCCGCTGATCGGGGCGCTGCTGCAGATGCCGCTGCCCGAGGCGGCGGAAATCTATGTTACCGCCGGCTACGACTGGCTGTTCGTCGACCTGGAGCATGCGCCGATGGATGCGCGGCATGCGCAGGACATTCTCGCCGCGGTGGATTCGCGCGTGCCGTGCGTGGTGCGGGTGCAGTGGAACGACGAAGCCTCGATCAAGAAGGTGCTCGACATCGGCGCCACCGGGGTGATCGTGCCGCTGGTGAACACCGCCGAGGATGCGCGGCTGGCGGTGGGGCGCTGCAAGTATCCGCCCCAGGGTTTCCGCAGCGTCGGCATTACCCGCGCCCAGGCCTTCGACCTGGAGTTCGACGACTACATGAAGCGCGCCAACGACGAGATCGCGGTGATCGTGCAGATCGAGCATGTCGAGGCGGTCAAGAACATCGACGCCATTCTCGACACGCCGGGCATCGACGGCGTGTTCGTCGGGCCGTTCGACATGTCCGGCAGCATGGGGCTGCCCGGCCAGATCAACCACCCGAAGGTGCAGGAAGCGATCAAGTCGGTGATCAAGGCCTGCGAAAAACGCGACATCGCGCGCTGCATCTACGCGCACACGCCGCAGCACGCGATCGCCTATCGCGAGCAGGGCTACCGGGTCATCGGCCTGTGCACCGACTACATCATGCTGGCGCGCACCGCGGCCGAGTACCTCAAGGCGGTGCGGACTTGAGCGCGGCGCCGCTGCGCGCGCATGCGCTGCGGCTCGCGCCGGGCGAGGATCTGCGCGAAGCGCTCGAAGCGCTGGTCGCGCGCGAGGGGCTGCGCGCCGCCTGCGTGCTGTCCGCGGTCGGCAGCCTGGACCGCGCCATGGTGCGCCTGGCCGACGAACCGACGCCCAGCGCCTTCGACGGGCCGTTCGAGATCGTGGCCCTGTCCGGCACGCTGTCGCCCGACGGCGCGCATTTGCACGTCGCGCTCGCCGATGCCAACGGCATCGTGATCGGCGGCCACCTCGGGCTGGGTTCGATCGTGCGCACCACCGCCGAGCTGGTGGTGGGCGAGCTGCAGGGGCTCGAATTTTCTCGCGTGCCGGACATGCAGACCGGTTACCGCGAGCTGGTGATCCGGCAGGGCGGGCGGTAGGCTGGCCGGGCGTCTTGGGGCAGACAACAGACAACACCGAGGAGGAGAGTGTCATGGCGCGCACACCGATCAACCCTGGACGCATCGACTGGTCCGGCGAGAATCCAGGCATGTACCTGAGGGCTTCCGAGTCGGGCCCGTACGTCAGCCTGATCAGTTTTTTCCGGGTGGTGACTTCGCCGCACGGCAAGGGGCACGCGGCCTTCATGCTGCTCGACCCGGACGGCGACGGCCGCAGCGCCGATCGGCCGAACCTGTGCCTGACCGACAACGAGCCGCTGGCCGACTATCTGCGCAAGGGCTTCGTTGCGCATTTCGGCGCGTTCAAGAACGCCAGGGGACTGAACAGCGTGCAGTTCAAGCCTGGCTGGGATTTCATGGCCGGCGGCGACGGCCTCACCCAGCACACCGAGTGGTTCCGCTCCGCGGCCGGCCAGGTGCAGCTCGCCTGGCGCGACCTGTCAGAGCCCTTCCTGGTGGAGCTGGACAAGGAACACTCCGCCACCGGCAAGCACGAGATGATTTCGCTCTTTTTCGATGCGCGCGCCGTATCGGCGACGATCAACGGCAAGGCGGTCAGCGGCAGGCCCTTCCCGCGCGAATTCGTCGGCCGGAAAAACTCGAGCACTGCGTTTCTCGCCTTCAGCGAGACCTGGGTGAAGTAGGGCGCGCGCCAGAATGGTCAAGGGCAAGAGCAAGACGAAAGGCCAGGGCGAACCACCAAAGACACCAAGAGCACCAAGAACACCAAGGTGACTCAGGTCGAGGGTTCTCATGCTGGCCTTGGCGCCTGGGTGGTTTGCCTGGCTTTGTTCGGGTTTCAAGTCCTGAGTCCTGCCTTCGTCGATTCAAGCACTGAGCACCGACACCCGGTATGACCAAACGCGAGACCTGGCGGCTGTCGCCGGACGAGGTGGCCGCCTACCGCCGCGACGGACTGATCAAGGCGCCGTACCGTATTGCGCCGGAACTGCTCGCGGACATGCGCGAGTCGCTCGACCGCCTGCTGCGCGACAACGCCACCATCGCACCGGAAAGCCTGGTGTGCCCGCACATTCCCTATGGCAGGACGCACGACGCGCAGGCGGCGGCGCGCTGGCTGGCGTATGCCTCGAACCCGGACATACTCGACCTGGTCCAGCAGCTGATCGGGCCGGACGTGATCCTGTGGGGCTCGCAGGTGTTCTGCAAGCCGGCGCGCACCGGCAAGGCGATTCCCTGGCACCAGGACGGGCAGTACTGGCCGATCCGGCCGCTCGCCACCTGTTCGGTGTGGCTGGCGCTGGACGACGCCACGCCGGAAAACGGCTGCATGCGCTTCATTCCCGGTTCGCAGGCCGGCGGCAGCGTGTACCGTCATCGCCGCTCGGCCAGGACCAACGTGGTGCTGGACCAGGAAGTCGAGCCCTCGCAGTTCGACGAGTCGACCGCGCGCGACGACGCGCTCGGGGCGGGCGAGTTTTCGCTGCACGACGTGTTCCTGATCCACGGCTCGAACGCCAACACCTCGGCGCATCGCCGCGCCGGCTTCGTCATCCGCTACATGCCGGCCACCTCGGTGTTCGAACGCGCGGCAGGTGACGCGCATCGCCAGGCCGGCGTCACCTTCAGCATGAGCCGGCGCCCGATCTGGCTGCTGCGCGGCCGCGATGCGAGCGGCCGCAACGACTTCGCGGTCGGCCACGGCCAGGATTACGCGCTCGTGCCCCGGGTGTCGGACGAGGAGTAGGGGAAGCGCACACCGGCCCGCTCAACGCGGAGCACGTGCAGGGCACGGAGGAAACGCAACCGAACCGTGTCTACCACCAGCGACAACCTGGGCATTAAAGGAGCCTGATCCCTGCGTATTGCTTTTGGTGGCCTGGGTGACTGGGTGGTTCGACCGTCTTTTTTGTTCAGTCCCCAGTCCTCAGTCCCGCCTCAGGATTTGCTCCGCGTCCTCCGCGGTGAGCGTTGCTCTTAGCTGATTCAGTCGCGGAAAGACACTTCCACCGACCCGACGCCTTCGATGGTGTGTTTGTAGCGCTCGCCCGCCTTGGGAAAGCGGGTGGTCACCCAGCTGCCGGTGAGCACGATGTCGCCGGCCTTCAGGGTTTCGCCCTGGGCGCGCAGGTTGTTCGCCAGCCAGCGCAGCGGCTCGAACGGGTGGCCGAGCACGTCGGCGCCGGTGCCTTCGTCGATGACCTTGCCGTTGAGTTCCAGGATGCCGCGGGCCTTTTGCAGGTCCGGCCACTGCGTCACGAAACTGCCCAGCACGTTGCCCTCGTTCCAGGAGTTGTCCGCGATCAGCGACAGCAGGTCCAGCGGGTAGGCGGAATTGCGGTCGTCGATGACCTCGAAGGCCGGCGCCACCGCCTCCACCGCGTCGGCCACTTCGGCGAGCGTGTATTCCTTGTTGCGCGGGCCGAGCGCGGTGCCGAGGCGGGCGCAGCATTCGAACTCGATGCCGAGGTGCACCAGGCTGGCGAGCGACAGCGTCGCGCCGCTCGGGTGCAGGCGCTTTTCGAACACCACCCCGGAGTTGGGATGGTCCACCCCGCACATCGCCTGCATGCGCTTCGAGGTGAGCCCGATCTTGTAGCCCCTGCGCCGTCCGAACTTATTGTCCTGCAGCCGGTTGTAGGCCGCCTGGATGGCGTAGGCCCCGGCGATGTCCTGCGCGCCGTAGTCGCGCGCGAACGGCACAATGTTCTTCTTCTGCTCGTGGTCGCGCATCAGCATTGCGGCGGCCTGTTCGGCGTCGATGGTCATTCGTGGTCTCCTCCGGGGCGACATCATATCGGCTTGGCGCTATGCTTGCGGCGCAAGGCATCACCCTCACCGCGGAGGACGCGGAGGACGCGGAGGACGCGGAGGAAAGCGAGAAGACACAAGGACGGCGAACCACCAAGGACACCAAGGCACCAAGCAAAACAGATCCAACAGCGATCCGTTTCCACCGTTGCCCGGCTATTAACTCGACCGCCACGAATCTCGTAGTCGGCGATGCGCCAGCTGTTAACGCCTTCTTGGTGTCCTTGGTGATTTGATGGTTCGATTCGCATTCCTCTGTGTCCTCTGTGTCCTCTGTGGTGCGCGTTGATCTTTGAGATTTCCTGAAGGTCTGGATAAGTGAAATGGGACCACTGAAAGGCGTTCGCGTGCTGGACCTGACCCGCGTGCTGGCGGGGCCGTTCGCCACGCAGATTCTCGCCGACCTCGGCGCCGAGGTGATCAAGGTCGAGCGGCCGGTCACCGGCGACGACACCCGCCACTGGGGGCCGCCATATATAAGGAATGCCGCCGGCGAGGACACCGCCGAGACCACCTACTTCGCCGGCTGCAACCGCGGCAAGAAATCCATCCTGGTCGATCTCTCTACGCCGGCCGGGCAGGCGCGGGTGAAGGCGCTGGTCGCGCAGTGCGACGTGCTGGTGGAAAACTACAAGACCGGCGATCTCGATCGCCACGGCCTGGGCTATGAACAGCTCAAGGCGATCAAGCCGGATCTCATCTATTGCTCGATCACCGGCTATGGCCACACCGGGCCGTACGCCAGCCGCGCCGGCTACGACCCGGTCGCCCAGGCGATGTCCGGCCTGATGAGCGTCACCGGCGAGCCGGACGGCATGCCCGGCACCACGCCGCAGCGCGTCGGCGTCGCGGTGGTGGACTTGATGACCGCGCACTACGCGGTGATCGGCATCGTGTCCGCGCTCTATCACCGGCAGCAATCCGGCGAAGGGCAGCACATCGACCTGGCGTTGCTCGACGTCGGCGTGGCCTCGATGGCGAACATCGCCTCGGCTTTTCTCGGCGCCGGCGTCGTCGCCAGGCGCAATGGCGGCGTACACCCGAGCGTAATGCCGTCGCAGGTGTTCGCCTGCTCAGACGGCTACGTGATCATGGCCGCCGCCAACGACGGCCAGTTTGCCCGCCTGTGCGAGGCCGGCGGCCGGGCCGAGCTGGCGAAAGACCCGCGCTTTGCCACCAACACCGCGCGGGTGCGCAACCGCGAAGTACTCGCGCCACTGCTGAACGACATGTTCGCCACCCGCACCATGGCCGACTGGACCGAGCGCCTGTCGAAGGCTGGTGTTGCCTGCGGCCCGATCTACTCCATCGACCAGGTGTTCCAAGACCCCCAGGTCAAGGCCCGCGGCATGAAGGTCGATCTGCCCTTTGCCCCCGCCGGCACCCTGGCCACCGTCGCCAGCCCGCTGAAGCTTTCCGCGACGCCGCTGGAATACACCCTGCCGCCGCCGCTGCTCGGCGAGCACGACGGCGACTATCCCCCGCCCGACCCCGGCACCCCCTGACGCCTGAAGCAACTTGCTTTTGATATGCCCGCGGCGTAGGTTTGTCGCGGGATTCAGCCTGTTAGCCGTAGACGCTGAGGCCGACAGACGATGCCGGCGCCCGTAATGGTCGGCTGCCGGGTTTGGGGTATCGGTTATTCCGGTGCATATATACCGCTAAATGGCGCTTTCCGGCCATGGGCAAAGCTCTGCGGTCAATTGGTCTCCGGTGTTATCCGGCAGGGCGCCACGTTAGGCGTCACATTTGATGTCTAAAGCAAGTATAGGCGGCACCCGCGACTGTGAGCAGCTTTCGAGCCTTCAAGTACCGAGGGATCAATAAGTTCCTGATAGATTCGTTGGTGAACTCCTCGATCTACTTCGCGTCGCGTGACGCTCTCAACGATCCGTTTGACTCGAGGATTGATATCCAAACCTTGATCAACGGGCTTCTAGAGGAGTCGCTCGCGGAAGAAGCTAGAACTGCAATTCAGCTCATTCAAAACGACGCAACTTTCTTCCAGAAGTTTGAAGCCGGATACAGAGACTTCGGCATTTGCTCCTTCTCGACTGAGCTTTCAAACACGCTGATGTGGTCGCATTACGCGGATCATCACCGCGGCGTCGCAATCCACTACGATTTTCCGATCTCCTTTCTCGATAACCCGGATGAAATACTGGGCGTTGCGCCCGTCGACTACGAGGGAAACAGTGTCTCGGACTGGATTAGAGAGCAGGCAACGCTATTTCATACTAATCATTTCGAGTTCGTCACCGAGCTTCTTAAGCGCGTGCTTACCGCGAAGGCGCCGGCATGGTCGTACGAGCGCGAGGGCCGGATAATTCGGCCGAAGACCGGTTCGTATCCCGTCCCGCGCTCAACGCTAAAGGGGATCACTTTCGGGCTGAGAATGGAGCAAGCCGACGAGAACCTGATCAGATCCATAGCTGCCAAGTATTTTGAAGGAATTCAATTCTCGCGAGTCGTCCGCACTGGTAGTGACTTCGGGATAGACGTTGAGGATGTAGCATGAGGTGCCTTCTAACCAACGTGCCGCCTAATAAGTGGTTGCAGCGGACCCAACAGGGCGTCATTAAATTTGCACGTGCAAGTTTGCCGCCGTCCTGCTGGGCCGCTGAACCACGACGTCGGGCCTCATCGATATGAGCACCGAAGGACCACCGGCACTCACGATGCTGGACTGGATGCAATGGGCCGATCAACACGGCTTGTGGGACATGATCAGCACTCTCGTGCTGGTTTTCTCCGCGGTCTTGGGCTTTGCATTTCTGTTCTGGGCGAAGCGCCGCGTTCGGAACCTAAACTTCTTTATTCGTCCGCTACGTGACGACTCGAACTATCCGCATAAGGTCTACGTGGAGAATCGTAACTACACAGGCCGAAGTGTCGTGATATCCGTTCCTCACTTTGTCTACTCAGAACTCCGCTCCGATCAAAATGCTCGTGGAGACAGCCCGTCGCGTGAGTACGAGATAAAGTTCCCAGACCCACGCAATAACATACTGTCTGAGGTCGAATATCTTCTCCGCCATCGCGAAAATGTTTCAACGTGGGTGCCCATCGATCCCGCCCACACAGATCAAGAAGTCGCGGCGGCGATTGAGCGGCGGCAGGTGGGTAAACTGCACTGCATGTGTACCTGGCTGCAAGAGAAACCCCGGGTACACAGGCTAGTGAGACGGATATGAGTCCCAAGCATGCCACCCAGCGGACCGTTAAGCAGCGCCGCTGTTCCTCGGCCGTTGATGGCCGGCGTTAGACCGCACAACTCACGGCTCTCGTATGTCCACGCTTGAACGCGCCATTGAGATCGCTGCTGTTGCGCACGCGGGCCAGCTCGACAAAGCGGGCGAGCCATACATCCTCCATCCGCTGCGGGTGATGATGCGAGTCACGGGGCAACATGAGCGAATGGCTGCCGTGCTTCATGATGTCGTTGAAGACACAGTCGTCACGCTGGAACAGTTGGCGCAGGAAGGCTTCCCAGAGGAAGTGTTGCTGGCTGTCCAGGCGCTTACCAAGCGTGAAGGGGAGTCCAGGCTGCAAGCTGCTGCCCGCGCCGCAAAGCATCCAATCGCCCTCGCCGTGAAATTGGCGGACAACGCGGAGAACATGGACCTAAGCCGGATCTCAGCGCCAACCGAGAAGGACTTTGCTCGCGTTCGGGAGTACGAAGAGGTGCGGGCACTGCTTCTGCGTGCAAGTGAGGTCTAACCCCTCGCTCGAAAGGGCGTCCTCTACGGCAGGCGGGCTTGCCGGCCTGCCGTTCCGGTTGCCTCATCTTGAACGTTAGGCCGCTGGTTCGCACCTATGGCTCCACCCGTCTCTACGCCACGTGCCACGTTTAAAGGCATTCCGAAGACGGCGGGCGCTCTAGTCAGGCTCGTCGGCACTTCGCTTCTTGCCGGCGTCGTCTGTGCCATGTTTGGGGGCGGTATTGCGCTCCTTCTCGGTCTTTCTCCGGTCATCGCGGCTGGCGCTTCGGGAGGCGTCGGTTCGCTCGCTGTGGCACTGGTCATCCTTCGTCATGGCCCGTCCGCTTAACCTCGGGCCCTACCGTGGCAGCCACCAGTTGTGTCGGTGCGATCCTTCGTGACTGACACCGTGCAAGCATGTCGTGAGAGTCCAGTTAGCCGCCGGGTACTGGCCAGGTGATTGCCGCTGCCGTTAACCGATGGATTGGATATGCGCTTCTTGGCCTTGGGGTTGCGCTCGTGGCAATCGGCCTGTATCTCGGGGCGTTCGCCTGGGCGAACGATGGGTTGACTGCCGGGGTAAGAGTCTTTGGCACATCGGCGGTCTTCGGCATTGCACTGGTGATCACGGGGCTCACCTTCCGCATTGCCGCCGACGCACACGCGAAGGCCCGGCCGCGGCGTTGGTGGTTTCAGTTGCTGCCCATAATCGTGGGGTACGTCGCATTCGGGCTCGCGGCGACATTGAGTTCTGTGCTTGACCGGATGTAGTGCGTACATCGGGGGGGCGAACAGGTTGTCGACACTATGCGCGACGCGTCGGTTAAACGGGCGTTGTCGTTCGACGGTTTTATCTCTTTCCGCGCCGTGCGCTGACCGGCAAGGCGCGAACGTCAGGCCACATCGCACATGGTGAACGAACGCGGATGCTACTGCGGGATATGGGAGAAGAACCCCGGTTACTTCGAGCTGCAGGGCGTGCCGCGCGGTTACTGCGGTTTCTGCCAGACGTGCGGCCGACCCGGTCACACCCGGCACTTTCCCGGGGCGGTGCCTTTCACCGGGTGCTGGTGCGATGTTCACTACCGGCGGGCCTCATGGCTGCACCCGCTGGGTACTTACGGATTGTTCCTCTACGCGGGCGTTATCGCTGCGGTGTTCGGAGTATTGTGGACCGTGTTCGGAGGCTGATCACGCGGGCTAACAGCGCGATGGCTGCAGACCCGAAACCTCATTCGATAAAGTGGACACCTCGACGTAATGTTTGAGCAGGTGCCAATGGCCGAGACGAGTTCGCAGCCCTTTCATGCATTGGCTGCCTCCATGAAGGAGGGCGGTTTTGCAGCGCACGCCAGTCGCCTGGAGGACACGCTCAACGGCACATGGACAACATCGTCCGAACTGATCGCGGAACTCGGCGCCGTAGTGCTCCAAATCCGCGCAGAGTGCTCGCCACTTACGCAGGAGCAAAAGCGCCTGATCAAGGACTGCCTGCGCCGGGTGCATCGCGCCTGGCCGGGCTTTGGTTTTCTGCGTGGTCTCTGGCACCGATGGCTTTCATGAGCGTCGTTCAGATAATCGCACCCGGTAACGTATTGCAGGCGACGCGCATGGCGTCGCGGGCGCCTGCTCCGGAACGTCGGGCGGACCAGAGGCCCCGGCTTCGATGACGCTCTTTCACTTCGCGAGCCTGTTGTGTGCGGTGGGCGGCGCACTGCTCCTTGGAGTCTTTCTCGCCGAATACGGCGTGGTCGCGATGCTTGTCGGCGTGATCGCCGGTCTCGCCGGAGGCTGGTTCGTCGGCCCGCTGCTCGTACTTGGGATCTTCGTCGTCGGTATCCTTGTTGAAGAAGGGCCGCGCGCTGCCATCGAGTTTCTTCGACGACGGCCCAAGGTCTGATGCAAGGCTTCGATGAGCTCTGACTCGATTTCCAAACCGATACATTTGAGCGGGCCGACGGGCGTAAACGTCAGATGACTGGACCGGAGCTTCTCTGGGCTGTAGTCGGCGCCGTGGCGCTGGTCGCCGTGTTCGTCGTCCAGCGCAAGACCCGCTTCATGGAAAAGTCGGAACGCTTCATGGGCGACCTGGCGGGGGTTTCGGAGTCCACGCCCGGCTGGCTCGCGTTCTTCAAGTTGCTGTGGATGTGGGCCGCGAATGCCGCCGCGTGCCTGTTTCTCTGGATGCTGGCGGTGCCGGGCTCAAGCGGCGGCGAAACCTTCTACCGGCTTGGCTGGTTTTTGCTGATCGGCAACGCGGCCGCCATAGTTGTGACGGGTACGATGTTCGCGACCGGTCGGCGCGCCGGCGCGGTGCGGAGCGCGAAATGGATCGTGCCTGTTTTGTTTGCCGTGCTGATTGTCTATGCATTGTTCGGGGCTATCGTTAACTGACAGCACCCGGTAGGGGCAGCGCTTGCAAGGAGGCAACCGATTCCTGCGGCCAGCTCACACACAAGTGGGGATGCTTGGGGCAAACTGGCTTCGAAGTGTTTCGGAAGTTACGGGCCTCGGCTTTGACGATTGAGCGGGAGGATTCATGGCTGACGAACCGATGTACCACGAGGGTATGCGGCAGCTTCAGGATGCCCGCGAGACGCGGCCGCTGGCCGACCGGCTGCAGCAGGTCACCGTTCGCACGGCGTTCACCGACGACGATCGGGCGTTCATTCAGCATTGCCCGATGTTTTTCCTTGCCACGGCGGATGCCGGCGGCCATCCGGACTGTTCTTACAAGGGCGGGCTTCCGGGGTTCGTTCACGTTCTGGACGAGCGCACCCTCGCCATTCCCGATTACGATGGCAATGGCATGTACCGGAGCTGGGGCAACGTGCTGCGCAACCCGCACGTCGGGCTGCTGTTCATAGACTTCGAAAAGCCAAGGCGGCTGCGCGTGAACGGAACGGCCACGCTCAGCGCGGACGATCCGCTGCGAAACGAGTACCCCGGGTCGGTGTTCGTCATTCGCATCGCGGCGACGAAGATCTTCCCCAACTGCCCCCGCTACATCCACAGGATGCAGCTGGTCGAACATTCGGCCTACGCCCCGCGGCCGGATTACACGCCACCGGTCCCCGCCTGGAAGACGTTCGCCGAGTTTCGTGATGCGCTGCCGGCGCGCGACCGCAAAGAAGATGAGAACAATTAAGCAGGGGCAGGCCTGTATTTCATAGGTCGTGAATGCGGCGGATCGCGCCGGGCCGCGGCAAGCCGATTGCATTCACCCTCTGCGCAAGACAGAGATTCGCCGCCGCCTTTATACTGGCCACCATTCCAATTAACAGACCGACCGCCATGCCGGACCCGAACACTACACGCATCGTCAAGGAATCGAAGATTGGCCGCGAGTTGACCGACGAGCAGAGCGCGGTGCTCGCCGGGCTGGTGGAGGTGACGGAGTACGCCGACGGCGAGGTCGTCGTCGAGGAAGGCGCGCGCGACGACCATCTTCGGGTGGTGCTGTCCGGCGCGCTGGCGGTGGCGAGAAAGTCGAACGGCGACGAAGACTGGATGCGGCTCAACGTGCTGACCGCGGGCGACCTCGCCGGCGAGCTGGCGTTTCTCGATTCGAAGCCGCGCTTCGCGGCGCTGGTGGCGCTGGGCCCGACCCGGGTCTTCAGCCTGCAGCGCGCGAAGCTCGAATCGCTCCTTGCCAAGGAACCGGTCATCGTCTACCGCGTGATGCGCGCGATCACCCGCTTCGCGCACGAGGTGCTGCACCGCTCCGGCGCGCAGATGGCCGAGCTTACCGCTTACGTGTACAAGTCCAAGGCCAAGTACTGAGGCGCCGGGCCTTCGGCCCGCGATGCGCAGCGGGCAGATGCCGGCGCCCGCAAACCATCCCGGCGCACATGCATAATGGCTCGCATGCCCTCGCCGAGGGCCGCAAGGAGCCGCCGTGCAGCACATTCTCGTCTACTCCGACTCGCTGTCCTGGGGCATCGTCCCCACCACCCGCAAGCGCCTGGCCTTCGACCAGCGCTGGCCGGGCGTCATGGAAATCGCGCTGAATTCGGCCGGTGCGAATGTCCGCGTCATCGAAGACTGCCTGAATGGCCGCCGCACCGTCTGGGACGACCCCTACAAGCCGGGGCGTAACGGCCTGGTCGGGCTGGGGCAGCGCATCGAGATTCACTCGCCGCTGGCGCTGGTGCTGCTCGCGCTGGGCACCAACGACTTCCAGTCGATGCACCCGCACAACGCCTGGCAGTCGTCGCAAGGCATCGCGGCGCTGGTGTCGGCCATCCGCACCGCGCCGGTGGAGCCGGGCATGCCGATTCCGCCGATCCTGGTGATGTGCCCGCCGCTGCTCGCCACGCCCAAGGGCCCGATCGCGCCGAAGTTCGAAGGCGGCGAGAAGAAGTGCGTCGGCCTGCCGGCCGCCTTCGAGAAGGTGTGCAAGGAACTCGACTGCCACTACTTCGACGCGAACACGGTGACCACCTCGAGCAAGGTCGACGGCGTGCATCTCGACGCCGACCAGCACCTGACGCTGGGCAAGGCGCTGGCGCCGGTGGTCGGGCGGATTCTGCCGCCCGGCGCGAGGGCATAGATCCCGGTGCGCGCGCGCTCGCGGCTGGCCCAGACGCTCGGACTCGCCGGCTGGCTGGCGATCGCGTTCGTCGCCGGCGGCATTGGCGCGCTCGCTTCGGTCGAGGCGGTTTCGTTCTACGGGCAGCTCGTCCGGCCGGCCTGGGCGCCGCCAGCCGCGGTATTCGGACCGGTCTGGACGGCGCTGTATGCGCTGATGGGCGTCGCCGCGTGGCTGGTGTGGCGCGAGGTCGGCGCGCGCCGGGTGGGCGGCGCGCTCACGCTGTTCGCGATGCAGCTGGCCGTCAATGCGCTGTGGTCCTGGCTGTTCTTCGTGTGGCGCAACGGCGCATGGGCATTCATCGAGAGCCTCGTGCTGATCGCGCTGATCGGCGCGACCATGGTCGCCTTCTGGCGCGTGCGCCGGCTGGCCGCGTTGCTCCTGATTCCGTACCTGCTCTGGGTCTGCTTCGCGGCGGCGCTGACAGGGTCGGTCTGGCGGAACAATCCGGCGCTGCTCGGTTGATCGCGCGCGATGTGTGCAGAGTCCTGTATATGCTGTACCGGCAATGTTCGCTTGGCGTCCGCGACCATGCAGGGTGACCGGCGATGACCGCGAGTGACGACAGATCGCGCCCGCCCGGCACCGCTGAGCCCGACCGGCGTTTCCCGCTCGGCTACCTGGCCGCTGCCGCACTGGCGGTGCCGATCGGCGCCATCGGTTTGTTCGAGGTTTCCTACCTGTACTTCGGCGTTACGGCGCAGGATCCGCCCGCGACGATCACGACGGCGGGCGCGCTGCTGGCGTTCGGCCTGGCGCTGGCGTGGCCGCTGTATCGCGCGCGCCGGCCCGCCGAGGTGGTGCGCAGAAGCTGCCAGCTCGGCATGGTCGTGGCGCTGCTGCTGCCGGCGGTGACCTTCGCCGTGCTGCTGATCTGGCAGAACGCGCCGGATCGCCCCGACCTCGGCATGGGCGGACTGATGCTTTACAGTCTGCCGCTGGTGGCGATCGGAGTAGCGGTGGTGCTGAGCATTGCGTTTGCCGCCGGCGCCCGGCTCGCCTCGAAGCGCCTCCCGGTGCGCGACCGGGACGGGTCGGAAAGCTGAGAAGACGTGCCTTTGCATGGAATCGGTTGACGCATGAAACAGGCACTGGAGCGCGCGGCGATCGACGGCGACGTGCAGGTACTCGAAGCGCTGCTCGATGCCGGCGCCGACATCGACTCGCTCGACCGTTACGGCCAGACGGCGCTGATGCTGGCGGCGGTGAACGGCCGGGCGGAGGCGGTCGACTGCCTGATCCGGCGCGGCGCGGCGCTCGACGTTGCCGCCAAGTACAACCTGTCGGCGCTGATGCTGGCGATCGTGTCCGGCCATGAGGCCGTCGCGCTGCGGCTCGCGCGCGCGGGCGCCGACGTTTCGCGCACCGGCAGCGGCGCGCCCGGCTTCCATGGCAAGACCGCGCTCGATTTCGCCCGCGAGCGCGGCATGGACATCGTCGCCGCGGAGATCGCGGCGCGGCTGCCGCCGGGCGGCTGAGGCTGCCGGCGCGCGGGCTTCGCTGTTAACCTTACGGCCATCCGCAACCGTCGATAAGGGACAACGCCGATGTCATCGCTCAGCCTGGGCCTCGCCCGCCAGTTCATCGATGCCGCACTGGACAAGGCGCAGAAGGACTACGGCCGGCCGGTGTGCGTGGCGGTGTGCGATGCGCACGGCCTGCTGGTGGCGTTCGCGCGCATGGAGGGCTCGCCGGTGCGCAGCGTCGCCATCAGCCAGGGCAAGGCCTATTCGGCGGCGCGCATGGGCGTGACTACCGCCGCGTTCCTCGAGCGGCTCAAGCGCGAAGGCATCGAGGTTGGCTATTTCTGCGATCCGCAGCTCACCGCGCTGCCCGGCGGCTCGCCGCTGAAGGACGCCAGCGGCGCGCTGCTCGGCGGCATTGGCGTGAGCGGCCTGCATTCTTCCGAAGACCAGGTGATCACCGATCATGTCGCCGCGCTGGGCGGAGCGGGGCGTTAAGTCAAGAGTCGGTGCGCAGTGGGACGAAAAGGCGGACTCGGCACTTGGAAGAGAATAAAAGACCGAAAAGCGAAACACGAAGACACTAAGGACACCAAGGCACGAAGAGAATCAAACCCGGACTCGGGACTCGGGACTCGGGCCTCGGACAAGAACGAAAGACCGAAAAGCGAAACACGAAGACACCAAGGACACCAAGGCACGACGTAAACCAAACCCGGTAATGCCTTTCTTGGTGACTTGGTGATTTGGTGGTTCGCACCGGCTTTGGATGTTTCTGGAGCCTGATAATGGAAGCTATGCACCCGCACAAGTGGACGGCCCGCGCGCTCGACTGGGTGGAACGGGTGGGCAACAGGCTGCCGGACCCGGCGATGCTGTTCCTGCTGCTGCTGGTCATCGTGTGGGTCGCGTCGTGGTGGCTGTCGGGTGTGAGCTTCGACGCGGTCGATCCGCGCAGCGGCCAGCCGCTGCAGGTGAAGAACCTGCTCGAGGGCGGTTCGCTGACCGCGTTCATGGCGCAGATGGTGCGCAACTTCGTGAACTTCCCGCCGGTGGGCGTGGTGCTGGTGGCGATTCTGGGCCTCGGCGTGGCCGAGCACAGCGGCTTCATTCGTGCCGCCCTGCGCGCCGTGCTGTCGGTGACGCCGCAGCGGTTGCTCACGCCGATGCTGGTGGCGGTGGGCGTGCTGAGCCACGTCGCCGTCGACGCGGGCTATGTGCTGGTGGTGCCGCTCGGCGCGGTGGTGTTTCTCGCCGCCGGCCGCCATCCGCTGGCCGGCATCGCCGCAGCGTTCGCCGGCGTGTCGGGCGGCTTCTCGGCCACCTTCCTGCCGTCCAGCCTCGATCCGCTGCTCGCGGGGTTGACGCAGGCGGCGGCGCAGCTCACCGACCCGGCGATCGTGATCAATCCGCTGAACAACTTCGTGTTCACGACGGTGTCGTCGCTGCTGGTGATCGGCGTGGGCTGGTTCGTCACCGACCGCATCGTCGAGCCGCGGCTGCGCGGCACGGTGGTGGACGGCGAGGGCGCCGGCGCGCCCGCCCTCGAAACGCTGACCGCGGCGGAACGGCGCGGCCTGATCGCGGCGCTGCTGTCGATGGGGCTGGCGGCGGCGCTGCTGATCGCCAGCCTGCTGCCCGAGGGTTCCGCCTGGCGCGCGCCGAATGGCGCGCTGGCGGTGGCCGACGCGCCGCTGATGCAGTCGATCGTGTCGCTGATCTTCGTGCTGTTTCTGCTGCCCGGCGTGGTGTACGGCTATGTCTCCGGCAGCGTGCGCGATCATCGCGACATCGTCGCCGGCATGAGCCGGGCGATGAGCGGCATGGGGGGCTATCTGGTGATGGTGTTCTTCGCCGCGCAGTTTCTGTATGCCTTCGGCCAGTCCAACCTCGGCGCGCTGATGGCGCTGGAAGGCGCGGCGGCGCTGAAGGCGCTCGACCTGCCGATGGCGGTGACGCTGGTCGGCATCGTGCTGCTGTCGGCGCTGGTGAACCTGTTCGTCGGCTCGGCTTCGGCCAAGTGGGCGCTGATCGGCGCCATCATGGTGCCGATGCTGATGGCGCTGGGCGTCTCGCCCGACCTCACCCAGGCCGCCTACCGGGTCGGCGATTCATCGACCAACATCGTCACGCCGCTGATGCCGTACTTTCCGCTGATCGTGGTGTTCTGCCAGCGCTACGTGAGGTCGACCGGCATCGGCACGCTGCTCGCGCTGATGCTGCCGTATTCGGTGGCGCTGCTCGTGCTTTGGACGCTGCTGCTGATCGGCTTCTGGGCGCTCGGCCTGCCGCTCGGCCTTGGCGCGAGCTACCGCTACCCGGCGTAAAGGCGCAAGGTGAGGCACGCCCTGCTCGCCGCGGCCGCCTGGCTGCTGTCGCTGGCCGTCACCGCCGCGATCGCCTTCGTCCTGGCGATCGCGCTGGTCGGCCCGCATTCCGACCTGTTGCCGCGCGCGCTGCAACTGCCGGTCGGCATCCTGCTGTGGCTGGCGGTGCTGGTCGTGCCGGCGTGGGCGGCGGCCAGGGTTTACCGGGCCAGCCGGGCGCGCAAAGGCCGCTGAACCGGCGCTTTCCCGCCGCCTGTACCGTGCACGGCGGTTCAGGCATCATGCGCGCAATTTTTCGGCGTCAACTTCCCCGCGGAGAGACTCATGTTCGAATGGATCGCCAGTCCCGAGGCATGGATCGCGCTCGCCACCCTGACGGCGCTCGAGATCGTGCTCGGCATCGACAACATCATCTTCATTTCCATCCTGGTCGGACGCCTGCCCGAGCACCAGCGCAACTTCGCCCGGCGCATGGGCCTCGGGCTGGCGATGTTCGCGCGCCTTGCGCTGCTGTTCTCGATCACCTGGGTGATGGGGTTGACCGAGCCCTGGTTCACGGTGTTTGGCGAGGACATCTCCGGGCGCGAGGTGATCCTGGTCGGCGGCGGGCTGTTCCTGCTGGCGAAGGCCACCCATGAAATACACAACAGCCTGGAAGGCACCGAGGATACCGGTAGCCCGGTGGCGGCCGCCACGCTGGGCATGGTGCTGTTCCAGATCGCGGTGCTCGACATCGTGTTCTCGCTCGACTCGGTGATCACCGCGGTCGGCCTGGTGCAGCACATCTCGATCATGGCTATCGCGATCATCGTCGCGGTCGTGGTGATGCTGGTGGCCGCGAAACCGATCGGCGATTTCGTCGACCGCCATCCCACGGTCAAGATGCTTGCGCTCGCCTTCCTGATCCTGGTCGGCGTGACGCTGATGGCCGAGGGCTTCGAGGTGCACGTGCCGAAGGGCTACATCTACTTCGCGATGGCGTTCTCGGTGTCGGTGGAGATGCTCAACATTCGGCTGCGCCGCCGGCGCGCTCCGCCGGTGCGGCTGCACAAGCACATGACCGGCGTGCCGGATCAGGGCGCATGATGCAGGGGCGGCCGCGCCAGGAACCAACCCGGGGCCGGCGCGGACCAACCGGCAGCGGCTCGACAACCCAGGAAAGGAGAACGTCATGAAACGCAAGGCATCCGCAGTCTGGAAAGGCGGACTCAAGGACGGCAAGGGCACCATCTCGACCGCGAGCGGCGTGCTCAAGGATTCCCAGTACTCCTTCGGCACACGTTTCGAGAACGGCGTCGGCACCAATCCGGAAGAGCTGATCGCCGGCGCCCATGCCGGCTGCTTCTCGATGGCCCTGTCGCTGATACTCGGCGAAGCCGGCATGAAGGCGGACAGCATCAATACCACCGCGACCGTGTCGCTCGAGCAGAAGGACGGCGGCTTCGCCATTACCGCGGTGCACCTGGACGTGCGCGCGCGCATTCCCGGCGCCGATCCGAAGGCCTTCGAGAAGGCCGCCAATGCCGCCAAGACCGGTTGCCCGGTTTCCAAGGTGCTGAACGCGACCATCACGATGGACGCGAAGTTGGAATCCTGAGCGCAATCGCGTAGTCTCGAAGCCCAGGCCGCCGCGCGGCGCACGCGCGGCGGTTCCGCCGGCCGCCCGTGCCGCGCCGCCTGCGGCATCTCGCGGCGCCGGACGTGCATGCCGGCGTCCTGATCCGCAATTCGCAATGGTCGTTCGCACAGTTCTTTCCGTACTTGCCCTGTTGCTGAGCCTGGTGCTGCTCACCAGCGGCAACACCATGCTCGGCACGCTGCTTGCCCTGCGGCTCGAGATCGAGGGCTACACCGCCGCGCGCGCCGGCCTGATCCTGGCGTTCTACGCGGTCGGGTTCGTGCTGGGCAGCCTGTACGGCATCCATATCATCCGGCGGGTCGGCCATATCCGCGCCTTCGCGGTGTTCGGCGCGCTGGCAAGCGCCGCCATCCTGATGCATCCGCTGTACGTCGATACCGACCTGTGGATCGCGCTGCGCCTGCTGGTCGGTTTCTGCATCGCCGGGCTGATGCTGATCGTCGAGAGCTGGGTCAATGCCATCGCCACCACCGAAACGCGCGGCACCCTGCTGGCGATCTACCTGGTGCTGTTTTACCTGGCGGCCTCCGGCGGGCAACTGATGATCGGCCTGGGCGACGCCGCGCAGTTCCAGCTGTTCAGCCTGGCGGCGATTCTGGTGGCGCTGTCGCTGGTGCCGCTGTCGCTCACGCGGACCGTCGCCCCGCAGCTGCCGGAGGCAGCGCCGGTCGGCGTGCGCGAGATCGCGGCCAGGGCGCCGCTCGCCGGCGCCGGCGCATTGCTGAGCGGCGTCGCGATGAGCGCCTTCAGCACCATGGGGCCGATCTATGCCAGCCGCATCGGCCTGGATACCGGCAAGCTGGCGCTGTTCATGAGCATGGGCGTGCTGAGCGCGATGCTGTTCCAGTGGCCGGTGGGCAAGCTCTCGGACCTGTTCCCGCGCAGCCGGGTGATTCTTGCGCTGGGCCTGTTCGGCATGGGCTCGGCCGGCTTGTGCGCGGTCTGGGGCGAGCGCTCCGTGCCGCTGCTGTTCCTGTCGGTCGCGCTGTATGTGGGCTTCGCGTCCAGCCTGTACCCGGTGAGCCTGGCGCTGGCGCACGACCAGATGCAGCGCGACCAGATCGTCGGCACCAACGCCACGCTGCTGCTGGCGTTTGGCATCGGCACCATCGGCGGGCCGCTGGGCGGTTCGGTGGCGATCTGGCTGCTCGGCCCCGCCGGCCTGTTCCTGTTCGCCGCCGCGGTGATGGGCGCGCTCGGCATCGCGGCGTCGTACTACTGGCGCAGCCGGCCGCAGGTGCCGGTGACCGAGCAGGAAAACTTCGTGGCGGTCGGCCCGATTTCCACCCCGGCGCTGATGGAACTCGATCCGCGCGACGAAACCTACGAGCAGCGCGAGGAGGCCGCGCGCCAGCATTCCGGCGTGCACCAGGAGCGCCGCCGCTTCTGACCGCGCGGGCGATTCGCTGCGCTGCCGGTTGACCGGTATCCTTGCCAGCTGCGCCGCCGCGGCGGCAAGCGAATCTGCCGAAACGCCATGAACTACCAGTACCTGCTGCTGTCGGTTGCCGACCGGGTCGCAACCGTCACCCTGCACCGTCCCGACAAGGGCAACGCCCTGGCGCCGGGCGTGCTCGGGGAAATCGCCGATCTGTTCGAGTCGCTGGGCGCGCGCGAGGACGTGAACGTCGCCGTGCTGACCGGCGGCGAGAAGTATTTCAGCGCAGGCTTCGACCTGAACGAAATCCGCAAGCTGGAGAAGGTCTCCAACGAGGCCTATACCGAGCTGTTTCATCGCGCCTACCGGGCCATCCTGTTCTGCGAGCAGCCGGTGATCGCGGCCATTGGCGGACCCGCCATTGCCGGCGGTTTCGACATCACGATGATGTGCGACATCCGCTATGCCTCGACGCGCGCGAAGTTCGGCCAGCGCGAGGTGATGCTGTCGCTCACGCCGATCATGGACCCGCTGTGGCGCATCGTCGGGCTGGGCCGCGCCAAGGAACTGGCGCTGACCGGCCGCATCTACGACGCCGCCGAGGCCGAACGCATCGGCTATGTGAGCCGCGTGTTTCCGGAGGGCGAACTGCTCACCTCGGTGGCGGCGATCGCGCGCGAGATGGCGGGCTACGACCGCGCCACGCTGTTCGAGACCAAGCGCCTGTCGAACCAGGTGCTGAGCCAGGACCTCGACAGCGCGATGCGCATGCAGCAGTGGCTGTTTCACCGTTTCATGGGCACCGAAGACAATCACCGCCGCATCGACGCGCTGCAGGCGCAGCTGGCCGCCGCCCGAAGCGCGAAAAAGCAGTAAGGCGCGCCGAGCCCGGCGGCCGCCGGGCCCCGCGGCAACGCCGGCAGGCAGGAGAAACCCGATGTCCGAATACGCAGCCACCGTTATCTGGCACCGCGACGGCGCCCGCTTCACCGACAGCCGCTACAGCCGCGCGCACGTCTGGCAGTTCGACGGCGCCAGCGTGAGGGCCTCGTCCTCGCCGCACGTGGTGCCGCTGCCGATGTCGGATGCGCAGGCGGTCGATCCGGAGGAAGCCTTCGTCGCCGCGCTGTCGAGCTGCCATATGCTGTGGTTCCTGTCGATCGCGGCGAAAAACGGGTTCGTGGTCGACCGCTATCAGGACAAGGCGCTGGGCGTGATGGCGGAGAACGCCGACGGCAGGCTGGCGATGACCCGGGTCACGCTGCGGCCGTGGGCCGAGTTCGTGGGCGACCGGCGCCCGGCGCCCGAAGAACTCGACCGCATGCACCACGAGGCGCACGAGCGGTGCTTCATCGCGCAGTCGGTCAAGACCGAAGTGCGCTGCGAGCCGGTGCCGGACTGAGCGCCGCGCCCGCGGGAGGGCAATGCATTTCCAACGACAACGAGGAGGCCACGCCATGTCGGAACATGTTTACAAATCGCTGGAGCTGACCGGTTCATCGAAGAAGGGCGTCGAGGACGCCATCCGCACCGCGATTTCCCGCGCGTCGAAAACCGTTCACAACCTGCGCTGGTTCCAGACGCAGGAAGTGCGCGGCGTGATCGACAAGGGCGAAGTCGCCTACTGGCAGGTGACGATCAAGGTCGGTTTCACGCTGGACGAGTAAGGCGCACCGCGTCGGACGATTCGCCGGCGCCGCCGTTCCGACGTTCAGTCCGCCGCCGCGAGGGCGGCGCCAAGCCCGGCCCTCGACGGACGCAATCCTGTTTCGGCGGCGAGGGCACGGTTGACCGGCGCGGCGGGCGTGACGCAGGCGCTCGCGTGCAGGAATATTGCGGCCGGCGGGCGCGCGGCTTTGCGCGGCTGGCTGCCCGTGCGAAACGGATCACCTGGCGTCAGTCGGCTGCCCTGTCGCTCGCCGGCAATAGCCAGTATCCTTGCGGCAGGCCGCTGGCGGCCGCCGCGCGACAGGTCGATGACGCCGCCATGACGACTGTGCTCCGTTCGCAACGCGGGACCGACGACACCAGGCGAGATCAGAACAACAAGGGATGACGGAAACGCAACAGGTCCTGTGGTTCGCGCTGGCTGCCGCTGCCGGCATTGTCATCGGCATCGCAGGCAGCCTGTGGATCGATGTCCTGTTCAAGCGGTCGCGCGTGCTGGTGTTCGGCTGGCTGGAGCGCGATCAACCGGAGAGTGCCCGGCTTTCGGTCTACGTCAAGAACGACAGCAGCGCGCCGGCGCTGGTGAGCGAGGCCGGTGCCAGCCTGAAGGGTGGCGGACGCCTGCCCGCCGACGCCGCGCACGGCGGGCTGCTGCCGCGCCCGCTGCCGATCACCGTGATGCCCGCCGAGGTGTCGGTGGTGTGCATGATCAACGTCGATTCCCCGCACGGTAACGACGAGATCACCGGTTGCTACATCGTCTCCTCGGGCGGGCGCATGCTGCGCGGGCCGGTGTTCCGGCACGGCCTGGGCGCCGGCTGAGCCGGCCTTTTTCGCATTCGGGGGTGCATGTCGGCGCCGACAGGAATACACTTGCAAAGCAATAGGGTTTCCTGCGGAACTTGATGCAGATTATCGATAGTTCGATCGCCCTGCTTGCCGCCCAGGGTGCCTGGGTCTGGGCGCTGGCCCCGCTGGCGCTGATTGCCTACTGTGCCCCCCTCCTGATCGCCTTCGAACGCCGCCACCGCTACCTGGTGAGCATCGCGGTCATCAACCTCGCCACCGGATGGTCCGTGATCGGCTGGATCGCTGCGCTGCTGTGGTCGTTGAACAAGGATGTGCGCACGGGCGATGTGACGCTTGCGCCGCTGATCGCGGAGATGCCGCTGGAGCCGCTGTGGAGCGACACCGCGCTGGTCGAGGCCATCCCAGACGGCGAGACGAGACCCTGCCCGTACTGCGCCGAAACAATCCGGGCGCAGGCGATCGTGTGCCGATTCTGCGGGCGCGACCTGGTGGCGCCGATGGCGGTGGAGACTTCGCCTGCCGATCTCGACGAAGCGGAAAAGCAGCAGCTCGCCGGCCTGCTGAGCGAGCAGGAAACCGAGGCGCCGGCCGGCGATCCGCGCCTGCTGGATGTGTTCGAGTACGCCCGCCTGGTGGAGCAATCGCAGCCCGTGGGGGCCAACGTGATCCAGATGCCGTCGGCCGAGGCCGCCGATGCTTCGCGCAGCGAGCGCGACGTCAGCGTGCATAACGATCCCGCCGCCGAGCCCGGCCTGTCGCGGGACGCCGACTGGCACTTTCCCGAGACGGCGAGCGTGTCGCGGCGCTAGCCGCGACACGGCGCGCTCACTCCTCCGGCGTCGACGCCGACCCGATGCGGGTCAGCACCCAGCGCAGGCGCTCGAACGAGCGCCGCACCGGCAGCTGTTCGGTCGCGACCGGCCGCGGGTGCGGGTTGCCGATCTCGCCCACCGCGAAGCGGAACACATAGTCCGGCTCCAGCCCCATGCGCAGATCGGTGATCACCACCCGGTCGGCCACGCGCCTCACCGAATAAAAGCCGTGCGTGAACCACTGCAGGCGCCGCACCGCCCAGCTGTTTTCCAGCCCCTTCAGCAGGTGCACCTCGCTCGGATAGTGCCGGAAGCGAACGTCGGGCCGGGGGTCGAGCAGCGAATACCAGCCCTCGTGGTAGCCGTGCTCGTCCATCGCCACCAGCCGCCACAGCACGGTGTTGAATGGCGCCGGCGTGGAGAGCAGCCTGGTGTAAGCGATGCCCTGCTCCTTCAGCGACGCGGCGGCCACCCGCTCGACATGCTGCTTGGCCGCCACGCTCCAGCCCAGGTACGCCGTACTCACGGCCAGGGCGATGACGCAGGCAGGCGCGCCCCAGCGCCGCCCGCGCCCGGCGGCGAGCGCCGCGGTGACGCCAGCGAGCAACGGCAGCGTGTAGGCCGGGTCGATGATGAACAGCGTCGAGCCGGACACCGGCGTGTTGTCGAGCGGCCAGAACAGCTGCGTGCCGTACACGGTGAAGCTGTCGAGCAGCGGATGGGTGACCAGGGCGACCCACACCATCAGCAGCCAGCCGCGCCGCTGTGCCGCGGTGTCGGGATGCAGCTTCAGGATCAGCCACGCGATGAGCGGCGCCACCAGGGTGAGCACGATCAGCGAGTGACTGAAGCTGCGGTGATAGGTGAAATCCATCACCGGATCGCCGAAGGGGACGAACACGTCGAGGTCGGGCAGGGTGCCGCACACTGCGCCCCAGGCCACCGCGCGGCGGCCGACGGTGCGCCCGAGGGTGGCACCGCCGATGGCCGCGCCAAGCGCCATCTGCGTCAGGGAATCCATGAATCGAAACAATCCGGTGTGGTCGCCGCACGGCGGGAAGCGCCGATTATCCCGCGGGCGCCCGGCTTCGTGCAGGCGGGTTGTGAACGGCGCCGATTCCGGTTAGGGTGCGCGCCACCATGAACCCGATGCCGCGCCTTTCCC
>CALJLA010000152.1 GCA_937983055.1 uncultured Pseudomonadota bacterium
CCGTACCGCCGGAGTACCCGGGCGTGGTCTGTGCCGTGCCCGTGCCTTCCGAGACGTAGTTGGTCGAAAGCCACGATTCGAGGCCCGCCATGCTGCGCCCGGTACCTGCGCCACCCGCGGAACTCGCCTGGTTTTGCGTGTACGCGAACTCGAGGTCACGCCGAATTTCAAGGCCGTTCAGCATGATTTCTTCATCCAGCTCGTCAGCGCGGCCGGCCGAATCGACGGCCCGCTGCGTGCCAGATACCTGCGCGACCTTCCGGAGGATCTGGCAGTAGTTGCCGATCCGTACGGACGGGTTGTAGGTGTCCGCCGTCGCGTCGTCGCCTTCGATCTGGATGTTGGTTCCGGCAGCGCGCAATGTACGCGTTTGCCATTCGTGGAATGTGCCCGATGCGTCTACACGCGGCACGGAACTGATGACTGGCGTCACCGTGGGTGAAATACGCCAGATGTCGTCCGTCAGATCCTCACGATTACCAATCGCATCGTAGGTCTGGACGGTATTTGTCGGAACTGCCATGGGTTATCCCCTTGCAGCCCGCCTCGCGCGTCGCAGGGCGTTGATATCGCCCATTTTCCCGGACTCTGCCGCCTTCTCCAGGCGTTCGATTTCCAGTTCCTGCGAGCTCTTTCGAGCGCGCGCCGTGGATCCCGGGGTCTGTGACGTGGGGGGCCGCTTTTCGACCTTCTTCTCCGGCTGCGCATTCTGTAGCTGCGCGTATTTGGCAGCGAGCCGCAAGATCGCCATGGCCCGGTGGTCAAGGAACATGTCTCCAGCGAGCTCTTCAGGCGAATAACCAACCGCCTGCGTTACCTCGTCCATTGCCTGCATCTCGGCGGCCATCGCGTCCTGATCAAAACCCGGTATTTCCGGATTCCATTCAGGGACAGCAGCCAGTAACAGGTCCTGTTCCTCTTTGACGCGCGTGGCCCGCTTCTCATCGGCGATGCGATCACGCTCCGCCTTGAGTCCGGCCAGCTTGTCCTGCCGTGCCTGTGCCTTCTCCAGCGCCGCGATATACGCGTCCGGGTCGTCGGTCTTTAACCGTTGTAGCTCGTCAGGGTCCGGGGCCTCCACCTGCGCCAGCAGCTCGGCCTCTTCGACCTTCGCTGCAAACGCTTCGTGCTGGGCTTCCAGTCCTTTACGAACCTCCGCGACTTCCCGGAATTTCTGGCCCAAAGCCTGACTTCCAAGATAGCCGTTACGAAGCTCATCGAGCGTCAGCTCCTGATCTTCGCCGTTCACCGTCACGGTATAGGTCGGGTCGGGATCGGGGCGCTCGGCCGCGTCGTCACCTTCCACCACGGGGTCGGGTGATTCCGGTTCCTCGAGTGCCTCTTCTTGAGGCGCTTCGACTTCCGGTGAGGCTTCTGCCTCGATGTCCCCTTCCGGGGTTGCGTCTTCGGTCGGAGCCTCTTCAGACTGCGCCGCTTCCGCTCGTCGTCGCTCAGATCGCTCAGCCTGGACCGTTCGCAGGTCCGCGAAGCTGTCGGGATCACTCATTGCAATCGCTCACTATCATACAGTCGTTGCGGTTCGTTTGCCGCCGCCTGTCGGGCGGCTTCCTGTTCACTCTCGCGGATAGCGTGTGCCATCACACTGGTCAACTCGGTCAGGGTGCGGAGGCTTTGGTACGCCTCTTCACGCACATCGGATTCTTCGGGCTTCGACTTCTCGATGCGGGTAAACAAGCCATGCCGGGTCGCGGTCATCACGTTCTTGAACCGCGCGTCCTCCAGCAGGCTTTGTGCGTCGTCCAGCAGGCTCACACGCGACTCCCTTCCACGTCCTCGGCAAACTTCAGTTCGAGCTCGGTGTATTTCGCCTCGAGGTCACGCAACTGCTGTGTCGTTTCGGCAATGATCTTCATTTGTTCTCGCAGGGTCGCCTGCTCTTCCTTGAAGGCCGTCTGTGCCATCGCGGCCTGTGCCTTCACGGCCTCCGCCTCCGCCAGTGGATTCCCCTGGCTCAACTGCTCGACCTGTTCGGCCAGGAACTCGTTCTCGAACTGCAGTAACAGATCGGGTTTGGACGGATCAATCCAGAACATATCCGGGTCATCGAGGTCCGCCTCCTGCACCAGCGCCGAATAGGCGTTGTACATCTTCGTGGAATCGACCACCGGCAGCCCCAGTTGCCGGGCTTCCTTCTGTTCGGCAAGCACGGCCTGCAACACCCCAATGCGCTCTACCCGTCGTGCCGCCGTCGACCCGACATTGATCCGGCAATCGAGGTTCTGGCGCCACGCGGAGGGATCGATCTCCAGCGGCTCGCCGGTCACCCGTACCTGCATTGCCGTGTCCTGGTACTTCGACAGCATCTGGATGGTCAGGCGGAACAGATCTCTTACCCCGGTTTCGGCAAAGAGGTTCGCAATCATGTCCATGCGCTGAAGCGACGCTTCCATGATCCCGGTGAAACCCGTAGCCGTTTTGTTCAGGGTGTCTGCGTCCAGCCCCTGGTTGTATCGCGTGACGCCGGTACGGATTTCCCGGCGGATATCCATGAACTCCAGCATGGACAGAATACCGTCCGTCTGGTTGATCACGGGCAGCGGCATCAGGGCATCCTGAACCGATCCCTCACCCTCAACCCCAATCCCTCCTGCAGGTCGCGGTGTGAACAAATCGTCCAGGTTGACCCGGTCGTTGTAGACGATCCGGTTCCAGTTGGTGTTGTAGATGTTGTCCAGCGCCTGCCGCCCCAGCACCGAATTGGTTAACTGAATGTCCGCCGTTTGGGAGGCGGGGCATTCACCAACGGCGCGGTGGGGGATCGGTACCGGGGTCAGGCAGGCAAACGGATGTCGGTCCCAGCGTTCCTCCTGGAGGATCGTGTTACCCACCTTGAAGACCTGATACAGCTCCGCTATGCCGTCTTCGTCCTTGTCGACCATGACGTACAGTTCGGCGAGGTCAAACTCGTCCATCGCGGGGTCTGACGTCTCCACGTCCTTGTCGGGCGCCTTGTTCCTCGCCTGAGCTTCGGTGGTCTTGTCCCTCTCCCGTGCGGGCAAACCGGCAACCAGGTCGTCCGGGAAGCCCATGTCAATCAGTTCCCATCGGCGCTTCGGCGACTCATGCCCAATGAGAGAAGGCGTGCGGAAGTCTCTCGCGTTGCGCGTTATCAACTGTTCTTCCGGCGGGATCCCGTCGTAACACACCTTCTTGTTCGTGACCTGGCGGGTGAGCTCAATGTCGTACACCACGCCTTCAGGTGTGACACGGGCCGTTTCTTCCTCGATGGTGACGCCTTCCTCAAAGCGCGTCTTTTCCAGCTCCAGCTGGCTCAGGCCCTTCCGGCGGCTGGAACTCTGTTCCGTGATCTCCCGATAGCTGACCTTCACCCAGCCCGTGTACTGCAGCAACGCGTCCTTGAACATATTGTGCAGCACCAGATAGCCGTCGTTCTGGCGGTAGAACACGTAGTTGGCCAGCTCGGTCTTCTGCCGGGCCTCGTCGTCGTGTTCCGGATTATCCGCCTCGAAGATCGCGACTTCCTTCGAGTGCGTGAACTGGCGCAGCAGACTGGGCAGCATGCCCTCGACCACGTCCGCCACGTCCGATGAGATGTACTGGGAGCGGCCTTCTTCCTCGTCGCCGTAGGGCTTTTGCTGGTAGTAGTCCAGCAGGACCTTGCGCTTCTTGCCCAGTTCGTCGCGATACTCTTTCGCGTCCTGGTATTCGTCCTCGACGATGCCGAGAAATGTGCGGTCATCGATCATGCGCCAAATCCATAGTCAGGCAGCGTCACCCTGTCGTAAATGCGATGCAGACGAAACGCGTCTACCAGTACAGGGACGCCCGGCGCCACATGCATGGCAAGCCCTGGTGTTTTGCACCGCCCGCACCAGTCCTGATATGCCACGTAGCAATGGCCGCCGGACACCATGCAGTACTCATGCACGAACAACCGCCAGATGGCCAGCAGCCATGCGCGGGGCGTGCCTTCGATGTTGCGCCAGCGGATCATTGCGCAAAATCCTTGCATACCGACTCGATGGCCTGTGTCATTCCATCCGCCTTGAGGGCGCGAAGGGCGGACAATTCTTTCGCCGAGACAGCCTTGGGGCGCGTAATCTTCATTGGTCGCTTGTACGGTTTCACGCCAGTCTCCCCAGATCAGGCATTCGCTTCGTACCACGCCACACCTTCGGCGGCTTGTTGGCATAGGCCATCACCAGGGCATCGGCTCTGTTGGGCGACGGCATCTGGCGTTTGCGCATGTCATCCTTTGATTCTACTTGTATCCAGCTGTTCTGCCCACGCTTGCGCTGCACACGGCACAGCTCGCTCCTGAGCGTCGCCAGACCCTCGATATCGGGGTCAATGCATATGATCGTATCCGGGTCGGTGTACTGCCCTTCTGCGGCCTTGTACGCAGCCTCAAAGCGATCCCGCAACAGCCACCAGAACTGGGCCCGCAGGTTCCTGAAGACGTCCTTGTTCTTGCGCCCCTCGTATTTGCTGTCCGGGTCTCGCGGCGTCTCTGAGGCAATGAACGGTTCTACCTGCATCTGAATGTCGCCCAGCAGGTGCTTCATCTCGGATCGGACCGTGGTGCCAATGCCAATACCGTCATAGACGAAGTGCTGGGCCTTCATGTCACGGGCCTTTACGAAGGCTTTCTCGGTGGCGTCTTCAACGAGTCCGTCGGACCACGCATGGATGTACTGAAGTACACAGCCATGGCGTATAGCCTGAGCCTTGTCGTCCTGTCCGTCGTCAGCTGGGTCAAAGCCGCTTGCAATGACGCCCTTGGCATCGATGCCCAATCGATCATGGAGACCCACGGATGCGTTGAACCACTCTGGCTGGATGATGGAGTCTTCGTAGTCCGCATTCGGCTCTCCTTCCCAGATGTGCAGGTACTTCTTGTAGTCCGTGCGGCGCATCAGTTCCATCTGATCACGCAGCTCCTGAGGCAGATCAGGGTTATCGTCGTAGTTGACCTTGATCAGCACGGTATCCGGGGGCGTATTCACCACCCAGCGCTGATAGGTGTTATCGAGCTCGTCGTTGGGGTTGAAGCTCACCCACACCTCAGAGCCTGCCTTCCGAATGGTGGGCAGCAGCACGTCCCAACTGTTCTCCGAGACATCCACGGCTTCCTCAACCCAGCACCGATCCGCACCCTCAAACGACTTGATGTTGCCGATGTTGTTGCGGATGCCCTTGAACACGAACTCAGTGCCGTTCTTGCCGCGGATGGTCTTGTGCAGCACCTCATAGAAGCCCTCGAGGCCCAGGCGGAAGATGGTGTCACTCAGGAGCCTGTGAACGGAGTCATCAATGGAGTTCAGGAACTCGCGAGCACAGATGATCAGGAGCTTTTGCTGCATGCCCTGTGCGAGAAGCGCCTGCGCGAATTCCCATGACTTCCGGCCACCGCGACCACCGTAGTAGACCTTGTTGCGGGCAGGCTTGTAGAGCGGCAGGAAGGGTTCTGCTATGCGGGCATGAACGTAACCGTCCTGCAGGGCTTCAGCCATCAGCCCACTTAATCGCGGTTTCAATATCCGGAACGAGCTTGTCCAGATACATGTCGTTATCAACGCCCCACTTGAAGACCAGCTTCAGTTCCTCGTCGGTCCAGTCTTCAGGCAAACGCGGCTCGCCCTCCATAGGGCTGATCATGTAAATCAGATCGTTGATGCGCTCTTGCTTGTTCAATGCGGTCGATCCTCTTTCTCGGCCTTCACCACTTCGAACTTGAAACCCACGACACGACTGTCTTCTTCAGGGTTAAAAGTGTGCTCGGTTGCCTTCAAATCAGGGATATATTTGCCCATCAGCTTGAAGTGGTATTCCAGCGCGACCTTGATCTTGTCGAGTTTGTTACGAAAGTTCTTATCGCCCGCAGGCAAATCGGCCAAAAGTTCAAGTTTTTCAGCAATGTGCTGTTCGTGACCCTGAGCCTCCAGCTGGTCTCGCAGGGCCTGTTGACGAATGGCCCGATTGGCGTTGGCTCTGCTCTGGCCTGGCTTCATGTGCCTTCTCCGGTTACGTCATAGGGGCCACCAGCACCGGGGCCGTCGCCAGTGTAGTTCAGGGTGACGCCCAGCAGGAAGAGGTTATCGGTGTGGGTATCGCCGGCATCGGCGGGCAGTCGGTCGAGACGGAGCAGCAGGATGTCATCCAGGGTGTAGGCGATAGCGGTGGAGAGGGTATGGGTAACGCGGTTGGCCACGTTGGCGGAGGCGTTGACCGCGAGGGTAGCGTTTTCATCGACAGTGGGTGTGGACACGGCGCCCAGAGCGGCCGGAGTGATGGCGCGAATACGGAAGACAGCGTTACCGGCAGAGGTGCCATCGGACGCGAAGACAAAGCTGATGGAGTTGATGTTGCCGTCGTTCCAGCGGTGGATGTGCGGGATTTGCACAGAGGCATTACCGCTGGCGGATTCAGGGAATCGAACGGTGCGCCACAGGGAGGCGAGCGACACAATCGTGGCGACGGAGCCGTCAGGCTCGAAGGTGGTGCCGGGGATGGAGTATTCGTCGTACAGGGCGTAGCGATGGGTGGCCCAGACACCGGAATTGGTGTAGTCCATGACATCGAAATGCATTTGCCCGCCGGAAGCGACGGAAAATTCCTGCCCTTCCGAGATGCCGTGAAGCACCCGGTTACCGAACGATCCGTCATCCGCATCCAGATTGCCCTGGAGGTAGTAGATCAGGTGATTGCGGGATTCCGGGCCATTCTCGGTAATCCGGAGTGACACGCCGGTCCCGCCGGACTGGGTCACGCCCGAACAATGGAAGACAACGTTGTTGTCGCATCCTTCCAGGCGAAGCATATCGCCGTCATAAATCAGGCCATGCACCCATATCCGGTTTTGCGGGTTGCCACCGTTGCCCGTTGACCCCTGGATCACCAGTCCGTGCGCAGGCCGTACGCCCGTCGTTGAGCCGTACACGAACCAGAGACGGATGTTATTGAATGCGGACTGGACCCCGTTGGAGTCGTCAATCGTAACGGCCGCGGTCGTGACGCGACGGACGGCCACACCGAAGGTCCAGTCCTTGCACGATTGGGCCTGGATGGCATGGGTGCCCTGTGTGGCGCCGTCGAACAGAATGCCGCGCCCTTCGCCGCCGTGCAGGTAATTGCTGGCAACCGACGACACAATTTCCATCATCACGATAGATGCGCTGGCGGTGAGCGTCGTCGAGCCCACATTGCCACCGTTGGTGCTTGTGCTGTCCGTGCCGTACCCGCTTCCGATCATATGGAGGGGTTTATCAACGGTCAGCTTTGCCCCGATACGGTACTGGCCCTGAGGAAACAGAAGGGTCCCGCCGGACGACAGCGCATCAATGGCCGACTGAATCGCTGCGGCGTCATCCGTTACCCCGTCCCCGGTCGCGCCGTAATCGGTGACCGATACCGCGCCGCGCAGGGTGTCGACCGTAACCCCCAGGGTTGAACTGCCGGCAAAGGCAATCAGATCATCCGAATCCGGAGTGGCTGCGGTCAACTGGGAGATTTTCTTGCCCACTACAGTTCATCCTCCAGTTTGGGCTGCGTCGTCCAGGTGTCCGTTTCTTCGTTCAGGCTTTCCGTGTGCAAGGTTTCTCCGGCTTCCGTCAGGATCCGTTCCCCGGCTTCCGTCAGCAATTCATGACCGAGAGTCACCCAGCCATCCACGGCATTGCTTTGTGCGCTCCAGCTATCCGATGCGCTCGTCTGTACGGTCCAGACAAACCCGGGGGGTCGTTCGCTGGTCTGGGAGTGCCAGACACGGAACCCGAACCCCGGCCGGTGGATGCTCGAGCGATAGCCTGCCAGCCAGTCATTCAACGGTCTTGAACGTCACGAACGTATCGTTGGCGGTCGCCGCCGTAAAGCGCCAGATCACCGAGTCACCGTTCGTGTCTCCGGCCGCGGCGTCAAACTGATAGATCCCGTTGGATATCTCGGCGATGGTCCCGGATACCGCGGCGAATGCGCCGCCGTCCAGTGAGACTTCACCCGTGACGGTTAAGCCGGTCGCAGGAGTCACGTTGTCGCTTGCGAGCACCATTAGGATCGTGAAATTGCTGAAGGCGGTATTTTTCTGGGGGATGGCATAGTCGTTCAGGGTGGCGGGGATGCGGGCCTGAATGTCCTGGGTATCCGCCTCGATGCGGTCCACCACGGTATCGAGGGCGGCGATCAGGCCAGGGACGTCGTCCGACTGCAGTTCGTTCGTATCCACCAGAATGGCAGCGGTGTCGGCCTTGATGGCGCCGAGTCCGTCTGTCCCGTTATCCAGGTCCGTTTGGATACCGTCGACCACCGTATCGATGGTGGCAAGGTCGGCCGAAATGCTCGCGCCTGCCGGGGTGCCCAGTTTGGGCTGCATATCCGCGGTGTCGACGAGGATGGCATCCACATTGCCGTCAATCACCGCCAGATCACCGGATTCCGTGGGCATGAACAGCGGCACGATGGCCACATTGGCGGTGCTGGACTGACCGTGCAGCGTCACGAAGTCCGCGTCCATCTCGCCCGCGTCCAGCGCGAGTTCGTACACGCCCGGCATGTTCGTACTGTCTGGCTCGCTCACCGCGTTTGCAGGCGCAGCGGGCGTTCCACCGTCCTCGATGATGCGCATGGTGAAGTTGCCGCTGTCACCCGTTACCGGGGCGCCCGTGCTGTAGTTGTAGGCGTAGAAGTTGACCGTGAGCGCCTGGTTTCTTATTGCCATAAGCCCGCTCTTTGCCTGTCCGAAGAAAATGGCCGCCGCCGCTGCGCCACCTGCCTCTGCCGCCTTGCCGGCAAACGAACCATGCAGGCGCGAATAACTGCCATTGAAGTCGAACCGTGTGGTTTGTGCTCCTGAGAATGCCACATCAGGTAATCACGAACGCATCACCCGATGAGGGCGCGTTGGTCAGGGCCGTCACGGTCAGCTCATTGGTGGTGCCGTTGTAATCCGTGATGTCCGTTGATTGCCCGGCCACAGCCCCGGTCACGAACGTCAGAATCCGACCGTTGTAGTGGTCGTCTGTCGCCTCCGTCAAATCCGTGTCGATCACGGTTGTCGTGGGGGTGCCCTGCGCAGTGCCAGTAACAATACCCAGCGCTGACTGCTCAAGGTTGTCTGCTGCGGTCGCGCTGGTGCTGATGGCAGACATGTCAGAGTCCATACGCCCGCCTACAAGGGCCGAAGGCAATCTGCCCTGTATGTCCTGGGTGTCCGTCTCAATCGCGTCTGCGGTTGCCTGGGTAGCCGTGGCGTCAAGGATCAGATCCAGCCGCCCACCGTTGGCCCAATCACCCTGCAATTCGTTCGTGTCCGCCAGAATATCGGCGATTTCAGAGGCGAGCAGACCGAACGTAGCGGCTGTGGTGTGGTCCGCCTGCAATTCATCCCATACGGCGTCCGCAATGGCGGCGGCGGTGGGCGGCGTGCCGGTATAGGCGCTGTCGGTGCCGCGCATGGCATCACCATTAAGGCCCGTGACATCGGCATGGATGGCGCGGATCACTTCGGCAAGGCTGACGGCGTTGGCGGGCGCCGCCTCCGCAGGGAACGTCCCGATACCGTCAGTGCCGACCAGAACGTTGATCAATTGCTTGAGGTATTGAACCACCGTGTCCGCGTTGGTCGGGTCTCCTGCGGCCGCGGTGTCGTTCAGGGCGCCCACAACGGAAGCAAGCGCCGCGTTATCGGTACCACGCATGGCGTCACCGTTCAGGCCAGTCACGTCCGCGTGAATCGCGCGGATTACCTCAGCCAGGGACACTGCATTCGCAGGAGCCGCTTCCGCCGGGAACGTTCCGATACCATCCGTGCCGACCAGTACGTTCACCAGTTGCTTCACGTACTGCATGACGGACTCGGTCGTGGACGGATCGCCCGCGGCCGCCGCATCATCCACGGCGCCGACAGCCGATATCACGCCATCCCCGGCGAACAACTCGTCGTAAACGGTTTCCTCAAGCACCCACCAGCGCATCACCACCTGAAGCGCACCGGATACATGCACGTTCATCAACAGTTCGCCCACCGTATTGGTGTCGGTCGTATCCAGATCATCGGAGTACCAGCCGTCACTGTCGTGCGTGCTGTTGCCGGTGTGGTTGGACTGGGCGAAGGCCCCGCCGTCCTTGGATAAACGACGGTCCGCCTGGGCAATCGTCAGCGCCGTTTCTGCGGTGTCCCCGTCCGTTGAATCAACGAAGGGACCAAAGCGGACGGTCTGCGTAGTGCTTTGGCGCAGGAACATTCAGATAGTTTTCCGCGTTCGTGTGTGGTGATGATACGCGACCGGAATGGATAAGCCACCTCCTGCGCCGCCCGTGTCCTTGTAGACCACCCCCGTACACGACATGCCCGCATTGGCGCTCGCCGTCCAGTCGGGGCCATCCGTCGTTCCTGTCGTCACAATGCGGTATTCGCCAGCCGATACGATGTCGGAGCCGGGACCCCCTGTGCTTTGTTGCGAGCCAAAGCGGGTGTAGTCCGAACCGTCCGTGATCGTGACGGACCCCCCGCTATAAGAAACCCCCAGCCCGCCCACGAATATGGCGCCGTTGGCGGAGGTGATATCCGGCGTATTGGGTGCTGTGTCGCTGGATGTGGCCGTCGCTTGATCGGAGTCCTCTACCCGGGAGCTATCCCAGGAGTCCGTGGTGGACACCTCCATGATGTGTATGTGGTGTTTCTGAGGGGTGCCCCCGTTGGATACCTGCATCGTGCAGGAGCCGGCTCCTGTGACCACGGCCGACCAGATTGCATTCCCCATGAACGCCGAGTTGACACTGACTGACGTAACGACTTCATCAACGGAAATCGATGCGAA
>CALJLA010000153.1 GCA_937983055.1 uncultured Pseudomonadota bacterium
GCCCGCGAGGAGACCCGTGCCGGCCGCCCGAATCGCCGAATGTACGATCGCCTCAAGGCTCCGCACGGGTCTTCGTCGGCAGCCCTCCTCGACCCGTGGCACCCGAAAGTCCCAGCCAATTCACGCTCATCACCGGAGAAGCCCCATGCAGCGTTGCCTGTTCGTCGCGACCGTGCTGACCCTCGGATGCGCTGCCTTCGCGCAGCCCGCAGCGCCTGCGCGTACGATGATGTACTCGTAGCTGCCGAGCCAGCCGGACATTTCGCCTCCGAGCTTTCTGTACGTGTTGTTGTTGGCTGCCCGCGCCGTTCAGTGATGCGCGCTGCCTGGTTGCGCCGGCGCCAGCCAGTCCTCCGCCAGGCTTTCGGCGAGCTGCGCCAGCGCTTCCGCCGGCATGTACACCGCGAAGCCGATCCACGCCGAGATCGTGGCCGGGGAACCGGGGCCGATGCGCCGCAGCTTGCCTTCGACCATCACATGGGTGGGCATCGGCCGGCTGAAGCGCAGCGTCAGCTCGCTGCGGTTGCCGCCGCCGAGCGTAGCGTCGTCGCGCTCGCCGCGCGCCATCTCGTAGAGCTCGGCGATGAAGTGCTCGACCGAATTTCCGCGCACCCACACGTCCTTCTGAGTGGCCTTGAAGCCGGTGCTGTTCACCGTGACGCGCAGGCGCAGGTCGCCGCTGCGCGGCATGTTGCGCGCGACCGTGCCGTGCACTTCGATATCGATATAGGAGTCGGAGTCCCCGAGACGCATCTTTATAAGGATTCTGTATGACGGCCCGGCGCCACCGGCGCGGGCCGTTGTAAGCAGCGCGCAGTATAGCGCCCGGCCGAGACCGGCCGCGCCGTGGGCGACCGGGCTGGCGGGCGCCATCCCGTAGAATGCGACTGGACTTATCGTTCAGGCACACAACAAGGAGGAAATAGTGCGCGGGTCATCGACGGGATCTGGGGCGGTGCGGGTGCGGTACGAAATTGCCGCTGGAGTGGTTCCGGCAATGCGGCGGCGTGCCAGCTTCGTCGCGCAGTCGTCGACCGAACGCGGGGGCTGAGCGTGTCGCCGCAGCCCGCGCTCGCACTCCACCGTGTGAGCTGCCGCTTCGATGCCCGCGGCGGCGGGACCTATGTTGCGATCGAGGATGTGTCGCTGTCGGTGGCCGAAGGCGAGTTCGTGGCGATCGTGGGGCCGACCGGCTGCGGCAAGTCGACGCTGCTCAACGTCGCGGCCGGCCTGCTGGCGCCGACCGCCGGCGCGGTGAGGGTGTTCGGCGAGCCGCTGCTGGGCCTGAACCGGCGCGCCGGCTACCTGTTTCAGACCGATGCGCTGCTGCCGTGGCGCAGCGTCCGCGACAACGTCCGCCTCGGGCTGGAGCTGCGCGGCGAGACGGATGCCGACCGCCTGGCGGACGACTGGCTGGCGCGCGTCGGCCTGGGCGGGCACGGGCACAAGTATCCGCACGAGCTGTCCGGCGGCATGCGCAAGCGGGTGGCGCTGGCGCAGACGCTGGCGCTCGACCCCAAGATGCTGTTGATGGACGAGCCGTTCTCGGCGCTGGACGTGCAGACGCGCGCGCTGATGGAAAACGAGCTGCTGGCGCTGTGGTCGCAGGACCGCAAGTCGGTGCTGTTCGTTACCCACGATCTGGAAGAAGCGATCTCGCTGTCCGACCGGGTGGTGGTGCTGTCCGCCGGCCCGGCGAGCCGGCCGGTCGGCGAGTTCGCCATCGACCTGCCGCGCCCGCGCGACGTGTCGGAGATCCGGCTTCAGCCGCGCTTCGTCGAGCTGGAGCAGACGATCTGGCAGGCGCTCAAGCGCGAGGTGCTGAGAACTTACCAGCGGGCGGAGGCGTGATGCGGCGCGGCGTGCTGGCGGTCTATCAGGTGCTGCTGCTGGTGCTGCTGTTCGCGGCCTGGCATGTGCTGGTGAAGCTCGAGGTGCTGTCGGCCTTTTTCTTCGGCGAGCCGCTGCAGGTGCTGGCGCGCATCTGGGAATGGTTCGCGAGCGGACGCATCTACCCGCATCTCGGCATCACCCTGCTGGAGACGTTGCTCGCCTTCGTGATCGGCACTCTGG
Source organism: uncultured Pseudomonadota bacterium (assembly GCA_937983055.1). GTDB lineage: Bacteria > Pseudomonadota > Gammaproteobacteria > Burkholderiales > Eutrophovitaceae > CALJLA01. The sequence continues at coordinate 2,074 of CALJLA010000153.1, forward strand.
CGGGCCTGGTGGTCGGGCTGTGGCTGGCGCTGTCGGACACGGCGTCGCGCCTGCTCGATCCTTATATAAAGGCGGTCAACTCGATGCCTCGGGTGATCCTGGCGCCGATTTTCGCCGTCTGGTTCGGGCTGGGCATCTGGTCGAAGGTGGTGCTCGGGGTGACGCTGGTGTTCTTCATCGTGTTCTTCAGCGTCTACCACGGCGTGCGCGAGGTCAGCCCGGTGCTGCTGGCCAATGCCCGCATGCTGGGCGCGTCGAAGCGCCAGCTGCTGCGTCATGTGTACCTGCCGAGCGCGACGGCGTGGGTGTTCGCCAGCCTGCACGCCGCGGTGGGCATGGCCTTCGTCGGCGCGGTGATCGGCGAGTATCTCGGTTCGGCGAAGGGCGTGGGCTATCTCATCCTGCAGGCCGAGGGGGTGTTCGACGTGAACACGGTGTTCGCCGGCGTGCTGGTGCTGACGCTGTGCGCCCTGGTGCTCGACTGGATCGTCACGCTGGCCGAGCGCCGGCTGTTGCGCTGGCGGCCGGCCGGGCCGGGCGCGGCGCAGAGCTGACCCGGGACGCGAGCGATGGAGTTCTGGAACAACGCGGTTCTGGTGGGCGCGCTGCTTATGGTGGCGGCGATTCTCGCCAGCCTTCTCGCCCAGCGCACCGGCGTGCCGCTGCTGCTGGTGTTTCTCGGCATCGGCATGCTGGCCGGGCAGGACGGGCCGGGCGGCATCGCGTTCAACAACTTCGATGCCGCCTACGTGGTGGGCACCATTGCGCTGGCGATCATCCTGCTCGACGGCGGCATGCGCACCCGCACCGAGAGCTTCCGCATCGGCCTGCGCCCGGCGCTGTCGCTCGCCACCTTCGGGGTGATTCTGACGGCGGCCATCGTCGGGCTGGCGGCCGCCTGGCTGCTCAACCTCAACTGGCTGCAGGGCCTGCTGATCGGCGCCATCATCGGATCGACCGATGCGGCGGCGGTGTTTTCGCTGTTGCATGCGGCGGGCATGCGCCTCAAGCAGCGGGTGGGCACCACGCTGGAGATCGAGTCGGGCTGCAACGATCCGATGGCGGTCTTTCTGACAGTGGTGTTCACCGCGGCCCTGGGCAGCGGCGGTTCGGACCTGGATGCCGGCGTGCTGCTGCAGTTCGTGCAGCAGTTCGGGCTGGGCGCGGTGGCGGGATGGATCGGCGGCAAGCTTCTGGCCGGGCTGATCAACCGAGTGAACTTGACCACCGGGCTGTACCCGCTGCTCGCCGCCGCCGGCGGTCTGTCAATTTACGGCATGACCACGGTCGCCGGCGGCAGCGGCTTTCTCGCGATCTATCTGGTGGGACTGGTGCTCGGCAACAGCCGGCTGCACGCCGGCAGTCACATCCTGAGGGTGCACGACGGGCTGGCGTGGCTGTCGCAGATCACGCTGTTCCTGATGCTCGGGCTGCTGGTCACGCCGAGCGCGATCGTGCCGATGTGGCGCGAAGGGCTGCTGGTGGCGCTGGTGCTGATGCTGCTGGCACGGCCGGCGGCCGTGGTGGCGAGCCTGCTGCCGTTTCACTTTCCGCCGCGGGAGCAACTGTTCATCAGCTGGGTCGGGCTGCGCGGCGCGGTGCCGATCGTGCTGGCCACCTTTCCGGTGCTTGGCGGCGTCGAGGATGCGCAGCTTTACTTCAACGTCGCATTCTTCGTCGTGCTGACCTCGCTGTTGCTGCAGGGCTGGACGGTGGCGCCGCTGGCGCAGGCGCTGCGGCTCAAGCTGCCGAAGGAGCACGCGCCATATTTCGTCGAAAGCCTGGAAGTGCCGGGCCAGTCGGAACTGAAGCTGGTCGGCTACCGCGTGGCCTCGACCAGCCCGGCACTCGGGCGACTGATCAGCCAGTTACCGCTGCCCGCGGGCGTGCGGGTGGCGGCCGCCTTCCGCCACGGCCGGCAGATGGACTCAGTGGGCGCGCTCGACATCCGGCCCGGCGATTTGCTGTACGTGATCGCGCGCGACGAGGATGTGCCGCTGGTCGACCGGCTGCTGGTTCCGGAGGACGATGCCGAGGAAACGGCGCAGATGCAGTACTTCGGCAGCTTCACGCTGCGCGGCGACGCGCTGGTCGGCGACGTGGCCGATGTCTACGGCATCGAGGTGCCGGAAGAAGCGCGCAGCCTGACGCTGTCCGACTATCTCAACCGCACGTTCTACAAGCGCTGCGTGATCGGCGACCGGGTGCGGCTCGGCGGCATGGAGCTGGTGGTGCGAGAAATCGACGACGGCAAGGTGCTGAAGGTCGGCATCCGGGTAATCTAGCGGCACCCGGGGCTGTGGCAGGATACCGGGCCAGCGCGGCGCCATCGCGGCCTGCCGCGCAAGCGAGCCAATCGAAAAATGGACGACGACCATGACTGAAGCCTTCATTTGCGATGCGGTGCGCACGCCGTTCGGGCGCTACGGCGGCGCGCTGTCGTCGATGCGCGCCGACGACCTGGCTGCGCTGCCCTTGCGCGCGCTGATGGCGCGCAATGCTGGCGTGGACTGGCGGGCGCTGGACGACGTAATCTACGGCTGCGCCAACCAGGCGGGCGAGGACAACCGCAACGTTGCCCGCATGGCGGCGCTGCTGGCGCAGTTGCCGGTCGAGGTGCCGGGCATGACGGTGAACCGGCTGTGCGGATCGAGCCTGGAGGCGGCCGCCGACGCCGCGCGTGCCATTCGCGCCGGCGAGGCGGCGCTGATGATCGCCGGCGGAGTCGAGAGCATGTCGCGCGCGCCGTTCGTGATGCCCAAGGCGGACAGCGCGTTCTCCCGCAGCAACGCCGTATACGACACCACGCTCGGCTGGCGCTTCGTCAATCCGGAAATGAAGCGGCGCTACGGCATCGACAGCCTGCCGGAGACGGAGGAGAACGGGGCCGCCGACTTCGGCATTGCGCGCGCCGACCAGGACGCCCTCGCGCTGCCCAGACAGCAGCGCTGCGCGGCCGCGCGCAAGACCGGGTTTTTCGATGCCGAGATCGTGCCGGTTACTGTACCGCAGCGCAAAGGCGAGGCACTCACGGTGAGCGCGGACGAGCATCCGCGGGAGACCTCGATGGAAGCGCTGGCACGCCTGAAAGGCGTGGTGCACGAGGGGGGAACGGTGACGCCGGGCAACGCTTCCGGCGTCAACGACGGCGCCTGCGCGCTGCTGCTCGCTTCGGAGTCGGCGGCAAAGGCGCATGGGCTGACCCCGCGGGCGCGTATTCTCGGCGCGGCAGTGGCGGGCGTGGCGCCGAGAATCATGGGCATCGGGCCGGTGCCGGCATCGCAGAAGCTTGCCGCCCGGCTGCGCCTCGGCATCGACGCGTTCGACGTGATCGAGCTGAATGAAGCGTTCGCCGCCCAGGCGCTGGCGGTGCTGCGCCAGCTGGGCGTGGCGGACGACGCGCCGCAGGTCAATCCCAACGGCGGGGCGATCGCCATCGGCCACCCGCTGGGCGCGAGCGGCGCGCGGCTGATCACCACCGCGCTGTGCCAGCTGGAGAAGACCGGCGGACGGCGCGCGCTGTGCACCATGTGCATCGGCGTGGGGCAGGGCATCGCGCTCGCGATCGAGCGCGTTTGAGCGGCGGCGCCCAGGCGCCGGCGAAGGAGGGTACATGACACGCGAAATCGAAGACCGCATCACCGAGGCGGTGGCGGCCAGGCTGGACGGCGCGGCCGACGCCCGGTTCCGTGAAGTCATGGCCAGCCTGATCCGTCACCTGCATGCCTTCGTGCGGGAAACCGCGCTTACCGAGGCCGAGTGGCGGGCAGGCATTGAGTTCCTGACCGCGACCGGCCAGAAATGCGATCACACGCGGCAGGAGTTCATCCTGCTGTCGGACACGCTTGGCGTGTCGATGCTGGTGGACGCAATCAACCATCGCCGGGCGGAAGGCGCCACCGAATCGACGGTGCTCGGCCCCTTCCATGTGCGCGACGCACCCGAATTTCCGAATGGCGCCGACCTCGCGGCGGGCGTCGAGGGCGAACCGGTGTATTTCGCCGGCACGGTGCGCGCGGTGTCCGGCACGCCGGTTGGCGGCGCGCTGCTCGACATCTGGTCCACCGACGGCGAGGGCTGGTACGACGTGCAGAAGCCGGGCGGCGCGCTGCGCGCACGCGGGCGTATCCGCAGCGACGGCGACGGCCGCTATGCGTTCTGGACAGTGAAGCCGGTGAGCTACCCGGTGCCTACCGATGGCCCGGTAGGCAGGATGCTGCTTGCCATGGGACGGCATCCGTACCGGCCGGCGCACACCCACATGATCGTGTCGGCACCGGGGTTCGCGCCGCTCACTACGCATGTGTTCGTCGAGGGCGACCCGTATCTCGACTCCGATGCGGTGTTCGCGGTGAAGCGTTCGCTGGTGGTGCCGTTCGAGCGGCAGGCGCCGGGCACGGCGCCGGATGGCCGGCGGATGAGCGCGCCGTACCACACCGTGCGCTTCGACATCATCCTGACGCCCAACGCCGCCCAGAGCGGCGGCTGAACGGCTGCGGGCGCGATCAGCCGCCGAGCCAGCGCCTGCGGGTGCGGGCGAGCGTGTTGTCGTTGGTGACTGACAGCACCCAGGTATCCCTGGCTGGGGGCATCAGTGTCACGGTAAACACCATCAGCTCGTCGCGGCGGAAGGCGTGAATCCGCGCCACTTCGCCGGGGCGACGCCGCGTGAGCAGCGATTCCAGGTTCTTCGCGTTTACCCGCAGGCCGTCGATGGCGACCAGCACATCGCCGGCAGACAGCCCTGCCTGCTGTGCGGCGCCGCCGTCCAGCACATGGGCGAGCTTGAGTTCGCCGTTTTCCGCACGGGTGCGCACGCCGAGATCGGCGCGCCGCGAGGCGCGGCCGTCGCCGGCAGCGGGCCTGCCGCCTCGGTCCGATGACGATTCCGCCGGGCGCGTGAACGCCTCGATGCCGACGCCCCCGAGCAACTGCGCGACCGGCAGTTCACCGGTGGCGCGCAGGGCCCGGTCGAAGAAGCCGCGCATGCGCATGCCGGCGACTTCCTCGACGATGGATTCCACCCCGTCCTCGGGCACGCCGATGCCGGTGCGGCCATAGCGCATCCACAGCGCGCGCATCACGTCGTCGAGCGAGCGGTGCCCGCCGCTGTGGCTGCGCAGCAGCAGGTCGAGGCACAGCGCGATCAGGCTGCCCTTCTGGTAGTAGCTCACCACCGCGTTCGGCGTGTTCTCGTCCGGCCGGTAGTATTTGATCCAGGCGTCGAACGAGGAGTCGGCGACTGACTGCTTGAACCGACCGGCGCCGCGGGAAACCTGGGTGAGCGTTCTGCCCAGCGTTTCGAGATAAGCGGATTCGGACACGAGGCCGGCGCGCACCAGCATGAGGTCGTCGTAGTAGGAAGTAATGCCCTCGAACGCCCACAGCAGCCGGGTGTAGTTCTCGCGATCCAGATCGTAGGGCGTGAATGCCGCCGGCTTGATGCGTTTCACGTTCCAGGTGTGGAAGTACTCGTGCGAGCACAGGCCGAGAAAGGTGCGGTAGCCCTCGTCGCCCTCTGGCGTGTCGGCGCGCGGCAGATCGTCGCGGCGGGTGATCAGCGCGGTGCAGGCGCGGTGCTCGAGCCCGCCGTAGCCTTCGCCCAGCGCGTGCACGAGAAAGAGATAGCGGTCCATCGGCGCCTCGCCCCACAGGTCGATGTGCGCCTCGCACAATTTCTTGAGGTCGCGCGCCAGCCGTTTCAGATCGGCCTCGTGGCGGCCCGAGATCACGACAGCGTGCGGCACGCCGCGGGCGCGGAAGCTGATGGCGTCGAACTCGCCCATCTCGACGGGGTGATCGATCAGCTCGTCGTAGTCTTTCGCCCGGTAGCTGCCGAAGCGCCAGGGCTTGGTCTTGTGGGGGGACATCGCGGTGGCCACGCGCCAGCCGGCGAAGGCCTTGCCGCGCGGCGCCTCGAGCTCGACTTCGTGATTGCGCGCCTCGCGGCCATGCACCCGCAGAAACAGCGAAGCGCCGTTGAAGAAGCCTCGCACGCTGTCGAGGTAGGCCCCGCGCACCGACAGATCGTGCGCGTAGATCTCGCATTCGACCGTGAGCGGGCCGCGCGCGGGCCGCGCGATCCAGGTGTTCTTGTCGAGCTTGCCGATCTCGACTTCCTCGCGGCCCGCAAAGGCGCGGATCTGCACCACGTTGCGGGCGAATTCGCGGATCAGGTAGCTGCCGGGAATCCACGACGGCAACGAAAAGCGCTGGCCATCGGGGTCGGGATCGGCCACCGTGCAGCGCACGGTGAAAAGGTGAGCCTGCGGGCTGGACGGGCTGACGCTGTAGCGGATCGGTGAGTTCTTCTTCATGTCGGCGCGTTCGGGAAAAGAAACGGGAGCCAGGAGGCTCCCGTCGCCATTATGCCAGCGGCGGCCGCTTCAGCAGCAGCGCGACACCTTGCCCCACTTTTCTTCCTGCCGGCGCCGGAAGAATTCGTGGCGCGTCATCGGCCGCGCCCCGGGATGGCGCGATTGCAGATGAGTGAGATAGCGCTCGTAGGCGTCGTCGCCGCTCGCCTGGCGCAGCAGGCGCCAGCAGGTACGGATCAGCGTCGTCATCGCGGCCTCCTTATCCGTGCATGCCGCTGCCGACCATGCCGGCCTCGAGCCGGGTCTTCACGTACCCGGACTCGGCCAGCGGCAGCACCGGCTTGCCGCTGCGCAGGCGCAGCGCCATGCGCAGCATCTCGAAGATCACCACCCACAGGATCACGGCGAACAGCACCGCGAGCACCGCATCGATGCGCTGGCCGATGATCAGCTGCGGCGCGACCGCGGCCGCCTCCGGCGAAAGCAGGCCGGCGGCCAGCTTCGCTTCCATGTCGGCGGCGCCGGACAGGAAGCCGATCTGCGGATTCGGGCTGAATACCTTCTCCCAGGCCGCCCAGCTGCACACGATGGTGAGCCAGGTCAGCGGCAGGCCGGTGACCCAGGCGTATTTGGCGCGGCCCATCTTGATGATGATGCCGGTCGCCACGGTGAGCGCGATGCCCGCCAGCAACTGGTTGGAGATGCCGAACAGCGGCCACAGGATGTTGACGCCGCCCAGCGGATCGTTGACCCCCTGCCAAAGGAAGTAGCCCCAGGCGCCCACGAAGATCAGGCTGGAGAGCACCGTCATCGGATAGGACGAGGTGTTGCCCATCGGTTTCCAGACGTGCTTGGCCATGTCCTGCAGCATGAAGCGGCCGACGCGGGTGCCGGCATCCAGCGTGGTGAGGATGAACAGCACCTCGAACATGATCGCGAAGTGGTACCACATGGCAAGCAGCGTCCCGCCGAAGGTGCTGGAGAAGATGGTGGCCATGCCGACGGCGAGCGACGGCGCGCCGCCGGTGCGGGCGAACAGCGTGGCTTCGCCCATCTCCGCCGCCAGCGTTTCCATCTGCTCCACGGTCACCGGGAAGCCCCAGGACGAGATGGTGGCGACCGCGGCGGCGGGCTCGGCGCCGACCACGCCGGCCGGGCTGTTGATCGCGAAGTACACGCCCGGCTCCAGCACGGTGGCGGCGACCACCGCCATGATGGCGACGAAGGATTCCAGCGCCATCGAGCCGTAGCCGATCATGCGGATCTCCTTCTCGTTCGACAGCAGCTTCGGCGTGGTGCCGGAGGACACCAGCGAGTGGAAGCCGGAGATCGCGCCGCAGGCAATCGTGATGAACACGAACGGGAAGAGGTCGCCCTTGAAGATCGGCCCGAGGCCGGTCTTCGCGAATTCGGTCATGTGCGGCATCTTCACGTCCGGCGCCAGCAGCATGATCGAGATCGCCAGCAGGAACACCACGCCCAGCTTGAGGAAGGTGGAGAGGTAATCGCGCGGCGCCAGCAGCAGCCAGACCGGCAGCACCGCGGCGCTGAAGCCGTAAATCATCACGAACCAAGCGCAGGTCATGCCGTCCCAGTCGAACCAGGCGCGGATTTCGGGCTGGCTGTCCACCCAGCCGCCGCCGGCGACGCACACGATCAGTAGCACGATGCCGATCGCGGTGCCCTCGAGAACCCGCCCGGGACGAATGCCGCGCATGTAGATGCCGATCAGCATCGCCACCGGGATCGTGCCCAGCACCGTGGCGGTGGCCCAGGGACTGTGCTGCATTGCCTTGACGATGACCAGGCCGAGCACCGCGATCAGGATGATCATGATCATCATGGTGCCGACCAGCGCCGCCCAGCCGCCGATCGGCCCGAGCTCGTCCTTGGCCATCTGGCCGAGCGAGCGGCCGTCGCGGCGGGTGGAGCAGAACATGATGATCATGTCCTGCACGCAGCCGCCCAGCACCGCGCCGACCAGGATCCAGATCGTGCCGGGCAGGTAGCCGAACTGCATCGCCAGGGTCGGGCCAATCAGCGGGCCGGGGCCGGCGATCGCGGCGAAGTGGTGGCCGAACACCACCCATTTATTGGTGGGCACGAAGTCGCGGCCGTTATTGAAGCGCTCGGCCGGGGTCGCCCGGGTCTCGTCCAGGGTGAGTACCTTGGCGCAGATCCAGGCGCTGTAGAAGCGGAACGCGACCAGGTAGGTACAGATGGCGGCGACTACGAACCAGATCGCATTGATCGATTCGCCGCGATGGATGGCGAGGCGGCTGACGCCGGAAGCGGAAAGTACGGCCATAGCAACCGACCCAAGCAGTCTCAGCAAGGCTTTTAGTATACCACTATCTCCGAAGCA
>CALJLA010000154.1 GCA_937983055.1 uncultured Pseudomonadota bacterium
CCGCCGGAACTGTCAGACACCGAGAGTCGCGAACTGTTCGCGCTGTTGCGCGCGCACGTCGAAGCCGACGGGATTCGCGCGTTGTGGATCGACGCCGGGCGATGGTGTCTGGGCGTCGAACGCGCGCCCGACCTGCGGTGCGGCGATCCCGCTTTGGCGACTGGCCGCGACGCCGGCCGCTACATGCCGGCAGGCGCCGACGCCGCGCCCTGGCTTCGACTGCTCACCGAAGTTCAGATGCTGCTGCACGATCATGCGGTCAACCAGGGCCGAGAGGCGCGCGGCGAGCCGGCAGTCAACAGCCTCTGGCTCTGGGGCGGCGGCACCCTGCCGATCGCCGGTCCTGTGGACTTCGCCGTCGCCTGCGGCACGGACGCGCTGCTACGGGCACTGGCGCAGCGTGCCGGGGCCGCGCAGCTGGTGCTGGGCGCCAGCGCTGCCGAAAGCCTGGAGCGCCATGATCCTGGCAGCCTGCTGATTGCACTCGATCCGGCGCTGCCAATGCACGATGCCGATACGTCGGCGTGGGTACGCGACTGGCTCGACCCGGCCTGGGCGGCGCTTGGCGCAGGGCTCATCGACGCGGTGGTGCTGGTCGGCCCCCTCGCCGGCGGCGTCGCCGAGATCCGGCTGGCACGCTCGGCGCGCTGGAAGTTCTGGCGGCGGCGCGAACCGACCCCGCTCGGGGAGAATGCATCGTCATGACGCAGTCCCGCGTCGTCGTGCGTACTTGCCCCGAACCAGCCCGCGCCGCTCTCGAGCAACACGGGTTGCATCCGGTGCTGGCGCGCGTGCTGGCCGCCCGCGGGATTACGAGCGAGCGCCAGCTCGATACCCGGTTTGCCTCGCTGCTGCCGGCGCAGGGCTTGCTCAACTGCGCCACGGCGGCCGACCTGCTTGCAGACGCAATCGTGCGGGGTGAACGCCTGCTGGTCATCGCCGATTACGATGCCGATGGCGCCACGGCATGCGCGCTGGCGGTTTCGGTACTGCAGGCGCTGGGCGCCGACATCGGTTACCTGGTACCGAACCGCTTCGAGTTCGGCTACGGCCTTACGCCGGAGATCGTCGAACTGGCTGCCACCCGCAGCCCGCACTGGCTGATCACCGTGGACAACGGCATAGCCAGCGTCGACGGCGTGGCGCGCGCCGCGCGGCTCGGCATGCGCGTACTGGTGACCGACCATCATCTGCCCGGCCCGACATTGCCCGCGGCGGCCTGCATCGTCAATCCGAACCAGCCGGGCTGCGGCTTTCAAAGCAAACACCTCGCAGGCGTCGGCGTCATGTTCTATGTATTGCTGGCGTTGCGCGGCGTGCTGCGCGCGCGCGGCCATTTTGCCGACCGCGCCGAACCCAATCTTGCCGATGGTCTGGACCTGGGGGCTCTGGGCACCGTCGCCGCTGTCGCCAGGCGCGACGACAACAACCGGACGCTGGTCGATCAGGGCCTGAAGCGCATCCGCGCCGGTCGGCTGCGCCCGGGGATCGAAGCGCTGTTTCGCGTGGCGGGCCGCGATCCGCGCCGCGCCGGCGCCTACGATCTCGGCTTCGTGCTTGGCCCCCGGCTCAATGCCGCCGGCCGGATGACCGACATGACGGTCGGCATCGAATGCCTGCTCAGCCGTGAACCGGCACGCGCCCTTGAACTGGCGCGCCAGCTCGACGCGCTCAACCGCGAGCGCCGCGACGTCGAAACGCAGATGCAGGAGTCCGCGCTCGCCGCCTCCCCCGAGGAGGTCGCCGCCAACGGCTTCACGCTCACCCTGTTCGACCAGACCTGGCATCAGGGCGTGATCGGCATTCTTGCCTCCCGCCTCAAGGACAGGTTTCACCGACCGGTCATTGCCTTCGCACCCGCCGGCGCCGAGGAACTCAAGGGTTCGGGGCGTTCGATTCCGGGTCTGCATCTGCGCGACGCGCTCGACCTGGTGGCGAAGCGCCATCCCGGACTTGTGCTTCGCTTTGGCGGACACGCGATGGCGGCGGGGCTGTCGGTGCGACGCACCGACCTCGAGACGTTTCGCACCGCTTTCGAGCAAGTGGTGCAAACGCTGCTGTCGCCGGCCGATCTCGAGCAGATCATCGAGGTCGACGGGCCGCTTGCGCCGGAGGACTGCGGACTGGAGCTGGCCCAGGCAATCGAGGGCCATGTCTGGGGACAGGGTTTTCCGCCGCCGCAGTTCTGCGACGACTTCGAGGTGCTCGACCAGCGCGTGGTCGGGGGGCGCCACCTCCGGCTAAGGCTGCGGCAGCCCGGCGCGGCGCGCGCAGTCGAGGCGATGCGCTTTGGCGAGGACGCGCCGTTGCCTGCCCGGGTGCGCACCGTCTATCGCCTGCAGGTCAATGAATACAACGGCCTGCGCACCCCACAGCTGGTGATCGAGCAGTGGCAGCCCGCCTGAAGCCGTCATGAGCGTGGAGCTTCCCTGGCTGCAGGGCACCGAATTCGAACGCCTGCGGGCGTTCGCGATTGCGATCGCCATCGGGCTCCTGATCGGGCTCGAGCGCGAGCGCCATCCCGGCGCCAAGGCGGGCCTGCGCACCTCGGCGCTCGTGGCACTGTTCGGGAGCCTGGCGGCGGCCGCCTCGAGCGAACTGGGCTCGCCGTGGTTCCTGGTCGTCGGCCTGCTGCTAGTGGGACTGCTGCTGATTTCCGCCTACTTGCGCGAAGACGCCAGCAAATCGGGCACCACCACCATCGCCGCTCTCCTGGTGTGCTTCTCGCTGGGCGCCCTGGTGTGGTTCGGGCAGACGCAGATCGCGGTGATGCTGGCCATCGTCACGGTCGCGCTCCTTTATTTCAAGGCGGAGCTGCACGGCTTCAGCGCGCAACTGACCCGCCGCGACCTGACCTCGATGCTGCAGTTCGCGGTGCTGACCTTCATCGTGCTGCCGGTACTGCCCAATCAAGACTACGGGCCGTACGGCTCGCTCAATCCTTACGAGATCTGGCTGCTGGTGGTACTGATCGCCGGCGTCAGCCTGGCGGGCTACGTCTCGCTCCGGCTGGTGGGGCAGCGCTACGGCGTGCCGCTGCTCGGCCTGCTCGGCGGCCTTGTGTCGAGCACCGCGACCACGCTGGTGTATGCGCGCCACGCTCGCAGCCATTCCGCGCTGCTACGCATGGCAGTGTTCGTGATCGTGATCGCCAACGTGGTCGTGCTGGTGCGGCTCGCGGTGATTTCGGCCGTTGTGGCGCCCGGTATTCTGTCTCTGCTGCTGCCGGTGCTCGCCGCCGGCACCGTGGTCGGAGCAGTCAGCCTTGCCTACCTGCGCAGGCGCGAACCGATCGCCGGCGAGGCACCCATGCCCGAGTTCAAGAACCCGACCGAATTGACCGCGGCGCTGACTTTCGCGGCCCTGTACGGGGTCGTGCTGGTCGTGATGGCGTGGCTCTCCGACGTAGCCGGCACCGCCGGCCTGTATGCCGGGGCGTTCGTATCCGGCCTGACGGATGTCGATGCCATCTCGCTGTCGGTGCTGCGCCTTTACAACCGGGGGGACGTCGGGGAGGCTGAGGCCGCCACCGCCATTGCGCTCGCGGTCGGCGCCAACATCGCCTTCAAGCTGGGCATGGTGTTCGTGGTCGGAGGCGCCGGACTGCTCCGTCGCTGCGCCGTCCCGCTGGCCGGCGTGGCCGTCGGCCTGGGCGCCGGCCTTGCGCTATTTCGCTGACAGCGGCAGCCGTCGGGTAGAATCCGCAGCTTTCGCATGGGCAGGAATCATGGACGCTGAACGCATCAACGACATCGAAGCCAAACTCGAGGACCTCGCACAACGGTCCTCGGAACTTCGGAGGTACCTTTGACTTCGATGGCAAGCGCAACCGGCTCGATGAAGTCGCGCGGCTGAGCGAGGATCCCGCGCTCTGGGAGAACCCCGAGCAGGCACAGGCGCTCGGCAAGGAGAAGAAGGCGCTGGAGGCCGTGGTCGAGACGCTGGAGCAGATCGGGGCCGGTCTGCGCGACGCGCAGGAGCTGTTCGACATGGCTCGCGCGGAGCGGGACGAGGCCACGGTGGCCGCCATCGAGACTGATCTCGCCGCCATCGAGCGCGAAGTGGCTGGGCTCGAGTTCCGGCGCATGTTCGCCAACCCGATGGATGCGGCCAACTGCTTCGTGGACATCCAGTCCGGGGCAGGCGGCACCGAATCGCAGGACTGGGCGGCGATGCTCGAGCGCATGTACCTTCGCTATTGCGAGCGCAAGGACTTCGGCGTCGAGGTCATGGAAGAATCCCCCGGAGAGGTCGCGGGCATCAAGAGCGCGGTGCTCAAGGTCTCTGGCGAGTACGCCTACGGAACGCTGCGCACCGAGACCGGCGTGCACCGGCTGGTGCGCAAGTCGCCGTTCGATTCGAACGCCCGGCGCCACACGTCGTTCGCGAGCGTGTTCGTCTACCCCGAGGTGGACGACTCGATCGAGGTCGACATCAATCCCGCCGACCTGCGTATAGACACCTACCGCGCCAGCGGCGCCGGCGGCCAGCACGTGAACCGAACGGACTCCGCCGTGCGCATCACCCACCTGCCTTCTGGCATCGTGGTTCAGTGCCAGAACGACCGCTCGCAGCACAAGAACCGCGCCGAAGCCATGGCCATGCTGAAGTCGCGCCTGTACGAACTCGAACTGCGCAAGCGCCAGGCGGAAAAGCAGAAACTGGAAGACAGCAAGACGGACATCGGCTGGGGCCACCAGATCCGCTCTTATGTGCTCGACCAGTCCCGGATCAAGGATCTGCGCACCAATATCGAGATCGGCAACACCCAGGCGGTGCTGGACGGCGATCTCGATCCCTTCATCGAGGCCAGCCTCAAGCAGGGCGTCTAGCCCCGCGACCGCAGCCACGGACAACAGGACCATGGACGAACAGGAACCGCACGACGCGCAGGTCGACACCAACAAGATCATCGAGGAGCGACGCGCCAAGCTGCAGGCGCTGCGCGCGCAGGGCAACCCCTTTCCCAACGATTTTCGCCGCGACCGGCTGGCGGCGGATCTGCAGCGCGAGTATGGGGAGCGCGACAATCCCGCGCTCGAGGCAGATCCGGTCAGGGTCGCGGTCGCCGGGCGCATGGTGTTGAAGCGCGTCATGGGCAAGGCCAGCTTCGCCACGCTCCAGGACATGTCCGGAAGGATCCAGCTCTACGTCTCCAACGACGGCACTGGCGAAGATACGCACGCCGCCTTCAAGCACTGGGATCTCGGCGACATCCTCGGCGCCGAAGGCACCCTGTTCAAGACCCGCACCGGCGAACTCACCGTCAAGGTTTCCCGGCTGCGGCTGCTGTCGAAGGCACTGCGCCCCCTGCCGGAGAAGTTCCACGGCCTTGCCGACCAGGAACAGCGCTACCGACAGCGCTACGTCGACCTGATCGTCACGCCGGAGACCCGCCGCACCTTCCAGGCGCGCTCGCGGGTGATTCAGTCGCTGCGCGAATTTTTCGTGGCCCGCGCCTACCTCGAGGTGGAAACGCCGATGATGCAGCCGCTCCCCGGCGGAGCGGCGGCGCGTCCGTTCGTCACCCACCACAACGCGCTCGACATGCAGCTCTACCTGCGTATCGCGCCCGAGCTGTATCTGAAGCGCCTGGTGGTCGGCGGATTCGAGAAAGTATTCGAGATCAACCGCAACTTCCGCAACGAGGGCATCTCCACCCGGCACAATCCGGAATTCACCATGCTCGAGTTCTACGAGGCCTACCAGGACCACAACTACCTGATGGACCTCACCGAGCAGATGCTGCGCAAGGCCGCCATCGACGCCACCGGCGCGGCGGAAGTGGTGTACCAGGGCGAGCGCATCGACTTCGCCGGTCCTTACGACCGGTTGACGATGCCCGAGGCCATCGCCAAGTACAACCCCCAGTACAAGCTGCACGAGCTGTCGAAGCCCGAGTACCTGAAACTGGCACTGGCACCGTTCGAAGTGGAAGTATTTCCCACCGACGGCGTCGGCGTGCTTCAGCTCAAGCTGTTCGAGCAGACCACCGAGGCCAAGCTGGTCCAGCCGACATTCATCGTCGCGTTCCCGACCGACGTCAGCCCGCTCGCCCGCCGCAGCGATGCCGACCCGGGCGTTACCGACCGCTTCGAGCTGTTCATCTGCGGCCGGGAAATCGCCAACGGTTTTTCCGAGTTGAACGATCCGGAAGATCAGGCCGAGCGCTTCCGCGCGCAGGCCGATGCCAAAGCCGCTGGCGACGAGGAAGCGATGTTCTACGATGCCGACTACATTCGCGCGCTGGAGTATGGGCTGCCGCCCACCGCCGGCGAAGGCATCGGCATCGACCGGCTGGTCATGCTGCTGACCGACAGTCCGTCGATCCGCGACGTCATCCTGTTTCCCCACATGCGGCCGGAATAGACCTGCGCCGCGCCCGACGCCGGATATTGCGCAACCGGCCGCGGCGACGGCTGTAACGCGAAGGCACTCCCGAACATGAACGCTACCCCCCCTCCAATTCTCTGGAAACCATCCAACGAGCGTATCGCCCGCGCCAACATCACCCGCTTCATCCGCCTGGTCAATCAGCGCTGGAATGCCGGCGTCAACGACTCGACCCAGCTCTACGAGTGGTCGGTGCGCGAGCCCGTGCTGTTCTGGACCGGCATCTGGGAGTTTTGCGGGGTCGTGGGCTCGCGCGGCGAGGAGCCGGCGCTGGCCGACGGCGACAAGATGCCGGGAGCACGCTGGTTTCCGCAAGCGCGGCTGAACTATGCCGAGAACCTGCTGCGCCGCCGCGACGACACCGATGCGCTGGTGTTCTGGGGCGAAGACAAGGTGCGCTGGCGCCTGTCCTGGCGCGAACTGCACGACGCCGTGTCCAGAACCGCCCAGGCGCTGCACGCCGCCGGCGTGGGCGAAGGCGACCGCGTCGCCGCCTTCATGCCGAACTCGCCGGATACCGTGATATTCATGCTGGCGGCGGCCAGCCTGGGCGCCATCTGGTCCTCGTGCTCGCCCGATTTCGGCGCGCGCGGCGTGCTCGACCGCTTCGGCCAGATCGAGCCGAAGCTGCTGTTCGCGGTCTAGGGCTAACACTACAACGGCAAGGCGCACGACACCCTGCCCCGCATCGAGGAAATCGCCGCAGGCATACCTTCCCTGGAGAAAGTGGTCGTCGTTTCCTACACGCGCGACCGGCCAGATATCTCGGCCATCCGCCGGGCAGTGCACCTTGCGGATTTCGTTGCGCCGTTTCGCGGCAAGGACATCCGCTTCAGGCGACTGCCGTTCGATCACCCGCTGTTCATCCTGTATTCCTCGGGCACGACCGGCGTGCCGAAGTGCATCGTGCACGGCGCCGGCGGAACCCTGCTGCAGCACCTGAAGGAACACCAACTCCACACCGACGTAAAGCGCGACGACCGGCTGTTCTACTTCACCACCTGCGGCTGGATGATGTGGAACTGGCTGGTCTCCGGTCTCGCGAGCGACGCGACCCTGCTGCTGTACGACGGATCCCCCTTCTATCCCGGCCCCGGCGCGCTTTTCGACCTCGCCGACGCCGAGCGGATGACGGTGTTTGGCACGTCGGCCAAGTACATCGACGCGCTGAACAAGGCCGGCGCCGAGCCGATGCGCACCCATGGTCTGAAGCACCTCGCCACCATGACCTCGACCGGCTCGCCGCTGGTGCCGGAGGGCTTCGACTATGTGTATCGCGCGATCAAGAAAGACCTGCTGCTGTCCTCGATCTCCGGCGGCACCGACATCGTCTCCTGTTTCGTGCTGGGCGACCCGACGCTGCCTGTCTACTGCGGCGAAATCCAGCGCCGCGGCTTCGGCATGAAAGTCGAGGTCTACGACGAGGACGGCCGGCCGGTCGTCGGCGAGAAAGGCGAACTGGTATGCACCGCGCCTTTTCCCTCCATGCCGGTGTCGTTCTGGAACGATGCCGACGGCTCACGGTACCGCGCCGCGTACTTCGAGCGCTTTCCCGGCGTGTGGTGCCACGGCGATTACATGGAACTCACCGCCCGGGGAACGGCGATCATCTACGGCCGCTCCGATGCAACCCTCAATCCCGGGGGGGTGCGCATCGGCACCGCCGAGATCTACCGCCAGGTGGAGCAGCTGGAAGAGGTCGTCGAAAGCCTGGTCATCGGCCAGGACTGGGACAACGACGTTCGGGTCGTACTGTTCGTGCGGCTGCGTGAAGGACTCAGCCTGGACGAGTCGCTCGTCAAACGCGTCAGGGAGCGCATCCGCGCCAATACCACCCCCCGCCATGTGCCGGCGAAGATCGTGCAGGTGAGCGACATTCCCCGGACCAAGAGCGGCAAGATCGTCGAACTCGCGGTGCGCAACGTGGTGCACGGCCGGCCGGTCAGGAACCTGGACGCGCTCGCAAACCCCGAGGCGCTCGAGCTGTTCCGCGAGCGCCCCGAACTGAGTTCCTGACCGAGCGCCCTTATATACCCTGATGGGGTACTTGCCCCGTATACCCGTTACGGGTATATTGGCGCGGTGAACCTGCCCTCCGAACCCGGACTCGCCCGCCTCGACCTGCCGGTCGAGGGGATGACCTGCGCCGCCTGTGCCACCCGCATCGAGAAGTCGCTGAACCGTCTGCCCGGCGTGAATGCCCTGGTCAATCTTGCCGGCGAGCGCGCCACCGTGCGCTTCGATCCACACCAAACCAATCCCGGCGATGTGGTTGCCGCCATCGAGAAAAGCGGATACCGGGTGCCGCCGCAGCGGCTGGAACTTGCCATCGATGGCATGACCTGCGCCGCCTGCGCCGTCCGCGTCGAGCAGGCGCTGAATGCGCTCGACGGCGTCGACGCCACGGTCAATCTCGCCAGCGCTCGAGCCCAGGTACGGTTTTCCCCCGGCAAGGCGCGGGGCGAGGACTTGATCGCCGCGGTGCATCGGGCCGGCTACCGCGCCCAGATCAGCGACGAGAGCACCCGGGCCGACGAACACCGTCGGCACGCCGAAGCCTACCGGCGCGAGCGCCGGCTGTTCTGGCTGGCGGCGGCGCTTACCCTTCCGCTGGTCGCCCAGATGGGCACGATGCTCATCGGACGCCATGAAGACCTGCTGCCGCGCTGGC
The DNA here is from genome assembly GCA_937983055.1 of uncultured Pseudomonadota bacterium. Taxonomy (GTDB): domain Bacteria; phylum Pseudomonadota; class Gammaproteobacteria; order Burkholderiales; family Eutrophovitaceae; genus CALJLA01. Next base: position 9,065 of record CALJLA010000154.1, read on the forward strand.
TGCAGTTCGCCCTGGCGACACCGGTGCAGTTCTGGATCGGCTGGCGTTTCTACGTCGGTGCCTGGCACGCCCTGCGCGGCGGAAGCGCCAACATGGATGTCCTGATCGCGCTGGGCACCAGCATGGCCTATGTGTTCAGTGCCGTGGTCACCGTGTTCGCAATCACCGGACAGCACGTCTATTTCGAGGCATCGGCCGCCATCATCACCCTCGTCCTGATGGGCAAACTGCTGGAAGCGCGGGCAAAGGGCCGCACCTCGGCCGCCATCGAGCAGTTGCTCGGCCTGCAGCCGCGTCAGGCGGTGGTCGAGCGCGATGGCGCCACCCTAACCGTCGATATCGCCGACATCGGCGATGGCGAAGTAGTCCGCGTGGCCGCAGGCGACCGCATACCGGTCGACGGCGAGATCATCGAGGGCCGATCGAGCGTCGACGAAAGCATGCTGACCGGCGAGAGCATGCCGGTCGCGAAGACCGCCGGCGCCAGGGTTTACACCGGCACCCAGAACCTCGATGGCCGGCTGCGCGTGCGCGCCACCGAGACCGGTTCACGCACCCAGCTGGCCGAGGTGGTGCGGCTGACTGAGCAGGCACAAGGCAGCAAGGCGCCGATCCAGCGTCTCGCGGATCGGGTATCCGGCGTGTTCGTCCCCGCCGTCGTCGCCCTGAGCGCGCTGACGTTTGCCGCATGGTGGAGTATCGGGGGCGAATTCACGCCCGCGCTGATCAATGCGGTTGCAGTGCTGGTGATCGCATGTCCGTGCGCGCTGGGCCTCGCCACCCCCACCGCCATCATGGTGGGCACCGGGCGCGGTGCGCAGTCCGGCATCCTGGTGCGCGACGCCGCCGCTCTCGAGCGCGCGCAGAAGATCCGCACTCTTGCGGTCGACAAGACCGGCACGCTGACCCTCGGGCGACCCGCCGTCGTCGCCGTCGAGACAACGGCCGCCGAAAGCGAAGTGCTGCGCATTGCGGCCACGCTTGAGCAGGGCTCGCGTCATCCGCTGGCGGTGGCAATCTCGGACAAGGCGGCAGCCACCGGGGCAGGCCTTGCCCGGCTCGACGACTTCGCTTCGCATCCCGGCCTTGGGGTGAGCGGCGAGGTCGATGGCCGGCCCGCCCTGCTTGGCGCGCCACGCTTCCTGCGCGAGCGAGGGATCGCGGTCGACGACGATCGTGTCGGCCGGCTCGCCGCTGACGGCAGCACGGTTGTCGCGGTGGCGCTCGACGGCCGGCTGATAGGGATGATCGCCATCGCCGATACCCTTCGACCGTCGTCGCCACGGGCAATCGCGGCGCTGGCGGAGCTCGGCGTCGACGTAGTGATGCTCACCGGCGACAACGCCGCCACCGCGGAAGCGGTCGCGGGCAGCCTCGGCGTCAGCCGCTACCGTGCAGAGGTGCTGCCGCAGGACAAGGCGCGCGAGGTCTCGGCGCTCAAGCACGGCAACGGCCTGGTGGGAATGGCTGGCGACGGCATCAACGATGCGCCGGCGCTGGCCGCCGCCGACGTGAGCTTCGCGCTGGCGTCCGGGTCGGATATCGCCATCGAGGCTGCCGATATCACCCTGATGCGCAACGATCCGCTCGCCATTGCCGATGCGATCGATCTGTCGCGAGCGACATTGCGCAAGATCCGCCAGAACCTGTTCTTCGCCTTTTTCTACAACGTGCTCGGCATTCCGCTTGCCGCGCTCGGCATGCTGAATCCGGTCATTGCCGGCGCCGCGATGGCGCTGAGCTCGGTGTCGGTCGTCACCAATTCGCTGCTGCTTCGGCGTTGGCGGCCGCTCGAACGCGATGGCGACGCCTGATCGTTGGTTTAAAAAACACCCAGGAGGGCTTTCAATGCAGACCACCACGCTGAAAATCGAGGGCATGACCTGCGGCGGCTGCGTCGCGAGCGTCACCCGTGTGCTGAAGGCGGTGCCCGGCGTCGAAGACGCCGCCGTCACGCTGCAGCCGGGCGAGGCACGGGTGCGCTTCGACCCGGCCCGCGCCGATCCTGCCCTGCTCGCCCAGGCAGTCAAAGATGCCGGCTTCGAAATCCGCTGACCGGACGCACGCGGTGCATCGCTCCGACAAGGACGGTCTGCTCAAGCGGCTGAACCGCATCGAGGGCCAGGTGCGCGGTCTCGGCAAGATGGTCGAGGAAGACCGCTACTGCATCGACATTCTCACGCAGATTTCGGCGGTTCGGTCGGCGCTTGATGCCGTCGCACTGCGCCTGTTGCGCGACCACACGCAAGGTTGCGTGCAGGCCGCGGTGCGCTCGGGCCAGGGCGAGTCCGCCATCGACGAATTGATGGCGGTAGTGGAGAAGTTCGCCCGCTGACCGGGTCGCCGGTCAGCGGCGCGTCTGGCACGCCGCCGCGCGCTTGACGCCGGTACAGACTGTCGCGGCTACCAGAACTTCCACCAGGCCCGGGGCTGGTGCCGCAGAGCGAGTGAATTGTCGGGAAAGTTGGTGCGCAGCAGCCGCTCGGCGTCATCGCGCAGGTCGGCAATCCCCATCGCGTCGTAGGACCGAACCATCACCACCAGCGCCCGCTCCACCGCCGGCGTGCGCGGGTAAGTCTTCAGCACGAACTGCGCGCGATTGGCCGATGCGACGTAGGCGCCCCGGCGGTAGTAATACTCGGCGACATGCGCCTCATGCGACGCGAGGGCACTGACCAGGTACTTCATGCGCGCCTCGGCGTCGGGGGCGTACTTGCTTTCCGGAAACCGGCTGACAAGTTCCTTGAACGCGTCAAAGGCGTCGCGCGCCGACTTGGGATCGCGCTCGCTCAGGTCCTTGCCGCTCATGAAGCCGAGAATGCCGAGATCCTCGTTGAAGTTGATGCGGCCTTTCAGGTAATAGGCGTAATCGACGTTCGGATGATTCGGATGCTCGCGGATAAAGCGGTCGCAGCCGGCCAGGGCCAGCGCCGGCTCGGCGTCCTTCCAGTAGGCATAAGCGGTGTCGAGCTGAGCCTGCTGCGCAAACCGGCCATAGGGATAGCGCGATTCCAGCTTCTGGTAATAGCTGATCGCCTTCTGGTAGTTCTTGCCTTCCAGTTCGGAACGCGCTGCGTAGTACAGCCGGTCCGGCCCCCAGTCGCGCGTTTCGTCCTTCGGTGTCATGGAGCAGCCGGCCAGCAGCACCAGCAGCATTGCCGCTACACTGTGGATGAAACCGAAACGCATGCCCGCAAATTTCCGCACGAGTGATCCCCGAGAAAAACGCCGCGCATTATAAGGGAACGTCCCCGCAGGCCGCCTCCCGCAGTCTTGTCGTCCCCGGCGACTGCGCCGGCCAGCGTCTCGACCAGGCCTTGTCACGGCTGCTGCCCGAATACTCGCGCAGCCGCCTGCAGCAATGGATGCGCGACGGTCATGTGCTGCTCGACGGCGCCCGGGCTGCGCCCAAAACCCGCGTATTCGGCGGCGAGCGCGTCACCGTCGCGCCCCAGCCGGATGCCGAGTCTCTCGCCTTTCGCGGCGAAGACATTCCGCTCGACATCGCGTACGAGGACGACAGCCTGCTGGTAATCGACAAGCCCGCCGGCCTGGTGGTTCACCCGGGCAGCGGCAACTGGAGCGGCACCCTGCTGAACGCCCTGCTCAGTCACGCGCCGGCGCTGGCCGCGCTGCCTCGCGCCGGCATCGTTCACCGGCTGGACAAGGACACCAGCGGCCTGCTGGTCGTGGCCAAGACGCTGGTGGCGCAAACCGCGCTGGTGAGGCAGCTGCAGGCGCGAACCATGGGGCGCGAATACGACGCGCTGGTGTGTGGCCCGGTGGCGAAGGCGGGCCGGGTCGAGGCGCCGATCGGGCGCCACCCGGTGGAACGCACACGCATGGCGGTGGTCGCCTCCGGAAAGCCGGCCGTCACCGAGTTCGAGCCGCGCGAGCATGGCGCCGAGTGGAGCTGGCTGCGCTGCCGGCTGCAGTCCGGACGCACCCACCAGATCCGTGTGCATCTCGCCTCCATCGGCCATCCGCTCATCGGGGATCCGGTCTATCTCGACCGGCGCGCGCGCGCGCTTGCCGCAGCAGGCGCAGGCGTTTCCGCGGCAGGCGCTGCATGCCGCCCGCCTGACCCTGTGCCATCCCGTCAGCGGCGACAACCAAACCTGGACCTCGGAGCTTCCGGCCGACCTGCGGATGCTGCTGGACAGCCTGCGCGATGCCTGAGCCCGACCCGGACTGGATCGTTCCGGACTGGCCCGCGCCGGCGCGGGTGCGGGCGCTGGTAACCACGCGCCACGGCGGCGTCAGCGGCGGGCCATACCGGTCGCTCAATCTCGGCACTCGGGTCGGCGACGATCCGGCGCATGTTGCGGAAAACCGCGCCAGGGTGCGGGCGCATCTGCCGGCGGAGCCGCGCTGGCTCGCACAGGTGCACGGCGCTCGCGTCGTTCCCGCCGACTCGGTGCGGCAGCCGGTCGAAGCCGACGCCGCCTATACCCGAGAGCCCGAAGTGGTGTGCGTGGTGCAGATGGCGGACTGCCTGCCGATTCTTCTGTGCGATCACGACGCCAGCGTGGTCGCAGTCGCCCACGCCGGCTGGCGCGGTCTGGCCGGCGGCGTCGTAGAAAGCACGCTGCGGGCAATCGCCGTCCCGCCCGACCGGCTGATGGCATGGCTTGGGCCGGCCATCGGCCCTGCCGCGTTCGAAGTCGGTTCCGATGTGCGCGATGCCTTTGTGGCGGGTGACCCCGGCGCGCAGCCCGCGTTCGTTTCGCATCGCCCGAACAAGTGGCTCGCGGATCTGTTCGCGCTGGCGCGCCGGCGCCTTGCCCGTGCCGGCGTCCAACAAGTGTACGGCGGCGGATTGTGCACCGTTGCCGATACCGCACGCTTCTTCTCGCACCGCCGCGACAGAACCTCCGGGCGCATGGGCGCATTCATCTGGCTCGCCCGCTGAAGCGAGCCGGCCGCTATACTCGCGCCTTTTCGCCCGCGCCCGACGCATGACTATTCTCGCCTGGATTCTGGTGACCACCCTGGTGGGGGCGCTGTTGTCGGTGTTCGGCGCGGCGGCGGTGGCGCTCTGGTCAACACCCAAACGCGTGCCGACGCTGATCAGCTACGCGGTGGGTGCACTGCTTGGCGCGGTGTTTCTGGAGATCCTGCCCCACGCGCTGGAATCGGCGGACAGCATCCATCGCCTGACCGCCACCGTGCTGGCCGGCATTCTTGCCTTCTTCGTGCTGGAAAAGCTGGTTCTCTGGCGTCACTGCCATATCGAGGAATGCGAGGCGCACGACCGGCATCACGAGCCGCACGATCACGGCCGAAGCGGCCTGATGATCCTGGTCGGCGACACCTTCCACAACTTCGTCGACGGCATACTGATCGCCGCCGCCTTTCTCACCGACGTGCGCCTGGGGCTGGTCACGGCAATGGCAATCATTGCCCATGAAATTCCCCAGGAGGTCGGCGACTTCCTCATCCTGCTCAATTCAGGCTATTCGCGCGCCCGTGCGCTGGCCTTCAATCTGCTGTCGAGCTTTGCCACGCTGGTGGGCGGGCTGCTCGCCTACTTCGCGCTGCAGTCACTGCAGTCGCTGATCTCGCCCCTGCTCGCCCTGGCGGCCGCCAGCATGATCTATGTCGCGGTCGCCGACCTGATTCCCGGGCTGCATCGACGGCCGGCGCTGCGCGAGACCCTCGAGCAGGTGCTTCTGATCGGGCTGGGCATCCTCTCCATCGTCGCGGTGCGCGCCCTGGTCGGCGAGCCGGCGTAATCGTCGCCGCTGCGGCGTACCCGCCAGCCGCAGCAGGAGCGCCAGCGGAACGAGCCCGTAGAACACCAGCGTCAGCACGCCGGCCACCACGCTGGTCTCGGTAGCCGCCATCACCATCACCACGTAGAGCCAACCGACGGCTACGATGTACATCGGTGCCCAGCTTTCTTGACGCAGGCCGGTTGGCCATCAAGAATGGCCTGACTCCGGCGCGCACTTCGCCGCGCGCATGCGCGCATGACTTCACCCTCCGACAACAACCAGGACTCCTTTCGTGCGCTCGCCGCCGCAGCGCAATCGCTGATGCAGCAGCTGCTCGGCGAATTGCCCGCCCGCAGCCCCGAGCCCGCCGAGCTGGTGGCCGCGCTCACCGCCGATCCTGCCAACCGCGAGAAGCTCGCCAGCCTGCAGTCGCGCTATTACCAGGATTGGCTGCGCCTGTGGAGCGAGCCCGACGTCACGCCGCCGGCCGCCGACCCGCGGTTCGACGCCTCGGAGTGGCAGCAGCTGCCCTGGTTCCGGATGCTGCGCCGGGTCTATGAAATGAATTCCGAATACCTTGCCAGCCTGACCGAACTTGCGGACCTTCCCGCGCAGTCCAAGGCGCGCTTGCGCTACCTGGCGCGCCAGCTGGTCGAGGCCATGGCACCGACCAATTTTGCCGCCACCAACCCCGAGGCGATCCGCCGCGCGATGGAATCCGGTGGCAGCAGTCTGGCGCAGGGCCTCGAGCAACTCGGGAGCGATCTCGGGCGCGGGCGGATTTCGATGAGCGACGAGCAGGCCTTCGAGGTCGGCCGCAATCTCGCTGTCACGCCGGGCGACGTCGTGTTCGAAAACGACCTCATCCAGCTGATCCAGTACCGGCCCTCGACGCCCGAGGTCCACGAGCGTCCGCTGCTGATCGTGCCGCCCTTCATCAACAAGTATTACATCCTCGATCTGCAGCCGCAGAATTCGTTCGTGCGCTTTTGCGTCGACCAGGGCCACACCACCTTCATCGTGTCGTGGCGCAATATTCCCGGTTCGCTCGGGCATCTGACCTGGGACGATTACATCGAAAAAGGCGTCATCGCGCCGATTCGCGTGGTGCGCGAAATATCCGGCAATCTGACGATCAACGCCTTGGGCTTCTGCGTCGGCGGCACCCTGCTTTGCACCGCGCTGGCCGTGCTGGCAGCCAGGAAACGCCGCCCGGTGCACAGCCTCAGTCTGCTGGCCACCCTTTTGGATTTCTCCGACACCGGCGAGATCAGCGTGTATGTCGATGCCGGCTTCGTCGAGCACACCGAAAGCCAGTATGCCCAGGGCGGGCTGGTGCCCGGCTCCAGGCTGGCCACCACCTTCGCCATGTTGCGCGCCCGTGATCTGGTTTGGCACTTTGTCGTGAATAATTACCTTCTCGGGCGCACGCCGCCGGCTTTCGATCTGCTCTACTGGAATGCCGACAGTGCAAACCTTCCGGGACCGCTTTACGCCTACTATCTTCGCAATATGTATTTCGAGAATAACCTGCGCGTTCCCGGTAAACTGAAATTGGGCGGCGTTGCAGTCAATCTCGGCGCGATTGAAATGCCGACGTTCGTGATGGGCACCCGGGAAGATCATATCGTTCCCTGGCGCAGCGCGTACGCCAGCGCGCAGCTGCTGGGCGGCCGCACCGAGTTTGTGCTCGGTGCCAGCGGCCACGTGGCCGGCATCGTCAATCCGCCGGCTGCAAAGCGCAGGCGCTTCTGGACCGGTCCGCCACCGGAAAAGGACGCCGACGCCTGGCTGGCGTCGGCGCAAGAACACGCCGGCAGCTGGTGGACGCACTGGATCCGGTGGCTGGAAGTACAGGGCGGAGGCCGCAGGCCGGCTCCGTCGTGTACAGGGAGCGGGCGTTACCCGGCGATTGAACCCGCGCCGGGACGCTATGTCCGCGCCCGTGGAGATGCAGCAGCGATGTCGCATTGAACGAGGCAAGACCAATAACAGAGGGAGTTCAGCAAATGGCGAAACGAATCGTACTGGTGACGGGTGGAATGGGAGGACTCGGCGAGTCCATTTGCACGAAAATGGCAGACCAGGGCTATGTGGTCGTCACTACCCACTCTCCGGGCAACAAAAAGGCGCAGGAGTGGCTAGGGGCGATGAAAGAACGCGGCTACAAATTCAACGCGTTCCCAGCCGACGTCGCCGATTTCGACTCGTGCGCGGCTTGCGTGGAAGCGGTGAACAAAGCGGTTGGCCCGGTCGACGTGCTGGTCAACAACGCCGGCATTACCCGGGATATGACCTTCAAGAAAATGACCAAGGCCGACTGGGACGCCGTTATCCGCACCAATCTCGACAGCGCCTTCAACATGACCAAGCAGGTGATGGACGGCATGGTCGAGCGCGGATGGGGACGCGTCATCAACGTCGCCTCGGTCAACGGCCAGAAAGGCGCCTTCGGTCAGACCAATTATTCGGCGGCAAAGGCCGGCATGCACGGCTTCACCAAGGCCCTTGCTCTGGAAGTCGCCAAAAAAGGCGTGACCGTCAACACCATCTCGCCGGGCTACATCGGGACCAAGATGGTCACCGCAATCCCCGAGAACATCCTGAACGACAAGATCCTGCCGCAGATTCCGGTTGGCCGGCTCGGCAAGCCGGAGGAGATCGCCGGCCTCATTATTTATCTGGCCTCCGACGAAGCGGCCTTTCTGACTGGCGCCAATATCTCGATTAACGGCGGGCAGCATATGTACTGACACCCTTGCCGCTCTGCACCGGCCCAGATTCGCTGCACCAACCTTGCCGGATCAGCGACATAGGGGCGGTATCTAGAGTCCGGGGTCAACAAATGCTGTGACGCAGCGCGTCAGCTTTGGACCTCCCGCGCACAAAAACAGGGCAAAAAAAAACCCCGGTGGGTAACCCACCGGGGTTGAACCTTTACAAAAGGCGAAACCTTTGTGTAAAGGGGGAGGAGACGTGCTACCGATCCTGCTTCCCCGCAGAAGCGCTTACCGCTTCTGCTGTTGCCGTGGCGGCCGCTCTGACCGTCGCATCGGCATATTCGGCGGCCTCCTTGGCCGCCTTGGAAATTCCGTCGATCAAGGCTGCCGCATTCGCGACCGTCGACTTGACCGCTGATACCGTAACTTCGCTGGACCCAGTCGGGCTGCTGCTCAGAACCACCTCGACCGTTTCGGTCCACTCGCCCATCAGGTCATGCAACTTCTGTTCCAAGATGGCGCCTACCGCAGTCCCGGTACTGGCGGCAATCTCGTAGGCGTTCGAGGAGTAGCCATGAATCCGCTGCCACGACCTGGCGCCGACGCTGTCAGACACTGCGCTCCAGCCGGAGCCGTCCTTGCGCGACATCAGGGCGCGCGTGAGTTCCACGCTTTCGCGCCAAAGGGCACCGCCTGCTTTCAGGTTCAGATGCACCATGCGCTCCCAACCCTGGGCCAGCGCCTGCATCACCTCGATCCCTGCCTCGAGTTGACTCTTGTTCAGTGCGACAAGACGTTCCGTAGCCAGACTCATCGGTTACCCTATGAAAGTTATGGCAATTACACCAATGCTTGGCAGCACCCTAATACCGGATGCTGCATCGCACAAGAGCTATTATGTGAACCTCGAGAATCGCTGTCAAACATTTCTTGATTGCGCAATGCATGAAGCCCTGTTCGGCCCATTTTTCAGATGGTTATAATGCCCGGGTCACGCAATGCGGCAGACGCGAGCCCGGCGTATTCGGCACGGTGTCCGCACTTCCGGCGCGCGTCATCGAGGGAGCCATGACCGAACAACTGAGATTGATCAAGAAGTATCCGAACCGCCGGCTGTACGACACGGCCACCAGCAGCTACATCACCCTGGCCGACGTCAAGCAGCTTGTTCTCGACCAGGTGGAGTTCAAAGTCGTCGACGCGAAGACCGAAGAGGACCTGACCCGCAGCATCCTGCTCCAGATCATTCTCGAGGAAGAAGGCGCAGGCTCGCCGATGTTCTCCTCCACCATGTTGGCCCAGATCATCCGCTTCTATGGCAATGCCATGCAGGGCATGATGGGCACTTACCTGGAAAAGAACATCCATACATTCATGGAAATCCAGAAAAAGCTGCAGGAGCAGGGCGTACCGAAACTCGGCGAGAACCCGATGCTCAACAGCGAAGCCTGGTCGCAGTTCATCAAGATGCAGGGGCCGGCCATCCAGGGCTTGATGGGCAATTACCTGGAGCAAAGCGCCAGTGCCTTCCTGGAAATGCAGCAGCAAATGCAAAAACAGGCGCGCAGTTTCTTCGGCGCGTTCCCGCTTGCCGGCATGACCCCGGGGCAGAAGCCATCCGCCGGCGCAGGCGACGCGCCGGGCGAAGACGCAACGCCGCAGAAGAAGACCGGCTCCTGACCGGATCGCTCGCCACACAGCAGCGGCGCGCAGCTTGGAGCTGTGCGCCGTTTTTCTTGGCCTGATCGAATGCCCGCCCGCAAGACTGCTACCCGTGCCGCCGCCCCGCCAAGGGTCGGATTCGTTTCCCTCGGTTGCCCCAAGGCGCTGGTCGACTCCGAGCGCATCCTCACCCAGCTACGCGCCCAAGGCTATTTGATCTCGCCCAGCTACGATCAGGCCCACCTGGTGGTGGTGAACACCTGCGGCTTCATCGACGACGCGGTGGAAGAGTCGCTCGACGCCATTGGCGAAGCGCTCGCCGAAAACGGCAAAGTTATCGTCACCGGCTGTCTGGGCGCCAAGGGCGACATCGTGCGCCAGACCCATCCCCGCGTGCTGGCGGTGACCGGCCCGCATGCAACCGACGAGGTGATGTCGGCGGTGCATGCGCATCTGCCCAAACCGCATGATCCGTTCATGGACCTGGTGCCGGCCCAGGGCATCAAGCTCACGCCGAAACACTATGCCTACCTGAAGATCGCCGAGGGCTGCAACCATCGGTGCAGCTTCTGCATCATCCCTTCGATGCGCGGCGACCTGGTCAGCCGACCGATCGGCGAAGTGATGCAGGAAGCCGAAAAGCTGGTGCAGGCCGGTGTGCGCGAACTGCTG
>CALJLA010000155.1 GCA_937983055.1 uncultured Pseudomonadota bacterium
CGATCGATGAAACCGGCGGCGACCGGGAGCCGCTGTACGACTATGTGCGCCGGCTCGACGGTGAAGCCGAGGACATCGAGGCGGGGCGCCTGCTGTACGTCGCCGCCACCCGCGCCGAGTCGCGCCTGCATCTGCTCGGCTGCCTCAAGGTCGACGATCACGGCGAGGCGAAAACGCCGGCGCGCAGAAGCCTGCTGGGCATCGCCTGGGAAGCCCTGCCTGCCAGGCCCGCGCTCGCGCCGGCGGGCGTCAGTGACGCTGCGGCAACCTCCGCCACCCATAGCCGGCGCGACAGGCTGTTCCGCCTGCCGGCGGATTTCCGGCTGCCGGCGGCGCCCGCCGCGGTCGCGTGGGCGCCGCCGGGAGAGCTGGCGGCGGAAGCCGACCTGATCGAGTTTTCCTGGGTGGGCGAAACCGCGCGGCATGTCGGCACGGTGGTTCACGCCTGGCTGCGGCGGATGGCCGATGACCAGCTGAACGGGTGGGACGCGGTGCGGGTGGCCGGCTTGCGCCCGCGGGTGCTCGCGCAGCTGGCCGCACGCGGCGTCAGCGGCACGGAACTCGAGCCCGCGGTCGAGCGGGTGCTGGCAGCGCTGGCGAACACGCTTGCCGACGAACGCGGCCGCTGGGTGCTCGGCCCGCATCGCGAGTCGCGCAGCGAATACCGGCTGCAAACCGCCGAGCGCAGCTACGTGATAGACCGCTGGTTCCGCGACGATGCGGGCGACGCGTGGGTGGTCGACTACAAGACCAGCCGCCACGAAGGCGCCGACCTGGAAGCCTTCCTCGACGAGGAGCGCCGGCGCTATGCCGCGCAGCTCGATGCCTATGCAACAGCGCTCGGCGGCGCCCGCCGGGGACTGTATTTTCCGCTGCTCAAGGCCTGGCGCGCGTGGTGATCGCGCCCCGCGCCGGTTTGATTTAGCTCAGAACACCGGCACCCGGCCCGGCTTAGCCTGCCCTGCAGAGTGAGGCGTGCGCGACACCCGGCCGATGCCGCCGGGTCGCGCGTCGCACCTGCTGCGGAGGGCGGTCGATGAGGGGAATGCGAATCATCAGGATCATGGCGCTGACCGGCTGGGCGCTGCTGTGCTGGGCGCCGGCCACGGCGCAGGCCGAGCGCGCGCCGCGCGGCGAGCCGTCGTTGAACCTGCCCTGCCCCGAGTGCGGCGCGATCTACGAGATCAGGGAGATCCGGCGCGAACGACCGGCGCCCGCGACGCCGCAGCGTGCGCTGCCGGTCGGGCCGACCCTCCGTTTCTCGCTCGGCGACAAGGCCGACCAGAAGCCGCACGTCGACATCTACGGCAGCCGCTCGATGCGCGATTCGCTGGTCGAACGCTACTACGAGGTGATCATCCGTTTCGACGACGGGCGCTGGGGCCGCATCGAAGTGCCCGATGCCTCGGCACTGAAGCCGGGCGACCGGGTCCACGTGCACGACCAGCGCATCGAACTGCCGGACTGACCGGCGCAGCCCATCCCGGCGGCCGGCGCGCTTGGCCTGCGCCCGGACCGGGGCGAGAATGGGCGCCCCTGGGCAGGGACAACGGGCCGCACATGCCGACGCTGACCACTGATGACGATGTCGTGCTGTACTACGAGGAAACCGGCCGCGGCACGCCGATCGTGTTCGTGCACGAGTTCGCCGGCGACTGCCGGAGCTGGGAGCCGCAGGTGCGCCACTTTTCCCGGCGCTACCGCTGCATCACCTACAACGCGCGGGGTTACCCGCCGTCGGAGGTGCCGGCCGACGTCGAACGCTATTCGCAGGCGCGCGCACGCGACGACGTGCGGGCGGTGTTCGACGCGCTGCGGATCGAGCGTGCCCCCTTCGTCGGCCTGTCGGTGGGGGCTTTCGCCACGCTGCACTTCGCAATGTCGTAGGGCGAGCGTGCGCTGTCCGCAGTGACGGCCGGCATCGGTCACGGCGCCCACCCCGACCATTACGCGCAGTTCCAGCAGGACTCTCGCGCGCTGGCGAAGTCCATCCTGGAACAGGGCATGGCGCACGCGGCGGCCACCTACGGTCACGGCGCAATACGGCTCGCGCACAAGCGCAAGGACCCGCGCGGCTTCGACGAATTCATCCGCCAGTTCAGCGAGCACTCGGCGCAGGGCTCGGCCAACACGATGCTGGGCTACCAGGCAAGGCGCCCGTCGCTGTACGACCTGCGCGAATCGATCGCCGCGATCGCCTGCCCGGTGCTGGTGGTGGCGGGCGACGAAGACGACCCGACGCTGGAGCCGTCGCTGATGCTCAAGCGCACCATTGCGCACGCGGCACTGGCGGCCATGCCGGGCTGTGGCCACATGCTCAACCTCGAGGATCCCGCTTTGTTCAACCGGTTGCTGGAGGAATTCTTCCACCAGGTCGAATGCGGGCGGTGGCCGAATGCGGGTTGACGCACTGCGCGCATTCGCGCGGACAGGACCGGCGAATGGCGTGAAACGCAACACGAAACGGGAAGAAGAGCCGAAGCGAAACACGAAGGCACCAAGAAAGGCGGGACGTCGGGCTCTCGGTCAGCCGTGTCCCGATGTCGCACCAGAGGATGGCGCCGCCCGGATATTGGTGCGTGCCCCCCACGCCTGCCACGGTCGTTTTGCGTTCAGGGCGAAACATGACGACAATCCGGCCATGCCCTCCAGCGAAGCGCTCTCGCATCTGCGGGTGATCGACCTGACGCGCGTGCGCGCGGGCCCCACCTGCGTGCGCCAGTTTGCGGACTGGGGTGCCGACGTCATCAAGGTGGAAACGCCGCCCGGCGTGGGCGACGAGCCGCTGGGTGCGCGCGATGGCTCTGATTTCTGCAACCTGCACCGCAATAAACGGTCGGTTACGCTCAACCTCAAGGACCCGCGGGGGGTCGATCTTCTCAGGCGCCTTGCAGCTACGGCCGACGTGCTGGTCGAGAATTTCCGCCCGGATGTAAAGCATCGCCTCGGGATCGATTTCGAAGCGATGTCGGCGGTCAACCCCCGGCTGGTGTACGCAAGCATCTCCGGTTTCGGCGAAGACGGCCCGTACCGCGACCGCGCCGGTTTCGACCAGGTGGCGCAGGGCATGGGCGGACTGATGTGGGTGACCGGCCTGCCGGGGCAGGGGCCGGTGCGCGCCGGCATTCCGGTCGCGGATCTCAGCGCCGGACTGTTCGCGGCGCTCGGCATCCTGATCGCGCTGCAGGAGCGCGCGGTATCCGGGCGCGGACAATGGGTGCAGGCGTCGCTGCTGTCCTCGATGATCTCGATGATGGATTTCCAGGCGGCGCGCTGGCTGGTCGACGGTGATGTGCCGGGCCAGGCCGGCAACGATCACCCGACCTCGATGCCCACCAGCGTGTATCCGACCGCGGACGGCTTCGTCAATATCGCCGCGGCCGGCAATACCATCTATGCGCGGCTGTGCGAGGCGCTCGGGGCGCCGGCGCTCGCGAACGATCCGGATTACGCCACGGCGGAAATGCGCTCCTCGAATCGCGCCGCGCTGAACGCGGCAATCGCCGCGCTGACGCGCCGGCACGCCTCCGCCGCGCTGATCGAGCGGCTTAACCGGGCGGGCGTGCCCTGCGGGCCGATACTGCGCATGAACGAGGTGTTCGACGACCCGCAGGTGCGCCATCTCGGCATGGCGGCGCCGGTGGCAACGCCCGGCGGCGGACGGGTCAACCTGGTGGGGCCGGCAATGCGACTGTCGCGCACGCCCTCGCGCATGAAGCGGGCGCTCGGCCCGGCCGGCGAGCATAACCGCGAGATCCTGCGCGAACTCGGCTGCTCCGAGGCCGAG
>CALJLA010000156.1 GCA_937983055.1 uncultured Pseudomonadota bacterium
TGCGGCCCTTCGGACCCAGCGTCACCTTCACCGCGTCGGCGAGAATGTTCACGCCATTGACGATCCGCGCCCGGGCGGAATCATGAAAGCGGACTTCCTTTGCTGCCATATCAACCTCCTGCCGAAATCAGGCGGCCTCGAGCACGCCCATGACGTCGTCTTCGCGGATCACGAGCAGCTCTTCGCCTTTGACCTTGACCGTCTGTCCGGAGTACTTGCCGAACAGAATCTTGTCGCCCTTCTTGATGTCCAGCGGCCGGACCTTTCCGTCATCGAGAATCTTGCCGGTGCCCACCGCCACGACTTCGCCGGTGTCCGGCTTCTCGGCGGCGGTATCGGGGATGACGATGCCGGAGGCGGTCTTGCGCTCTTCTTCCAGGCGCTTGACCAGGATCCGGTCATGCAGCGGACGAATAGTCATTTCAGATACTCCTCTTTTGGTTTCAGAAGTTCACTGATGAGCAAACGCCAGCCGAAGCGGGCTTCAGCGTTTCCGGAGCGAAATGTCGGGTCGGTGTTTTTCGTTTTCAAGAGGGGGTGGGGGCCGGCTGATAAAGACCTGGCCCTGGCCGCAGGCCGCTCAGAAAACTTCGATTCATCAGGACATTAGCCGCGACCACCCGCGCCATGCCAGCCCCCGGGCGGGGCCCGCCGGGGGTATCGGTTAAACTCGGCCGGTCGGTGCCGATCGGCCGCACCGCTCACAGCCACCCCGGAAGAACTGGATATGCAACCGCACCGTGTCGCGTTGCGCGGCCGCCCAGGATTGCTTGCCCGCGCCTGTCTGCTGGCGGCGGCCTTTGCCCTGGCCGGGCTGCCCGCGCGCGCCCAGGTGCCCCGGCCCGGCGGCGAACTGACCGCGGTGGTCCAGCCGGAGCCGCCGCTGCTGGTGTCTGCCTTCAATTCCGCGGCGCCGGTCGGGCTGGTGTCGACCAAGATGCTCGAGGGGCTTCTCAGCTACGACCTGGAGATGAACCCAAGGCCGGCGCTCGCCACGGCGTGGACGCTGTCCGGGGACGGCAAGACGCTGACGCTCAGGCTGCGCGAAGGCGTGCGCTGGCACGACGGCGCCGAGTTCACCTCGGCCGATGTGCAGTTCTCGCTGATGAAGGTGTGGAAGGAACTGCACCCGCGCGGCCGCTCGACCTACGCCACCGTCACCGGGGTCGACACCCCCGACAAACACACCGCGGTCATCCGCCTGAGCGAGCCTGCCCCCGCGCTGCTCTGGGCGCTGTCGAGCTACGAAAGCCAGGTGCTGCCGCGGCATGTGTACGAGGGCACCGACATCCGCAATAACCCGGCGAACACGGCACCGGTCGGCACCGGGCCGTTCAAGTTCAAGTCCTGGCTGCCCGGCCGCGAGATCGTGCTCGAGCGCAATCCCGACTACTGGGATTCCGGCAAGCCTTACCTCGAACGGCTGGTGTTCCGCATCCTCCCCGACGCATCGGCGCGGACCGCGGCATTCGCGGCCGGCGAAGTGCAGCTCGGCGGATTCAGCCCGGTGCCGCTCGCCGATTTGCAGCGTCTGGCCGAAACCGGCGAACTCCAGATCGAAACCCGCGGCTACGAGTATTTCGCGCCGCTGTTTCTGATGGAGTTCAACTTGAGGAATCCCTACCTGCGCGATCGCAAGGTGCGGCAGGCCATCGCGCATGCGATCGATCGCGACCGGCTGGTGCGCGAGGTATGGCACGGCTTCGGCAAGGCCGCCATCGGCCCGGTGCCTTCGGTGCTGTCGCGCTTTTATACCGACAAGGTGCCGCAATACCCCTTCGATCCGGCCCGGGCGCAGCGCCTGCTCGACGAGGCGGGCTTCGAAAAGCGCGGCAAGTGGCGCTTCAGCATCATCCACGATTACCTGCCTTACGGCGCGAATTACCAGCGCACCGCCGAGGCCGTGAAGCAGATGCTCGAGCAGGTCGGCATCCGGGTCGAGCTGCGCAGCCAGGACATCGGCGCGTTCCTGCGCCGCGTGTATGGCGATTACGAGTTCGACCTCACCAGCAATTTTTTCTATGCGCTGCCCGACCCGGTACTGGGGGTGCAGCGCATTTACTGGTCGAAGAACATTCACCCCGGCGTGCCGTTCTCGAACGCTTCCGGTTATCGCAGCGTGGAGATGGACCAGCTGATCGAAAGCATCCAGGCAGAGCACAACGAGGCCCGGCGCCTCGCGCTTATCCATCGGCTGCAGGCTGTCGCCCAGTTCGACCTGCCGGTGCTGCCGCTGTTCGAAATGCGGTTTTTCACGCTGGCGAACCGGCGCATCGTCAACCACACCCTCACCGCCGACGGGCTGTACGCCTCGTTCGCCGAGGTCTGGCTGAAACCGTAGCCGCAGGCGCCGCCTGCGCGGGAGTGCGCTCAATCGCCTGCCGCGATCGGCTTGCCGTGGCCGGGATGCGGCCGCTGGCCGGCCGGGTCGGCACAATCGCCGGGCACGCCGATCCCGGCTGCTCCCTTGCGCGAGATGGCGCGCACCGCCTCGAGATAGATTTCCTGCGTCGCGATCGAGGGCTGAATGCCTAGCCCCTTGTTCATCGCTTCGAGGCAGCGGCGGTAGCTGCGCAGCACGCTCGAGTGTTCCCCCATCAGCAGGTAGCCGCGCATCAGCCGTCGGTGGAGCAGTTCGTTCATCGGGTCGCGCTCCAGGCCGCGCTGCCACACGTCCGCGGCGCCGGAGAAGTCCTGTCTGCGTTCCAGGCGGTCGCCCAGCGCAGACACCAGCCGCTCGAACTTCGAGCGCAGCCGCAGCCGCGCCGACAGCATCCAGTGCTGCTCGGATTCGAAAGCCAGGAAGTGTCCGCCGTAAAGATCGAACGCCCGCCGCAGCAGCAGCACTGCCTCGGCGTCGTCGCCGCCGGCTTCGAGCCGCGCCAGCCCCTGGCTGACGCAGCGCTCGAAGCACCACACATCCACCCAGCACACCCGGTCGTTTAGCGACAGCTTGCCGTCGTGCAGCAGCAGCGTGGCCGAAGAACCGAGCAGCTCGCGCAGCCGGTGCAGCGTCACCGCCAGATTGCGCGCGCCGATGTCGCCGTCAGCGTCGGGCCACAGGCATTCCCACAGCATGCTGGCGGCGATGTCGCGCCCGCCCATCGCCCGCAGTGCCTTCAGCACGCCGGCGGGGCGCTGTCTGCGCTTGCGGCCGGCGAGCAGCGCGAGGCCGCCGATGGTGATGCCGAAGCGGCCGAGCGTGTGGATGCGGATTGGCCGTTCCATGCCGACGGCGGCAATGGCGGCGTCGATCGTGCAGGTGCCCGTTCCCGGGCTGGCCTTCTGGGCGCAGGATGCGAGCCCACAGAGAACCGAGGATGTCCCGTACATGATCGTTCCTCCGCTACAGGGTCGATCCGGCGGGGCGGACGACCGGGTTCATCCCGTCGCCCGGTCGATGCGGCCGAACCGTCAGGCCCATTGTGGGAATTGCAGGGGCGCCCGTCTGTATAACCAAGGGTATAGCGGCTGCGGGGCGGGATTGCCCAGCAACTCTCGGATGACGCCTTCGGCTGCGTGAACTATGCTTGGCCAGAGCGCGGCAAATCGGTTGCGCTGCGCTATTCGCAAGCCCATGGGTGAAATGGAGGTGCGATGCGAACGCGACTGTTACCGCTGCTGGCGGCCGCCCTGCTGGCCGGCTGCGCAACACAACAAATGGCCGGCGACCAGCTCGCCCGGGTGGCGAAAGACTGGTCGCTCGGCATCCGCGCCAGCCAGGTGATTCCCGTCTATCCGCTCACCGAGGACGTGCAGCCTGGCGACGTGTTCCTGGTGCAGACCCCGATCGAAGCGCAGGTCGCGGTCTACCTGGACAAAGGTTTTCTGCCGCTGGAAAACCTGGTCACCCGCTTGTCGCCTTCCGGGTACTCGCGCTTCTACCGCGGCTGGCCGCAGCTCGACGACGGCGACCGCGCGCCGCCGCGGCCCTGGCAGTTTCCCGACCCGGCCTCGGCCGACTCGGATTTCTCCCGCGCGCCGATCGCGGCGTTTCCCACCTACAGCTTCTCGGTCAGCCGCAGCGCCGGCCTCAACGTCGCCATTCCGGTGCAGAGCGTGCCGGTCGGATTGAACCTGCTGGACAGCGCCTCCGCCAACGGCACCATCACGCTGAAAGACGCCTTTACCTACGGCCTGCCGGCGCGCACCTTGTACGACTCCATCCAGCGCTGGTGCAATGAAAACGAAGGTTATCTCAAGCAGTACGAGCCCGCGGCTGCGTCGGGCGACAAATCAAGCGCGGATCGCTTCTACCTGCGGGTCATCAACCGCGTCTACCTGGTGAAGACGGTGGACGTATCGCTTTTCAGCAACCGCGGCTTCGGCGCCGGCGCCTCTGCCCAGGTACCGCAAGCGGTGCAGCTGCTCAACCTCGCCAACGCCACCGAAGCCGCGAAACAGTTCGATGCTGTCAACGAGCTGCTGTCGAAAGCCAATGCATCCCAACCCGCTAGTGTGCCCGAAGCCACGGCCGAGTCTTCGCGGTCAGCCGGCGCGTCGGTGAAGCTGGCAATGGCCACCAGCCGCTCCGTCTCGCTGGTGGAGACCTTCCGTCGCCCGCTGGTCATCGGCTATCTCGCCACCGACTACCCGATCGAAGCCGGCGGCAAATGCGCCGCCCCGGTGCCGACCCTGAGCGTGCTCGAAGGCCGCGCCGTCAACACCGGAAAGCCGATCGAATACACCGGCTGCGACGAAAACTGCCAGCGCATCCGCACCTGGATCAGGCAGGGCGGCAACCAGCAGCGGCTGGAAACCTGGCTGGTGCAAAACGCCGGCAGCATCGCCATCGCCGACTTCCTGACCGGCGACTACGCCCGCCTGCGCGAGAAAATGGTCAACGAACTGATCGAGGGACAGTAAAGGAGAAAGCCAATGGCACTCCAACCGCCATCGCCTCAGACGAACGTGCCGCGGAACGACGTGGGGAACGTCGTGGACGCGATGCTGCTGGATAGCAGGGTTAGGTGGATCTCAGTGGTGTTTGACTCTGTCTCGAGCGACGTGGAGCGATTCACGGTTACGCCATTTATTAAAGATCCAGCGACAAATCGGTAAGCCTATTTCTCCTCGAAAAGACTCTGGGCATCTCCCCAAGGATCCAGTTCCATAACGAGCTTGGAAGGAATTGGTCATGTCGTCTGCCACCTCAGCCAGCCCAAACTACGCGAAAGACGTGGTGCCGAGAACCGAGGGCTCAATCCTTCACCTCGCCACTTTCAATGTAGAAAATCTTTTTTCCAGGCCTCTGGCGATGTTGAACGACGACTTCTCAAAAGGTCAGCCGTACCTGGACGCATTTCATGCGCTGAACACGATCTTTGTCAAAGCTGAATACGACGATCAAGACAAGCAAACAATATTGGAGCTAATGCAGAAGCACGGATTGAATGTGGCACGACCAAAGAATGAGTATCTAGAGTTTCGAAAGATTCGCGGAAATATGCTGAGTAGATCAAAGGGCGATGTAAAGGTCACGGCGCGCGGTCGGGCAGATTGGGTTGGGTGGATAGACCTCAAGCGAGAGAATATTGTCGACATTGCTATAGCGAATACCGTGCGAGTGCTCGCGGCTGTCGATGCGGATATATTCGTGTTGTGTGAAGTGGAGGATCGCGCAGGACTTGAGCGATTTAGCGACAGTGTCCTTCTACCCATCTTGAGAGCGACCGGTCGGGAACCGTACAGATACAGCCTAATTGTGGATGGCAACGATAAGCGCGGAATTGATGTTGGGCTTCTCTCCCGTTACCCAGCAGCAGAAATCAGTACACACATTTTTGATGTGCGCAATGGGAAGAGAATTTTTTATAGAGATTGCTGCGAGTACTTTGTATCAGTGCCGGGAATTCCTGGTCGCTTCGTGATCCTGGCGAACCATTTTACGAGCCGGGGCAGTGACCTGACGGGACTAGAAAAGCGCATTCACCAATCCCAGCGAGTGACGGAAATCGTCGATGAATAACTATCTCAGGGTTTCTCGCATCTGGTTGTCTGTGGAGACCTGAATGACGCACCAATGGGGCCGGGTTTGGCGCCGATAATGAATCATGGCCGCCTAGAGGACGTAATTGCCAAGTTTCCGTATTGGATCGATCCCTCAGGAACTAGGTTGGGGACGTACACGCACGGAAAAGAGCAACTCGACTACGTCTTAATGTCCCCTGCCGTGGGTTCGGTCGCGGTGGTTGCGGGAGTCGAGCGCCGTGGATTTTATGCTCCGGAAACCTGGAGGCCTTTCGATTCGGTCACAAAAAGCAGAAAAAACGCGTCAGATCATCATTGTGTCTGGGTAGATCTGAAGGTCTAGGTCGACCGCTGTTCTTATCTCGATTCTTTTGTTAGCTGACGAACAGGTTATGGGCTCTGGTCCGGGCGGTCGCTGTTTAATGCCGGTACTTCAGAACTCATCGTTGGTGACGTCTTAGTTCTACAACTAGTTCGTATGGCTTGTCGCAAGCTGAACTGCGGCAGTCTCAGGAATCTTGCCCATTGCGCGTATAAGTGCAACGGCAGCGATGGAATGCTCACTTGCGGCCGTCTTGTCTGGCGTAACGCGGGAAAGCGCCTCATGACATTGAGCACATAGTGGTCGAAGATTATGCTCTCTTGCCAAGCTGAGGGCATGGAGATATAGCGAACCTGCAAATGTTGGATCGGAGCCATCGAACAAGTGGCAGTCCGCCAGCACTTTGAGTCCCCACGCCTCCCATCCGGGCTCTTTTCGCGTGCGGGCGAGTTCCGTGGCCTCCGACGCGAATTCAATTGCTTTTGACAATTCGCCCCGCGCAAGGAAGAGTTCCGCCAAGAACGCCTTAGTCATAGAACGTAGGCCATTTATGCCCATCGCATCTGCTGCCTCCATGGATGTCGCAAGCAGTGATTCCGCGTCCAGACCTCGGTTAGTTCGTAAGTAAACGCACGCCAGAATTGACGACACAAAAGGCAGCGCGACGCGAATCTCGAGTTCTGTGCATAGTGCGAGACTTGGCTCAAGGACGCGGTTCGCTGCTGTGTAGTCTCCCTTTCTGAGGAAGGCATAGCCCAGCCCATAGCGCGCGTATATCTCGCTCGGGCGGTGACTTGCGTGCTGTGCGATGCTCAGTCCCTCATGGCCAACATCAATGGCTTCGGTGAAGTATCCCTGCTCGGCGAGCGATTCGGCCAATGCCCAACGTACGACGACAGCCGCCAATGCGGTCATGCCGAACCGTTCATCAATGGCTTCAGGCTTAAGCAGCGACATGGCGCGCCGTAGAGACTCCTCCGCAAGTCGGGGTTGTCCAGCGAACCAAAAAGCCTGGCCCAGGTAGTAAGTCGATACGACGCTCAACGCCCCGTCGTTAGTGATTTCGGCGAGTCTCCCGGCGTTTCGCGCGGATTCAATCGCCAGTTCATGCTCTGCCAAAAAGCTGTTTCTATGCGCTAGATAAGCAGAGACCCAGCCCGTACGACGATCGTCATTGATGCTTTCTGCCTGAACGCGTGCTTCATCGAGCACCTCGCCCATTCTTCCGAACTCGCCGAGCGCAAAGAGGGCATTGCGCATGTCGAATGCAAGATCGACCAGTCGGCCGGTGCGCTCTGGTCCTGACGGCAGGTTCTCCAGTGCAGTCTTGGTTCCGCTCAGGTGGTGTACCGCTTCGGCTGCAGCCGAGCGGTCGAGTGCGCGCAGGCCGGATTGCCAACCGTATTGAGCGGCCTCATTCCAAAGTTCGCCCCGTAGTGCATGCAGCGCCATGCGCTCCACATGCTCCGCTAAACGATCGGAGTAAACTTTTCTGATTGAGTGGAAGATCTGAGAATGCAGCTGGCGACGGCGATCCCTCAGTTGGCTGTTATAGGTTACCTCATGGGTCAGGGAATGCTTGAACGTGTACTCGAGATCGGGAAATATTTGGACCTCGAACAGAAACTCGGCCTCTTGCAGGTCGGAAAGATCATGTCGTAACGTTTCGGTAGGGCCCAGCACCGCAGCAAGCAGGGCATATGGTACGTCCTTCCCGATGACGGAGGCCGCCTGAAGAACCCGCTTCTGAGCAGGAGTCAAGCGGTCGATACGTGCAGCCAAGATCGTCTGGACGGTCGAGGGCACCTCGAGGTCCTGTACCGGGCGAGTCAGGTGATATGCGCCGCGCAAGCCGGACAAGGCGCCGGTTTCAACGAGGCTGCGTACTGTTTCCTCGAGGAAGAACGGATTGCCCCGTGGCACCAGCATTTCGATCAGCGGTTTGAGCGACGCATGCGGGCCGAGTAAATCCTCGACAAGCGCAGTTGCGATCGGCGAAGGCAAGCTGTCAAGTCGCAGCTGTGAGTACACCGCTTTGCTTCCCCACCGGTGCTGGTACTCGGGCCGGTAGCTTAGGAGCAGCAGTATGCGCGTGGATGCCAAGGCGTCAATCAACCCATTGAGCAGCGCTTCAGTTTCCCGGTCAATCCAGTGCAAGTCTTCGAAAGCGACTATCAACGGCTGCTCCTGACTCTCGCGCAACAACAAGCGTTTAACTGCGTTCAGAGTGCTTTGGCGCCGCTGAGGTGGATCGAGCAGGTCCCAGCCGCCACCGTCGATGGGCACGTCCAGTAGAGCCAGTATTGGTGTGATGTGGGGGCTTAGGGTCGCGTCCAGGGTCAGGAGTTTGCCCGTGACCTTCTCCTGCATCTCGCGATGGGCGTCATGCTCGCTGATCCGGAAGTAGCTTTTGAGCAGGCCGATTACTGGCAGGTAGCTGGTGGTCCGTCCATATGACACCGATGGGGCTTCCAGAATCAGGCAACTCTTGGCGGTCTGGGAGTGAGTGAACTCGTGAATCAGGCGTGATTTGCCAACACCGGCTTCGCCAATGATGCTGATGACCTGTCCGCGCCCCTTAGTCGTGTCGCGAAGGGCGCGCTCCAAATAAGTCAGTTCGGTGTCGCGGCCGATGAAGCGTGTCAAACCTCGAAGCGCGGCAACCTGCAATCGAGTCCTCGCGGCCCCGGCCCCTAGAATTTCAATAATTTCCTGCTGCTCGCTCATTCCCCTGATGCATACCGGACCAAGCGATGCGGCGCGGATGTATCCCTCGACGAGGCGATGCGTGCTTGCGCTCAGAAGAATTGACCCGGGCGGCGCCAATTGCTCGATGCGAGCGGCAACATGTGTTGTCTGTCCCACGGCGCTGTAATCCATGTGGAGGTCATTGCTGATCGTGCGAACCACAACCTCGCCAGAGTTCAGCCCGATACGGACCTGAAGCAGAACGCCTTCCGACTGGCGCATACGCTCCGAATGTTTCTTGACCGACGCCTGCATTCGCATTGCCGCGTAGCAGGCTCGAAGTGCATGATCCTCGTGCGCGATGGGCGCGCCGAACAGCGCCATGATGCCGTCGCCCATGATCTGGTTAACGGTTCCCTCGTAGTGATGCACGGCGTCGAGCATCAGGTCGAGCACCGGGTCCAAAAGTCTGCGGGCAGCCTCCGGGTCGTCTCCGAGCATCTCCAGAGAACCTTTGAGGTCTGCGAACAAAACCGTAACTTGTTTGCGCTCGCCTTCAATGCCGCTTCTCGAGAGGAGAATCTTCTCGGCGAGATGCTTAGGGATGTATGACTTGGGCTTCGCTCCGGAAGCATTCGATCTCTCTGTTCGAACAGCTGCTATAGCCTTGAGCAGTCTTTTGCGGTGGCCGAGGGCCTGCACACCCAGTGTTCGCAAGTCCTGATCTGTAAGTTCTGGAAGCAGGTCCAAATCAATAGCGTTGTTATCGAAGGCGTCGGCATACTGCCCGAACCCGGCCTCAGTCAACCAGTCGCTGATCGTGGTCATGGGTGGCATACGGCGAATGCACCTTTATGTATGCGACGGCACCAAATTAGAACAAGGCCGTTAAGAAGGGGTTATGTTCCACGGGGCCAGTACGGGCGAAGCGCCGGTGGTCAGCCATGGGCGGTCTGCTGAGCATCCCCTTTTGCCTTAATGGTCAGAACTTCATTGGTCTGAATTGGGGAAGCCGGTCGAGTAGGAATTGGGCAATTTGCTTAGGGTCCGTGCTTCTCAGGTACATATCCTGGGCCCGGTAGTCGGCGCTTGTTTGCTTCCGGATTATTTCCAGCATTTTCGTGACTAGGTCGTCATCAGGCTCATTGAAGAAGACCATGGGACTTAACCACTGGAAGCTGTGGTAGGTGTTCTCCGCGGCGTCCGTAAATACTTCCTGCGATGTACCAGGCCCACCTGGCGCGAAGATTGCGCCGTAAAACCCAATGGACGTCATCTTCGACTCGCGCAGACCATTTGAGAAAAACTTGGCGACGTGCCTTGCGAATGCGTTCGCTCCCTCGTGACCGTAAAACCACGTAGGAACACCAAGGCTTTCTGCTCCATTCGGGTATTTCTCCACGACCGCCTGCGACTTATCCCAGTAGTCGGGCATTTCATACTGCTTTCTCTTGTCATCGGTCGCGGGTTCCTGCGACGCGCGTAGGATTTCCAGCGCATCGTTGAGATCCGCCTTCGTAAAGACGGACATATAGGCGCCCAGATTGGCCGCTTCCATGAGTCCCGGACCGCCACCGGTCGCCACGAAGAATCCCGCCTGCGCCAACTCGTAGGTCAAGAATGCGACTCGGGTGTACCAGATATCCCGGCGGTACCGGCTGTGCGAGCCGAGAATCATCACCGGCTTCTTTTTCTCAGGGAACGACTGATGGTTGACCCCGAGCAACTCGTCGATTGCCTGCTCGATTGCTCCGTCGTGGGTGCGCTGAGCCTTAATTTCATCGCGCCTCGGCCGGTACTTGCTTCCGTTCTGGAAATAGCGGTAGATCTTCGCATCGAGACTGTAATTCCGGGTCATGTCCGGGTGATAGTCCTTCCACAGGGCTTCGACGGTGTATAGCGCGCCCGGTGAAGGCTCGAAAGGCAAGTTGATCATGCGGGCATTGTCGAGTCCGGCGAGAATATCTGCGGCGCATTTGACGGTAGCGTAGTCCGCGCCGGGCACGATGCCCCATCCGCGCTCGCCATCCACAAGGCCCCAGCCGTCATCGGTGATGCCGAGAAATGCCACGCCCGCTTCAAGTGCTGCGGCCGCGTCGGTTGGAACATCGCCGATAAATGCGTACTTGTCATTTGCCTCAAGCTCATATTCCTTGACGCCACTTAATCTGGCGATCCCCTTAAAAAGGGCGTCAGCCTTGCGAACACCGTAGAACCGTAATTTCTCATCGTCGAAGTGGTTCATGGCCTTACCTAGTGCACGTTCGACGTTCTCCGGAATATTCGACGTGACTAGCCCAAGCTTCACACCGGTTTTCTTAAGCATTGCGAGAGTGTCGTTCGTCGATGGAAATGGTTTTACGGGGTAGTGCCGGGCGAAACCAGTTTTGTAGTCGGCTTCGGCTCGATCAAGATCGACTCCGGAAAAACCCACCGTGCGCAAGAATTCCCTCATCGGATTAGCTTTTGCCCCCCCCGCCACCAAGTGCCTAAACTGTGTCTTGTCGGGCACATGAATCCTGAGCTTGCGTTTGACTGCCTGGTCCTTGCAAAAGTCGAGGTGCGGTTGCAGCGAATCGAGCAATACGCCGTCAGCGTCGAAAAAAACGGCCTTCCATTTCTTCTTTGTATTGGCTGCATTCATGTCATTCCTCTCTGTTGCCAATAAAAATTGCGGCTGCGCCGAGGGGTGACGGGCGCATCGACGGTCCTGTGAAACATGCAGTGCGGTTGGACGCATGCAAGCGGGGCGCAGAGCGGCGGCTGGCGACGCTTTCGGCAGGTGTGCGCGGACAGGCCAGCAGCGTGTGACAGGAAACGCTACTGGCGGGCGCAGCCATTGCGGCGATCGGGCAACCGGCATTGCTGCCCGCGCAAGTTTTCGAAAGCCACGCCTGCGCGCGGGGCGGCTGTTCGAATTGTTCGGTTCGTGTCCGGAGCGTGTCGCTTGACGGAGTCGCTTTGGGGCTACCTAGACTAACTGCGGCGGGGACGCGTTGCGAACGACAAACGCGCTGGCTTCCGTTTGTGCTTAACTTGGAGATCGTGGTGCATGCCGCGCTGCGAACCGGGAGGCGGGCGTTCCAGTTACGGATGGGCACAGAACCCCCTGGGCAAGAGTTCCCATCGCGGGTAGTGCTGGCGTTTTTCTTTTTATATGCTGCTGAATAAAGCGGCAGAGGGAACGTCTGTCCCCGGGACCACCTCTGCAGCCTGAACCAGTGTGACTTTGACATCTTGACCCACCCTCCTTGGGCAAGCGATGCGTTGTCAGCTTAGTTCGACTGCGCGATAAAAAAGGTAAACCCAAATTGCATCTAGAGCAAGCGTCAATCATGGGTGGGCGGCTAGGCTTCGGGCGTGGGGAGCGGCTGAACGCGGCTCCCGGCTTC
>CALJLA010000157.1 GCA_937983055.1 uncultured Pseudomonadota bacterium
CAGCGCGGCGTGATAGGCCTCGGCGCGGCGGCTATGGAACACCACCGCGCAGTCCCAGTGCAGCGCGAACGCCTCGAGGCAGCGCCGGATGTCGTCGCTGGCGCCGGCCGCCACCCGCGGCGGATCGACGTCGTCGATGCGCAGCTGCCACTGCCCGCCTTGCGCGTGGGCGTCGCAATAGCTGCCGATCGCGGCCAGCATCGAGCCGAAGTGCAGCGGTCCCGACGGCGTGGGCGCGAAGCGGCCGCGGTAGCTCATTTGCCGGCGCGCGCCGCCAGGCCGCGCGCCAGCAGGACCGAGCAGACGAAGAAGACGACCGCCAGGACGACTTCCAGCCCGGCGAGCAGGCGTGCCGGGCCGGTCTCGCTGAACGCGCGCACCACGCCCTCGGTGAAATACAGCAGCACCAGCATCGGCGCCCACTGGAACGTGTAGCGGCGCGCGTTGAGAACGCCGGGCAGCGGCGCGAGCAGGGGCAGCGCCTTGAGCGCCAGCCACGAGCCTCCGGGGCGCAGCGGGGCGAGAAACAGTTCCCAGCACAGGCACAGCAGGATCAGCGCGATCAGGCTGGCGACAGCGCCGAAGTACAGCGCGCGCATCAGCGCTTCGCGGCCCGCGCCAGCGCCACCAGCTGTTCGCGCGCCGCGCCGGCGTCGGCGACCGGGCGCTCGAACTCGAAGCGCAGCAGCGCGCCGTCGGCGCGCACGTCGAAGCCGTCGCAGTCGATGCCGGCCATTTCCGCCGACGCCGGCGACACGCCGTGCACATGGCGGCAGGAGTCGCGCAGGTTGTGCGCATGGTCGGCGTTCATGTGATCGACGACGTCCGCCTCGGCGTCGGTCAGCGTGCTATCGGCGGCGAGCATGTGCGCGCCGTCGAGCCAGTGCAGGCTGCCGAAGCCGGCGATCAGCCGCACCTGCCTCGGCTCCAGCCGCCAGAAGCGAAAGCCGCCGATGGCCAGATAGCGTCGCCCCTCGGGAAAGACGCGCCGGAAACGCTCCGCCACCCGCGGCTCGTCCCCCGGCGCGAGATCGCCCAGCACGCTCTGGCGCTCGCCGCTTTGCAGATCGGCACCCATCGGCTACACGGTGAACGAGACGCGGCCGTCGCGCTCTGCGTTGCGGGTGTGCTCCGCCAGGTGGCTGATCTGCACCACCACGCGGCCGCGCGAGTCGGTGCAGAACGGCAGGGCGGCGCCGTACGGGTAGCCCGGCAGCTTGAGCGACTGGGTGGACAGCACTCCGGCGCGAAAACGCCGCAGCAGCCGGCGCGCCTGCGCCCCGCGATCGGTGCCGGCTTCGCTCACCATGCGCGCGTCATCCACCTGCCGCGAACGGGGCCGCCCGGCATCGGCGCTGCCGGCTCATGCGGCAAGCCGCACCGCCACGCCGGCGAGGCGGCGGCCGAGCGCAAGGCACAGCCGGCGCTCGTCTTCGGTGATCGGCAGGTCGGCATTGAGGCCGGCCAGATGGCTGGCGCCATAGGGCGTGCCGCCGCTGCGGGTGGCGTTGAGCGCCGGCTCGGCGTAGGGCAGGCCGACCAGCAGCATGCCGTGATGCAACAGCGGCAGCATCATCGACAGCAGCGTCGACTCCTGGCCGCCGTGCATCGTGCCGGTGGAGGTGAACACTGCGGCCGGCTTGCCCGCGAGGGTGCCCGCCACCCATTGCGTGCCGAGGCCGTCGAGAAAGTACTTCAGCGGTGCAGCCATGTTGCCGAAGCGCGTCGGGCTGCCGAGCGCGAGCCCGGCGCACTGCTCGAGATCGGCCGGCTCGACGTAGGGGGCGCCGCTGTCGGGAATCTCCGCCTCGGTGGCCTCGGTCACCGTCGATACCCTGGGCACCGTGCGCAGCCGCGCGGTGGCCCCGGGCACCTGCTCGATGCCGCGCGCGACCAGCTGCGCCATCTGCTTCACCGCGCCGTTGCGCGAGTAGTACAGCACAAGGATTTCAGGCATGCGTTTCGCTTCCTCGGAACATCCAGTCCAATTATAGGGTCGCTCCGCGCGACGACTCATGAGCAAGAAGCTGGGTACCCTACGCGACATCGGCCAGCAGTTCCGTCTGCTCGGCAACTTCATTTCACTGGTTTACCGGCGTTTCCGGGAAGAGCGCTGCTTCCAGCTGTGCGGCAGCCTGACCTTCACCACGCTGCTCGCGCTGGTGCCGCTGGTGACCATCGCGCTGACCGTGATGACCGCCTTCCCGGTGTTCGCCGGCGTCACAGAGACCCTGCGGGAATTCATAGTCCGTAACCTTGTGCCGCAGGCCGGCACCCGGGTGGTGACGGTCTACGTGCAGCAGTTCGCCGGCAACGCGGCGCGCCTGACCGCCGCCGGGGTGACCCTGCTGGCGGCGGCCGCCATCATGCTGATGCTGACCATCGACCGCGCCTTCAACACCATCTGGCGGGTGAAGCGGCCGCGGCCGCTGGTGCAGCGTGTGTTGATCTACTGGTCGCTGCTTACCGTGGGGCCGCTGCTGGTGGGCGGCAGCCTGACGCTGTGGTCGTGGCTGCTCACCGTGTCGCTCAACGCCAGTGCGGCGATTCCGGCGCTGACCATCGCGGTGCTGCGCATCGTGCCGATCGCGCTGACCGCGATCGCCTTCGGGCTGCTGTACCGGCTGGTGCCCAACCGCCAGGTCTCGGTGCTCGACGCCAGCGTCGGCGGCATCATCGCGGCGATGGCGTTCGAGGGCATGAAGGTCGGCTTCGGCGAGTTCATCACCCATGTCAGCAACTACAAGCTGGTGTACGGCGCCTTCGCCAGCCTGCCGATCTTCCTGATGTGGGTGTACCTGTCGTGGGTGACCGTGGTGTTCGCCGCTGTGATTACCGCGGTGCTGCCCTACTGGCGCACCGGCGGCGTCAAGTTCGAGGGCGCGCCCGGCAGCGAATTCGTCGATGCGCTCGAAATCATGGCGCTGCTTGCGCGCGCGCACTTGAACGGCGAGGTGCGCAACCTGCAGCAGATGCGCGCGGTGGTGAAGCTCGCGTGGGAAGACATGGAATCGATTCTCGACCGGCTCGAAAGGGCCGGCTGGGTGGCCAAGCTGCAGGGCAACGGCTGGGTGCTGGCGCGTGACGCCAACCGCATCTACGTGATCGACATCTATCGGCGCTTTGTGTTTTCCGAGGATGCCGGCCTGGCCACCGACGAGCAGCTGCTGCGCTCGCTCGCCACCCGCATCGCCCGCAATACCGAAGACGTGGTCGACATGACGCTCGAACAGCTGCTGTTCGGGCGCGAATCGGGCCGCGGCGCCAGCTCGCGGGCGGCATGACGCCGGGCCGGCGCCGCTGCCTGGCGGTACTGGCCGCGCTGCTCGCCGGGCCCGCCGCCGCCTTCGTGGTGGAGGACAGCCGGCAACGCACCCTGCGCCTGTCGGCGCTGCGCGGCCGCTGGGTGCTGGTGAACTTCTGGGCGACCTGGTGCCCGCCCTGCCTGGAGGAGATTCCCGAGCTGGTAGCGCTTCATGAGGCGCGCGCCGACGTGCAGGTGATCGGCATCGCCGTCGACTGGAACGACCGCCGCCAGGTGCTGCAGTTTGCCGAAGGCATGTTCGTCGACTACCCGATCGTGCTCGGCGACCGGGCGCTGGCGCGCCAGTTCGGCGGCATCAAGGCGTTGCCCACCAGCCTGCTCTACGATCCCGAGGGGCGGCTCGTGTTGCGCCACACCGGCGCGCTCACGCGCAGCGAAATCGAGCGGCTGATCGGGCAGGCGCGCTAGCCGCGCCTAGAACACCCGCGGCCAGGCCTGCGCCCCGGCCGGTTTCCCGCCCGAGGCCCTGCGCACGCCGCCCTGACCCTCGTCGTAGCGCCAGTTGCGGTCCCAGGCGCGCAGCACCCTGTTCGGATACTTCGCCTGGCCGAGCGAGCCGTTGTAGCGGCCAAGCGCGCGAAACAGGTCGCCGCGCTCGATATCCAGATAGTGGCGCAGGATCACGCAGCCGTAGCGCAGGTTGGTGCGCAGATTGAAGAGATTGTGGGCGCCTTCCTCGCCGATCAGCCCCACCCAGAACGGCATCACCTGCATATAGCCCCGGGCGCCGGCGCGCGACACCGCGTACTTGCGGAAGGCACTCTCCACCTCGATCACGCTCAGCACCATCTGCGGATCGAGCCCGGCGCGGGTGGCTTCGTAGTGCACGGTGGTCAGGAAATCCTCGCGGCTGCGCGCTTCGGGCATGTGCCGCTCGAGCCGTTTCGACATCTCCGCCAGCCAGGCGAGGCCTTCGGCCTCGATGGCGAAGGCAAGCCGCGGGCTGGCCGAATCCGCCACCGAGCGGTGCAGCGCGGCGCTCACGCTGGCCGACAGCGGCTCGTACTGCTGCTCGCCTGCCATGGCCGGCGCGCAGGCCAGGGAGCACACCGCAAGGACTTTCCGCAAGTGTTTCATCGCACGAGGGATTTTAGGTGTCCGGCGAGTTTTTGCAAGTCCATCGGCGTGGCCTTGTCCGCGTCGCGGGCCTGCACCTCGGCCTTGCCTTCCTTCAGCCCGCGGTCGCCGAGGGTGACCCGGTAAGGCACGCCGATCAGTTCCAGATCAGCAAACATCACGCCCGGCCGCTCGCCGCGGTCGTCGATCAGCACGTCGATGCCGGCGGCGGCCAGCTCGTCGTGCAGCAGGTCGGCCGCCTCGCGCACCGCCTCGTTGCGGTCGTAGCCGATTGGCGCGATCGCCACCTCGAACGGCGCCATCGGCAGCGGCCAGACGATGCCGCGCTCGTCGAAGCCCTGCTCGATGGCGGCGGCGACGATGCGCGACACGCCGATGCCGTAACAGCCCATCTCCATGGTGCGGGTCTGTCCGGCCTCGTCCAGGAAGGTCGCCTTCATCGCCTCGGCGTACTTGCTGCGCAGCTGGAAGATATGCCCGACCTCGATGCCGCGGCACAGCTCGAGCCGGCCCTTGCCGTCCGGGCTCGGGTCGCCGGCCACCACGTTGCGGATGTCGGCGACGTGCGAGGGCTCGGGCAGGTCGCGCCCGAAGTTCACGCCGGTGAGGTGATAGCCCGCCTCGTTGGCACCGCAGACGAAATCCGCCATCGCGGCGACGCTGCGGTCGGCGATCACCCGGATGCCCCCGGGCAGCCCGACCGGGCCGATGTAGCCGGGGCGGCAGCCGATGCGCGACTCGATTTCCTGGTCGGTGGCGAAGCGGAAGGGGTCGAGGCCGGGAATCTTTGCCGTCTTCACTTCGTTCAACTGGTGATCGCCGCGCACCAGCAGCATGAACATCTCGTCCTCGTGCATCACCGCCAGCGCCTTCACCGTCTGCGCGAGGGGCAGCCGGGGCAACCCCGTCACTCGCTCGCTGGTGGTCTTGCCGGGGGTGGGAACCTTTGCCATCGGCTGCGAGGCGGCCTTGCGCGCGCCGGCGGGCGCCACCGCCTCTGCCAGCTCGACGTTGGCGGCGTAGTCCGAATCCCGGCTGAAGGCGATCGCGTCCTCGCCCGAGTCGGCGAGCACATGGAACTCGTGCGAGCCGGTGCCGCCGATCGCCCCGGTGTCGGCGGCCACCGCCCGGAAGCGCAGGCCGAGGCGCTCGAAGATGCGCTGGTAGGCCTCGTACATGTTGCGGTACTCGCGCTCGAGATCAGCGTAGTCGACGTGGAACGAATACGCGTCCTTCATCACGAATTCGCGCGCGCGCATCACGCCGAAGCGCGGGCGGATCTCGTCGCGGAACTTGGTCTGGATCTGGTAGAGGTTCAGCGGCAGCTGGCGGTAGCTGCGCACGTCGCGGCGGACGATGTCGGTGATCACCTCTTCGTGGGTCGGCCCGAGGCAGAAATCGCGCTCGT
>CALJLA010000158.1 GCA_937983055.1 uncultured Pseudomonadota bacterium
CCGCGGCGCCGCAGGCGATGGCAGCTCTCCCTGCAGCCTGATGACTTCTCTTCTCGCGCCCGAATCGAGGGTCGGCACGGCCGACAGCAGCGCACGGGTGTAGGGATGCTTCGGCTCGCGCAGCACCTCCGTCACCAGGCCGCGCTCGACGATGCGGCCCAGATACATCACCGCCACCTCGTGCGCGAGATACTCGACCACCGACATGTTGTGAGTAATGAACAGATAGGCGATGCCAAAGCGCGCCTGCAGCGACACCAGCAGATTCAGTATCTGGGCCTGCACGGATACATCCAGCGCGCTGGTTGGCTCGTCGCACACGATCAGCTCCGGCTCCACCGCGAGCGCCCGGGCGATGGCGATGCGCGTGCGCTGACCCCCGGAGAATTCGTGCGGATAACGATGCTTCATTTCGGGTGAGAGCCCGACCTGCTCCAGCAGCACGTCGACACGCGCCTGCGCCTGCGCACGCGGCACCGCGGTCAGCGCAGACATGCCTTCCAGCACGATGTCGACCACCCGCATGCGCGGATTGAGCGAAGCGTACGGGTCCTGGAAGATGATCTGGATATCCTTGCGCCGCCGCCGCAACCGGGCGCGGTCCAGCTGGGCGAGATCGACGCCGTCGAACAGCACCCGCCCGCCGTCCGGGCGCAGCAGGCGCAGAATCCCCCGCCCCGCCGTGGTCTTGCCGCAGCCCGATTCGCCGACCAGGGCGAGCGTGCGCCCGGCAGGAATCTGCAGCGACACGCCATCCACCGCCTTCACCCATCCGACAGTGCGCTTCAGAATGCCGCGACGAATCGGGAAATGCACTTTGAGCGATTCCACCGTCAGCAGCGGCGCGGCTGGCGTGCCGGTAGCCACAGTCTGATCAGCGGCCGCGGCCGCACCGGCCGTCGGTTCGGGCAGCGCCGCCACCCCGGCATAAAGATGGCAACGCACGCGCTGCCCCTGCTGCAGATTGCTCCACGCCGGCTCGACGCGGCGGCAGAGATCCCAGGCGTGGTCACACCGCTCCGCAAAGCGGCAGCCTGTGAACTCCCGGGTGAGCGGCGGCACGCCGCCGCGCATTACCGCGAGGGGCCGGCCCCGTTGGCCCCTGCCCGGCAGCGAGGCAAACAGCTTCTTCGAGTAAGGATGCGCCGGGTTCGCGAAGAAACGCTCGCGCGGCGCCTCTTCGACAATTTCGCCGGCGTACATTACGCCCACGCGGTGCGCCATTTCGGCCACAACGCCGAGGTCGTGCGTAATCAGCAGCAGCGACGTCGACAGGCGCGCCTGCAGGGCACGCAGCAGCTCCAGCACCTGCGCCTGGATCGTCACGTCGAGCGCGGTGGTCGGCTCGTCGGCAATCAGCAGGTCGGGCTCGCAGGCAAGCGCGATGGCGATCATCGCGCGCTGCTTGAGGCCGCCCGAGAGCTGGAAGGGAAACTCCTCAGCGCGTCGCTTCGCGTCCGGGATGCCGACCGCGTCCAGCAGCTGCAGGGCCCGCGCCTGGGCCGCCGCGCCGCGCAGACCGGCGTGCTGCGCCAGCACCTCGCGGATCTGGGCGCCGACGCTCAGCACCGGATTCAGGCTCGAACCGGGCTCCTGGAAGATCATGCCAATCCGGCCGCCGCGTACCTCGCGCATGCGGGCTTCGGGTAATTGCAGCAGATCCTCACCGTCCAGGCGCACGCTGCCCGCCACCACCCGGCCGGCATCCGGCAGCAGCCGCGCAATCGACAGTGCGGTCATCGATTTGCCGCAACCGGACTCGCCGAGCAGCGCGTATGTCTCGCCGCGCGCGATCGACAGGCTGAGTCCGTCCACCGCGTGCACCACGGTGTCGCCGCTGGCGAGCCAGGTGCGCAGGTCGCGTATGTCCAGCAGCGGCGCGCTCATGTCCGGCCCCGCGCGGCCAGCCGCGCGAACAGCACCCGGGTCGTGCTGCGCGTGGTCAGGCGCGGGTCAAAAGCGTCGCGCACCGCGTCGGCGAACAGGTTGGCCGACAGCACCAACAGCAGCATGAACCCGAACGCCGACGCCAGCGACCACCACACCATCGGTTCGCGCGCCATTTCCAGGCGCGCGGCATTGATCATGGTGCCGAAGCTGATCATGGTCGGGTCGACGCCTACGCCGACATAGGACAGCACCGCCTCGGCCAGCACCAGGGCCGAGAAATCCATCACCACCGCGATCAGCACGATGTGCATGACATTGGGCAGGATGTGGCGCGTGAGAATGCGCGCGCTGCGCACGCCGAATGCCTGCGCCGCCTGCACATATTCGAGCTCGCGCAGCTTCAGCGTCTCGCCACGCAGCAGGCGGCACAGCCCGGTCCAGCTGGTCACCCCCAGGATCAGGCACAGGAACAGCAGCCGCATGTCCTGGCGCTGCTGGACGGTATCGAACAGC
This sequence comes from uncultured Pseudomonadota bacterium, assembly GCA_937983055.1. Classification (GTDB taxonomy): domain Bacteria; phylum Pseudomonadota; class Gammaproteobacteria; order Burkholderiales; family Eutrophovitaceae; genus CALJLA01. The sequence goes on from CALJLA010000158.1 coordinate 2,404, forward strand.
TCGGGATGCAGCCCCATGTAGGCCTGGGTCATCAGCACGGCGGCCGCTATCAGCAGCACCGCCGGTATCGAGTTCAGCGTGGTGTAGACATACTGAACGACATCGTCCACCCAGCCGCGGAAATAGCCGGCGGTTATGCCGAGCAGCAGCGCAAAGGGCAGCATCACCAGTGTTGCCAGCGTGGCGATCACCAGACCGGTGCGGATGCTCTTCAGCGACAGGTAGAGAACGTCCTGGCCGACCTTGTCGGTGCCCAGCACATGGTAGTGTCCCGCCACCGCCATCACCGGCCCGGCCACGGCGAGCACGACGCCGGCGGTGATCAGCATCTCGCGCCAGGGCAACCGCGTTTCGCCCGCCCAGAGCGCGCGCCAGGTGCGGCCGAAAGTCTCGTCACGGCGGCGAGCCTGCCAGGCGGTGACGCCGGCGAGCAACAGGTTCCAGGCCAGCGCCGCGATGCCCAGCCCGGCGAGCGTGCGCCGCGCCAGGTCTGCCGCCCGATCGCGCTGCGGGTCTTCGAGGTGCGCGCCGCCGTAGGCAAGCCGCGGGTAGAGCCTCGCCTGTCCGCCACCGGGCAGGTCCACGGTCTCCTTGGAGAACAGATGTGTCGCGAGCGGCGCCGAGTAGGTCTTCTCGACCTGGGTACGCAGGGGCCCGACGAGCAGATCGAACACGCTGCGGGTCTCGACCGCGTACACCTTCGTACCGCCGTCGCTCGCCAGCCTGGGCCGGTAGTGCAGCGAATCGAGCAGGCCAATCGCGACAAACAGCGCAAGCAGAACAGCGGCCGACATTCCGGTGCGGCTTTCGGCAACCTTTCGCCAGGGCGCGCGCAGATGCTCGTGCCGGCCGACATGCCAGGCAACGGCCAGCAGCGCCGCCACGAGCAGAAACAGCAGCGCGTCGGTCCAGAGGATCACCGGCTTGAACGCCATCATTCGAAGCGCACCCGCGGATCGACCAGCGTGTAGGAGACGTCGGTCAGAACCAGGCCGACGATGTACAGGAACGAGCCCAGAAACACCATCGCCCGAACAACCCCATAGTCCTGGTTGTTGATCGCCTCGATCGTGTAGCTGCCGAGTCCCGGAATCGCGAAAAACGATTCCATGATGAGGCTGCCCAGAAAGAGGGCCGGAATCACCACCACCACGCCGGTCAGGACCGGAATCAGGGCGTTGCGCAGCACATGCCCGAACAGCACGCGGCTCTCGGGCAGCCCTTTGGCGCGCGCGGTGCGCACATAGTCCTTGTGCATTTCTTCGATGAAAATAGTGCGGTACCAGCGCGTCGAAGCCCCCACGCCGCCCACGACTCCAATCAGCACCGGAAGCACCAGGAACTTCCAGGCGTCGAGTCCGGTGTCGTAGCCGGAGATCGGCACCAGGTTCCAGAGCTTGCTCACCAGGTACTGCCCGCCGATGATGTAGAAAAGGCTCGAAATCGACATCGCGGTCACGCACAGGATCACGCCTGCGAGATCAAGATAGGTGGCCCGGAACAGCGCGAGCAGCAGCGCGAAGCTGATGTAGCAGGCGAGCCCGACCAGAAAGGTCGGTACCGCGATGGCGAGGCTCGGCCACATGCGGGTTCGAATTTCGTAGCCGATATCCCGCCCGTCGTCGCCTCTGCCGAAGTCGAATACGAACATGCGCGCCGACTTCTGGAAGAACACCGTGTCGGTGACCTGAGCCATGCCTTCGCGCGCCGCGTTGAAGATCAGCGGCCGGTCATAGCCCTTGTCGGCTTTCCACTTCTCGACGGCTTCAGCGGTGACATGCTTTCCGCCGAGCGCCAGGCGCGCCATGTCGTCCGGGCTGTTGACGAAGAAAAACAGCGCAAAGGTGATGACGTTCACGCCGACCAGGATCGGCACGGCATACAGCACGCGGCGGATCAGGTAGCCGAACATGGTCAGCCCCGGGCCGGCAGGGCCGAGGCTCGCTCGCGCCGGCGCCAGGTCACCGGCGCCGGGTGCATTGCGATTGCCACCGGGGGGGCCGCCAGAAGCAGCGGCCCGGGCACCGGCGGGTTGCACTCCGCGCGCCGTTGCTCGCGCAGCGCCGGATCGATGCGCTGGTACTTCAGGCCGTTATTGGCCATCTTGTTCGGCTTGCGGTTATGCACCCAGGCGTGCGTCAGCGTGTAGTCTGCGGGATGGAAGCCGAACGACCAGGGCGCGTCGCGGTGCAGGATGGCATTCATCCGATCGATGATGGCCAGGCGCTCGGGACCGTTCTCCATGTTGCGCATGCGCTCGAACAGGGCGTCGAACTCCGGATTGGCATAGTTGGACGCGTTCTCTCCGCTGCCGTGCGCACGCGATTGCGGGCCATGCAGGAGGAACATGAAGTTCTCCGGGTCGGGGTAATCCGCATTCCAGCCGAGGACGTAGATCTGGGCGGTGCCGTTCCTGAGCTTTTCCTGAAAACGATTGAGGTCGGTGCTTCGCACCACCAGCTGCAGATTGATCTTGCGCAGCTGCTTGGTGAACCAGTCGGCGCGCGACTTGCCTTCCGGTCCGACCATCGCGGTGTCCAGGTAGACCACCAGCGGTTTTCCGGTGGCCGCATCGATGCCGTCCGGATAGCCGGCCTGCGCGAGAAGCGCCTTTGCCTCCTGCACCGGCTTGCGCACCGCACGCCCGTCAATCCAGTCGTAGACCTGCCGATTGACGCCGGCCTCGCCATCGCGGTGGCCGAAGATGCCCGGGGGCAGCGGTCCCTGCGCCGCGATGCCGCGGCCGTTGCGGAAGATCGACACCAGCTCCTCCATGTCGACGGCGATCGAAATCGCCTGTCGCAGCTTGCGCCCGCGCTCGTCCAGGCCGCCGATCACCGGATCGAGCATATTGAAGCCCATGTAGATCGTGGAGGCCGAAACCGAGGTCTGCAGCTGAATGCCGCGCCGGCTCATATCCTCGCTGAGCTGCACGTCGCCGGTGGCGCTGACCGACACGGTCTGATCGAAGCTGTCCGAACTGATGCCGGAGGCATCGTAGTAGCCCTGGAGAAACTTGTTCCAGTACGGGATGCTCTCGCGCTCGAGGCTGTACACCGCCTTGTCGACGAAGGGCATCATGCGCCCGGCGTCGTCCAGCAACCCCGCCTCGCGGTCGCCGGGTTCTCCCTCGTCCGGGTAGGGCTCCCCCGCGAAGTTCGGATTGCGCTCCAGCACGATGCTGCGGTTGGGGTTGTTCACCGTCATCATGTACGGCCCGGTACCGACCGGGTACCAGTCGAGCGAGATGTTCGCCTGCATGCCAGGCTGGCGATAGAAGCGCTCCGCTTCGTGCGGCACCGGAGAGAAAAACGGCATCGCCAGCCAGTACACGAACTGCGGGTACTTGCCCTCGATGGTGATCTCGAAGCTGTACGGGCCGGTAACCGTGACGCCGTCGATCTCGAACCGATCCAGGTCGAGATAGGCATTGCGTGGCGCATCTGCGGCAGCCTCGCGCAGCTTTTCAGCATAGCCCTTCAACCCCACGATGTAGCCGCTCATCAGGCCGTAGATCGGCGAGTGCAGCCAGGGATGCGCGAGCCGCTTGATCTGGTAGGCAAAGTCGGCCGCCCGCAGCTCGCGGGTGCCGGTGTGCTCGAACTCGCCGAGGCTGCGATAGCGCGAAAGCGCCTGCGCGGGAACGCCGATGTAACGCGACGTACCGTCGGCCTTCGTGGCAAACGCCGGATGCGGCTGATAGTAGATGCCGGGACGGATGGTGACGCGGTAGACGGTGCGGGCAACGCGCGCCGCGGGCACGTCCTGCGGCAGCACGCGCCCGCCGGCATCGTAGTAAGTGGCCGTCGGCAGGCGATCGGCGGCAAACGGCACCAGTTCGTACGGCCGCTTCAGATAGTGATACTGCAGCGGCGGCATGTAGATCTGCGCGGTGAACTGGATCTCGTTCTCGAAATACGACTGGACCGGGTCGAGGTGCTTGGGCTGCTCGCTGAACGCGCTGTACAGGATGTTGCGCCCGCGTTCCTCTGCGGGATACGGATTGTTCCAGGGACCCTGGCAGCCCGCCAGCGCGGCCGCGGCGATCAGCAGAAACGTGTCGAGTGCGCGCATGGCGCACCCAGTTTAGCCGAATCGCTGCGGGCCCCGGCCGCGGTTGCCCGCGGGTCCATGGCTTGGGCTTGGCTATAATCGCGCTTTGACTGCAAGGAGTCGCCATGGGGTTTCTCCAGGACAAGAAGATCCTGATCACGGGCCTGCTCAGCAATCGCTCGATTGCCTATGGCATCGCCAAGGCGGCGAAACGTGAAGGCGCGCAACTCGCCTTCAGCTACGCTGGCGAGAAGCTGCGCGATCGCGTCGTCGAGCTGGCCGGGGAACTCGGCAGCACTATGGTCTACCCCTGCGATGTGTCCAGCGACGAGCAGATCACCGGGCTGTTTGCGGAGCTGGGCAAGCACTGGGACGGCCTGGACGGGCTGGTGCACTCGATCGCCTTTGCGCCGAGAGAAGCGCTCGCCGGCGACTATCTCGACAGCGTCGAGCGCGAGGCATTCCGAATCGCGCATGAAGTGAGTTCGTACAGCCTGGGCGCGCTCGCGAAGGCAGGCGCCGCGATGATGCAGGGACGTAACGCCGCGGTGCTCACGCTGACCTATCTCGGCGCAGAGCGAACGTTTCCCAGCTACAACGTCATGGGACTGGCCAAGGCGAGCCTGGAGGCCAACGTGCGCTACCTTGCCCACAGCATGGGACCGCGAGGCATTCGGGTGAATGCGATCTCGGCGGGACCGATCAAGACCCTGGCCGCGGCCGGCATCGGGAGCTTCGGCAAACTGCTGTCGTTCACCGAAAAAACTTCGCCCCTGCGACGCAACGTGACCATTGACGAAGTGGGCAACGTCGCCGCCTTTCTGCTCTCCGATCTGGCGAGCGGCATTACCGGCGAGACCACCTACGTCGATGCCGGCTTCAACATCACCGGCCTGTCACTGATCGAGTAGGTCGGCCGCCGGGCGCGCGCCATCGGATCGGCATACGCTCAACCGGCGCTCAGGGCTGAGCACCCTCCAGCAGCCGATCGTTGATCCGGACCTCGGCGTCGCGGCGCAGGCTCTCCACCAGATTCGCGAACTGGGCCTGACCAGCCAGCTGGGCGATCTGCCCTGCGGTCGCACTGACGCGCTCGGCTGCCAGGTTTTCAACGTTGCGTACGTCTGAAATGCGGTAGATGACATAGCGCCCATCAGCCACCGGCGCCCCGACATATGCCGGCAGCGCGTCGACCGGCGCGCTGAACACCGCCTGCGCCGCCTCCGGGTGCAGCCCCTGACGGCGCTGCAGCGTCACCGACTGCGGCCCCGACCACTTAAGATCGAGCTTCTCGCCTTTCTTCAACCGTTCCAGCGCGGCGCGCCCCGCCTCTGCCGCCTTTTCCGCGGCTTTCTGCTGCGCAAGATGCTCGACGATGTCGCCCGATACGTCCTCGAACGGCAGCGCGGTCGGCGGCGCATGCTCGATCACTCGGGCGGACAGCAGCATATTGGGCTGCACTTCGATCGCCTCGGTGTTACGGCGCTCGTCGATCGCCTCCGGCGCAAAAATCGCATTGAACAGCTTTTCGTTGTTCAGCAGCGGATTGCTCGCTCCGCCCGCCTTGGACACCCAGTCGCTCTTCTGGATCGTCAGCTTCAGCGCTTCGGCGACCGGTTTCAGGCTGTCGTATTCGGAGTAGACCATGTCGCCGAAAACCTGCGCCGCCTCGCCATACGCGCGCTGCACCTGCGCCTTGCGCGCTTCGTCCAGCAGATCCGCCCTTACCTGCTCGAACGGCGTGGTCTTCACAGGTTTGATCTCGTCCAGACGGATGATGTGAAACCCGTACTGTGTGAGCACCGGCTGGCTGATCTCGCCCGGCTTCATCGAGAAAACCGCGTCCTCGAACTCCTTCACCATGAATCCGCGCTGGACGAATCCGAGATCGCCGCCCCGCTCCGCCGAGCCGGGGTCCTGGGAATGCTTTTTCGCGAGCGCCGCAAAGCGCCCGGGCGACTCTGCGAGCTGACCGCGAATGTCCTCGGCCAGGGCGCGCTGCTTCTTGCGCTCTTCTTCGCTGGCGTCGCGCGACACGGGGATGAGAATGTGGCTCGCGCGCCGTTCTTCCGGCGTCTGGTAATCCGTAATCTTCTGCTGATACAGCTCGCGCAGCTGCTCGTCGGTGACGTTCACGTTCTGCGCCGCCGCCTCCGGCGTGAGCAGCACGAACTCGAGGCGCACCCGCTCCGGTATCTGGAACTGGGCCTGGTTTTCATCGTAGAACTTGCGCGCTTCCTCAGGCGATACCTTCACCGCAGAGCGATACTCGGCGGGCGTGAACACCCGCTGGCTCAGCGTACGCTCCTGCTCGCGGATGCGATGCAGCCTGCCCGCGACCTCGCCAGGCACCAGCGCGCTGCCGGAGAAAACCGCCTGCAGACGCCCCAGCAGAATCTCCTGGCGCATCTGGTTCTCGAATGCCGCGGGCGTGAGACCCTGGGCGCGCAGCAGCTGGTCGTAGCGTGATGGAGAAAACCGCCCCTGTTCGTCGTGGAATGCGGCAATGTCGGCAATAACGCGCTGCAGTTCGGAGTCCGCGACGCTCATGCCCATCTGCGCGGCATAGCCCAGCAGCAGTCGCCGCTGGATCACGTCGTCGAGCACGGACTTCTTGAACTCCGGCGAAGCAAGGTAGGCAGCCAGTTGCGGGTTATTGCGCGTTTGCTCGCGCAGGTTGTCCTGGGCGGCGCGCAGCGCCCGCGAGAACTCCTGCTCGCCGATCGCGGAGTCGCCGATCCACGCAACCCGGTTCGATTCATCTCCACCGCGGAAATAGAAATCGATTCCGAAGAACGCAAACGGCAGGATGATGATCGCAAGCACGACCTGAACGACGCGCTTGTTGCTGGTGACAAAATCGAACATGGCTCAATCCGCTGGAATGCCGGCAGCGCACGACGCTGCCCGATAAACAAAAAAGGCGAACTCGCGTTCGCCTTTTCCGGGTCTGGCGGAGTGGACGGGACTCGAACCCGCGACCCCCGGCGTGACAGGCCGGTATTCTAACCGACTGAACTACCACTCCATAAACCGAACAATCTGGTGGGTGCTGAGAGGGTCGAACTCCCGACATTCGCCTTGTAAGGGCGACGCTCTACCACTGAGCTAAGCACCCCCTCATGCCCCACGGGGCCCGCCCCGGCCGTCCACGGCCGGAGGGTGGTTCCCAAAGAAAGCGCGCTAGTTTACTGCATCCTTCAATGCTTTGCCAGGTCGGAACTTCGGCACCCTCGCCGCCTTGATCTTGATCGATGCGCCGGTTCGCGGATTGCGCCCGCTTCGGGCCGCCCGCCTGCCCACGTAGAAAGTGCCGAACCCCACCAACGTCACCATGCTGCCCTTCTTCAGCGATTGCCGGATCGCCGCAACCGCACTGTCAAGCGCCCTTTCGGCCGCCGCCTTGGAAATGTCCGCCGATTTCGCGATGCTTTCGATGAGTTCAGCCTTGTTCACGTGGGTCCCCTTTCGTTATGTCGTTTACGGGAGGCTTGAGGCGAGGCGAGGCGGCGCTGTTTGAATTTGTCGAATGCGCCGCCGGCTTTTATAACAAGCCGGTTTTCGGGGGTCAAGCAAACGCATGGCCTGCCGGAATGAAAACGGCAGCGCCTGAGCGCTGCCGTGTGGAACCGCAACACAGATCAGTGCTTGATCGCGCTGGCGGGTTGCGGTGCGTCCATCGACGGAATCGCCACGTCTTCCGCATCGGGCAACGCTTCGGGGTGGCGTTCGAGCGCCAGCTCCAGCACCTGGTCGATCCACTTGACCGGCACGATGTCCAGCCGGTTCTTGATGTTGTCCGGAATCTCGGCGAGATCCTTCACGTTCTCCTCAGGGATCAGCACCGTCTTGATACCGCCGCGATGCGCCGCGAGCAGCTTTTCCTTCAACCCGCCGATCGCCAGCACTTCGCCGCGCAGCGTAATCTCCCCGGTCATCGCCACGTCGGCGCGCACCGGGATGCCGGTCAGCGCCGATACAAGGGCCGTCGTCATGGCGATGCCCGCCGACGGGCCGTCCTTGGGCGTCGCGCCTTCCGGAACGTGTACGTGGATGTCCTTCTTCTCGAACGCGTCATTGTGGACGCCGAGCTTGGCCGCCCGCGCCCTCACCACCGAACGCGCGGCTTCCACCGACTCCTTCATCACGTCGCCGAGCGAACCGGTTCTCAGTATGTTGCCTTTGCCTGGCATCGCCGCGGCCTCTACCGTAAGCAGCTCTCCGCCCACCTCAGTCCACGCCAGCCCCGTTACCTGCCCAATCTGGTTGGTCTTCTCGGCGATGCCATATACGTAGCGCCGCACGCCCAGGTACTTGTCCAGGTTGCGCGCGCTGACGGTTACCTTCTGCTCGCGCTTCTTCACCAGCAGGGACTTCACGACCTTGCGGCAGATCTTCGAGATCTCGCGCTCAAGGCTGCGAACGCCGGCCTCGCGGGTGTAGTAGCGGATGATGTCGCGCACCGCGCTTTCCGACACCACCAGCTCCGAATCTTTGACGCCGTTGTTCTTCATCTGCTTGGGGAGCAGATAACGCATCGCAATGTTGACCTTCTCGTCTTCCGTATAGCCCGACAGCCGGATGACCTCCATCCTGTCGAGCAGCGGCGCCGGGATGTTCATCGTGTTGGCCGTAGCCACGAACATCACGTCGGACAGGTCGTACTCCACCTCCACGTAATGGTCGACGAACTTGTCGTTCTGCTCCGGATCGAGCACCTCCAGCAGGGCGGAAGCCGGGTCCCCGCGAAAATCCATGCCCATCTTGTCGACCTCGTCGAGCAGGAAGAGCGGATTGCGCACCCCGACCTTGGACATGTTCTGCAGGATCTTGCCCGGCATCGACCCGATGTAGGTGCGCCGGTGCCCCCGGATCTCGGATTCGTCGCGCACGCCGCCCAGCGACATGCGCACGAACTTGCGGTTGGTCGAGCGCGCGATCGACTGTCCCAGCGAAGTCTTGCCGACGCCGGGCGGCCCCACCAGGCACAGTATCGGCGCCTTTAGCTTGTCTACCCGCTGCTGGACCGCGAGGTACTCGACGATGCGTTCCTTGACCTTTTCCAGCCCGTAGTGGTCTGCGTCCAGAATGGTCTCGGCCTTGGTGAGATCGCCGCTGATCTTGCTCTTCTTCTTCCACGGCAGCCCAACCAGCGTTTCGATGTAGTTGCGCACCACCGTTGCCTCCGCCGACATCGGTGACATCAGGCGCAGCTTCTTGAGCTCCGATTCGGCCTTGACGCGCGCCTCCTTGGGCATGTGCGCGGTCTTGATGCGCTTTTCCATCTCGTCGAGGTCGGCGCCTTCCTCGAGGTCGCCGAGTTCCTTCTGGATGGCTTTCACCTGCTCATTCAGATAGTACTCGCGCTGGCTCTTCTCCATCTGACGCTTGACGCGTCCGCGGATGCGGCGCTCGACCTGCAGAATGTCCAGCTCGGCTTCCAGCAGCGAGAGCAGGTGCTCCATGCGCCGCTTGACGCCGAACATCTCGAGCACGGCCTGCTTCTGCTCGAGCTTGAGCGGCAAGTGCGCGGCGACGGTGTCGGCGAGGCGGCCGGGCTCGTCGATGCCGGACAGGGACGTCAGAATCTCCGGCGGAATCTTCTTGTTGAGCTTCACGTACTGGTCGAACTGCGAAAGCATCGCCCGGCGCATCGCCTCGACCTCGGTCGTCTCGCTCGCGTCGGAGGCGACATTGACCGCGGTAGCCGTGAAATGCGTCTTCTCGTCGGAAACCGAGAGGACGCTGGCGCGCTGCACACCCTCGACCAGAACCTTGACGGTGCCGTCCGGCAGCTTGAGCATTTGCAGGATATTGGCGACGCTGCCAATGTCGTACAGGTCCTCCGGCCCCGGCTCGTCCTTCGCTGCCGACTTCTGCGCGACCAGCAGAATGTGCTTGCCGGCCTCCATCGCGGTCTCCAGCGCCTTGATCGATTTCGGCCGGCCGACGAACAGCGGGATGACCATGTGCGGGAACACCACCACATCGCGCAGAGGCAGCAGCGGATAGGTGACGGCGTTCTCGGTGGGTTGAATGATATCGGTCATTGGTTACCTGTAACGATGGGCAGCGGCTCAGTAGATTGGGGCGTTTTCGCGCGATTCAACCGCACGTTGTGTCAGCCCGATCCCGCCACCCGCGGCTGATCGGAGTAGATGAGAATCGGCTTTGCATCCCCGGTGATCATCCCCTCGTCCACCACCACCTTCTCCACGTTGTTCATCGAGGGAAGGTCGTACATGATGTCCAGCAGGACATGCTCGAGGATCGAGCGCAGCCCGCGCGCGCCGGTCTTGCGCGCCAGCGCCTTGTGCGACACCGCCCGCAGCGCCTCCGGCCTGATCTCCAGATCGACACCTTCCATGGCGAACATCCGCGTGTACTGCTTGAGCAAGGCGTTCTTAGGCTCGGTCAGAATCTCGATCAGGGCGGCCTCGTCCAGCTCGTCAAGCGTGGCGACCACCGGGAGGCGTCCGACGAATTCGGGAATCAGGCCGTACTTGATGAGGTCCTCCGGCTCCACCTCGCGCAGCACGCGGCCGATGTCCTTGCGGTTGTCCTTGCTGCGCACTTCCGCGGCAAAGCCGATTCCGCTCTTGTCCGACCGCTGGCGGATGATCTTGTCGAGGCCGTCGAAGGCGCCGCCGCAGATAAACAGGATGTTGGTGGTGTCGACCTGAACGAACTCCTGGTTCGGGTGCTTGCGGCCGCCCTGTGGCGGGACCGAGGCGATGGTTCCCTCGATGAGCTTCAGCAGCGCCTGCTGCACGCCTTCGCCCGACACGTCGCGCGTGATCGACGGGTTGTCGGACTTGCGCGAGATCTTGTCGATCTCGTCGATGTAGACGATGCCGCGCTGCGCCTTCTCGACGTCGTAGTCGCACTTCTGAAGCAGCTTCTGAATGATGTTCTCTACGTCCTCGCCGACGTACCCCGCCTCGGTAAGCGTCGTCGCATCGGCCATTACGAACGGCACGTTGAGAAGCCTTGCCAGCGTCTGCGCGAGGAGCGTCTTGCCCGAGCCCGTGGGCCCGATCAGCAGAATGTTGGACTTGGCGAGTTCGACGTCGTCTTTCTTCTGCCCGGTTTTCAGCCGCTTGTAATGGTTGTAGACGGCCACCGAGAGGATTTTCTTTGCGACATCCTGGCCGATCACATAGGAATCCAGGATGTCACGGATTTCGTGCGGCACCGGGAGATCCGACTTCGCGCCCTTGCCCGGGGTCTCGGCGTGGCTTTCCTCGCGGATGATGTCATTGCAGAGCTCGATGCACTCGTCGCAGATGAACACCGAGGGGCCCGCGATCAGCTTGCGCACCTCGTGCTGGCTCTTGCCGCAGAAGGAGCAGTACAAGAGCTTCTCGCCACCAGACTTGTCGGACATGGATGCCATCAGATTTCAAACACTCCCAGTTGAGACATGCCAGTTTGCGGAAGTTCCGACACCCAAGCCTCCGGGGCGCCGCCCGGGCGTCACCCGGGCACCGGCTCGGGTACCGCCCCTGCCTCCACCCGGTTGACCAGAACCTTGTCGATCAGCCCGTACTTTACCGCCTCTTCGCCACTCATGAAATTGTCGCGGTCGGTATCGCGCTCGATGCGCTTCACGTCCTGCCCGGTGTGCTTTGCCAGCAGGTCGTTGAGGCGCGTGCGCAGGTAGAGGATTTCCCGGGCGTGGATCTCGATATCCGAGGCCTGCCCCTGGAAGCCGCCCATCGGCTGGTGAATCATCATCCGCGAATTGGGCAGCGCAAAGCGCTTGCCCTTGGCGCCGGCCGCGAGCAGAAAAGCCCCCATGCTGGCCGCCTGGCCGACGCAAAGGGTGCTGACATCCGGCTTGATGAACTGCATGGTGTCGTAGATCGCCAGCCCGGCCGAGACCGAGCCGCCGGGCGAATTGATATAGAAGGCGATGTCTTTTTCGGGGTTTTCCGACTCCAGGAACAGCAGCTGGGCCACGATCAGGTTTGCGCTCACCTCGTTGACCGGCCCGACTAGGAATACCACCCGCTCTTTCAGCAGGCGGGAATAGATATCGTAGGCGCGCTCGCCCCGGCCGCTTTGCTCGATGACCATGGGAACAAGCCCAAGACCCTGGGGCTCGATCTGCCGCCCGTTCATCCAGTTCATTTGCCCTCTCCCATCAGCTCCTCGAACGGCACGACCTTCTCCTCGACCCTGGCCTGCCCGAGCACCCACTGGACCACGTTGTCCTCCAGGACCATCGACTCCACCTCGCGCAGCCGCTCGGGCTGCTGGTAGTACCAGCGCACGACTTCGTCCGGCTTCTCGTAACTGCGCGAGAACTCCTCGATAACCTGCTTGATCTGGTCCGTTTTGGCTTCCAGACCGTTCTTGCGCACCACCTCGGCCACGATCAGCCCCAGCTGTACCCGCCGCTTGGCCTCGTCCTGAAACGCTTCCTCCGGCAGCGGAATCTTGTCGGTCTTCAGCCCCCGGGCCTCCAGGTCTCGTCGCATGTTGTGTGCCAGGCGCTCCACCTCCAGCTCGATGAGCGCCTTGGGCAACTCGATCGTGGTGGTATCGATCAGGGCCTTCATCACCTGTTCCTTGACCCTGGCCTCCGCCCGGCGCTTTACCTCGCGTTCGAGGTTGGCCCGGACGTCTTCGCGCATCTTCGCCACACCGCCGCTCTCGACGCCGAGCGCGCGGGCAAACTCCGCATCGACCTCGGGCAGCCTGGGCGCCTTCACCTCGGTTACCGTCACGGTGAACTGCGCCAGCTTTCCGGCCACCTCCTTGCCGTGATAGTCGTCCGGAAACTTCAGGTCGAAGGTCTTGGATGCTCCGGCACCCAGCCCGATAACGTTGGTCTCGAAATCCGGCAGCAGACGCCCCTCTCCCAGCTGGACCTGCACGCCTTGACCGCTGCCGCCCTCGAAGGCGGTGCCGTCGATGCTGCCGCTGTAGTCAAGACGCACCTGGTCTCCGGACTGCGCGGCCCGCTCGACCGGCTCGTACCCGGTGCGCTGCTTGCGCAGGATGTCGATGGTACGTTCCAGTTCGGCATCGCCGATGTCGACCCTCGGCCGCTCGATCACCGCTTTCCCGAGGTCGCCGATGCCGACGTCCGGGTAGACCTCGAAGGTAGCCGTGTACTCGAACTGGCCGGCCTGGTCGTCGGCCGACTTGACCTCTATCTGCGGGTAGCCCGCCACGCGCAGATTTTTCTCGCGCACGGCATCGCCGAAGCTTTTCTGAACCGCGGCACCGAGCACCTCCTGGCGGACCTGCCCGCCGTACTGCTGCTCCACGATCCGCAACGGAACCTTGCCCGGACGGAACCCGTGCACCTTGGCCGTCCGCGCCAGGCGCCGCAGCCGGGTTTCCACCTCGGCGTTGACCTCCTCAAGCGGAAGGGTGACCGACAGTCGGCGCTCGAGCGAGCTGATGGTTTCGAGACTGGCTTGCATCTAAACGTGTGCTTTCGAAGTGAAGTTTGAGCTTTGGACGCGCTTTGGAAAGCGGCTTATGTCGCTCTGGTGCGAAAGGAGAGACTCGAACTCTCACGCCTTTCGGCGCCAGAACCTAAATCTGGTGCGTCTACCAATTCCGCCACTTTCGCGACGTGCGCATTCTAATATAATCGCCCCTCTCCCCGCCACCGGCGCGACCTCGTGCCGGTCCGCCCGACCGCTCGTAACTCGTTGTAACCCTGAGACTTACTGCGTCCCGCTGACGATGGGCGTCGACCATTACGAGAACTTCCCCGTCGCCTCGGTCCTGCTGCCGCGGCGGCTGCGCCGACCGGTAGAACTCATCTATGCCTTTGCGCGCAGCGCGGATGATTTCGCGGACGAGGGCGACCTGCCCGCCAGCGAACGCCTGTCGCGTCTTGGAGAGTACGCGCGCGAGCTGGACGCCATTGCCGCGGGCAGGCCCCCGGCGCTGGCGTTATTCGCCGACCTCGCGCCGGTAATACAGGCGCATCGCCTTTCGCTCCCGCTGTTCCGGGACCTGCTGTCGGCTTTTGCCCAGGACGTCACCAAAGGACGCTACGCCGACTTCGCCGAGGTGCTCGACTATTGCCGGCGGTCGGCCAATCCGGTGGGACGCCTGCTGCTCGAACTGTTCGGCGCCACGGAGCCCCCCAACCTGGCGATGGCCGATAACATCTGCACCAGCCTGCAGCTGATCAATTTTCTGCAGGATGTCGAGATCGATCATGCGAAGGGGCGAATCTACCTGCCGGCCGACGAGATGGCGCAATTCGGCGTGAGCCCCGCACAGATTGCCGGGCGCGACACCGGCGGCAACTGGACGCCCTTCATGCTGTTCCAGATCGAACGAGCGCTCGGCATGCTTCACGCGGGCGCACCGCTCGCGCGCGCCCTGCCGGGGCGGATTGGTCTGGAACTCCGGATGATCGTGCTCGGCGGCGAGCGCATCCTGCGCAAGCTGCAGCGCTGCGGAGGCGACGTCTTCAGCCACCGCCCGGTCTTGCGCCCCGCCGATTGGACGTACATGCTGTGCCGCGCCCTGTTTGCCTATCGATGACCCCAGATCAGTACTGCCAGCAACGCGCCGCCGGAAGCGGTTCCAGCTTTTACTACAGCTTCGTGTTTCTACCCGCGGTCCGCCGCCGCGCGATCACCGCGCTGTATGCGTTTTGCCGGGAAGTCGACGATGTGGTCGACGAATGCACCGATGCATCCGTCGCCCGCATCAAGCTTGCCTGGTGGCGCAGCGAACTCGCGGCGCTATTCGCCGGGACGCCCAGCCATCCGGTATCCCGCGCCCTCGAACCGGTGATCGCCGCCTTCGATCTGCCCCAGTCCCGCTTCCAGCAGGTGATCGACGGCATGGAGATGGACCTCGTGCAGCAGCGATATGCGGACTTCGAGGAGCTGCAGCGATACTGCTTCCATGTTGCCGGGGTCGTCGGGCTGATGGCGGCCGAAATCTTCGGCTACCGGGACCCCGCCACGCTGCGCTATGCCGAGAACCTCGGCACGGCATTCCAGCTGACCAACATCGTGCGTGACGTGGGGGAAGACGCGCGCCGCGGCCGCATTTACCTGCCGCGCGACGAGATGGACCGGTTCGGCGTGGGCGAGGCGGACATCCTGCGGCTGCGCGAAACCGATGCCTTCCGGAAGCTGATCGAATTCCAGTGCGAACGTGCCGACAGCTTCTACGAGCGCGCTTTCGCCGCCCTTCCGGCCGCCGACCGGCGCAGCCAGCGGCCGGGACTGGTGATGGCGGCAATCTACCGGACGCTGCTCGCCGAGATCCGCGCCGACGGTTTCCGCACGCTGAGCCGCCGCATCGCGCTCACGCCCGTCCGAAAACTCTGGATTGCGTGGAAAACCTGGCTGCGGGCATGAGCCGGACGCACGCACTGGAAACCCCACCGCACCCGCTGCGCGCAACCGCGGCCGGCAGCGGCCAGCCGCCGCGAGTCGCCGTCGTCGGCGCGGGCTGGGCCGGCATGGCCGCGGCGGTGGAACTGGCTGCCGCCGGTGTCGGCGTGACCGTCTACGAGGCCGCGCGCATGCTCGGCGGACGCGCCCGCCGCGTCGAGATCGGCGGCGTTGCCCTCGACAACGGCCTGCACATCCTGGTCGGCGCCTATCGCGAGGCATTGCGCCTGATCGATCTGGTGCGGCCGCCTGGTGCCCCGCCGGGGCTGCTGCGTATGCCCCTGCGTCTGCGGGTGGAGCCGGACTTCCGACTGCATGCCCCGCGGCTGCCGGCGCCCCTGCACCTCGCCGCGGCACTGCTGCTGGCGCGCGGACTGTCGCTGCGCGAGCGGGCGGCGGCGGTCGGCTTCATGCGCGCACAGAAGGCCGGTGGCTTTCGCTGCGACAGCGGGCTCAGCGTCGAGGCGTTACTGCACAACCACGGGCAGCCCGAGGGCCTGATCCGGCGACTGTGGGAACCGCTATGCGTCTCAACGCTGAACACCCGGCCGCCGGAGGCTTCTGCCGCGTGCTTTCTGGCGGCGCTGCGCGACACCCTGACCAGGGATCGCGACGCCAGCGATCTGCTGCTGCCGCGAACGGACTTCAGTGCGCTGTTTCCCGAGCCGGCCGGCCGGTTCGTCGAGACCCGTGGCGGGCGGCTGCGCCTGGGCGACCGCGTACGCCGGCTTGAGCCCGGCGACGGCTTTATCGACATCGAGGCAACCGACACGCAACGCTTTACGCATGCCGTACTCGCAGTCGGCCCGCACCAGCTCGACCCGTTGGCGGCAGGGCTGCCGGTGCTCACGCCTGCACGCGAGGCCGTGGCGGGCTACCGCTTCCGGCCGATCTACTCGGTGTTCCTGCAATACCCACAGGCGGTGTCCCTGCCGGAGCCGATGATCGGCTTCAGCGGCGGCGTGACCCAGTGGGCGTTCGACCGTGGACGCCTGTGCGGCCAGAAGGGGCTGATCGGCGTGGTGATCAGTTCGTCCGGCGGGCACGAGGACCTGGCTCACGACGACCTCGCCACACAGGTACACCAGGAGCTGCAGGCCCGGTTCGGACTGCCCGCCCCACTCTGGCACCAGGTCATTGGCGAGAAGCGCGCGACGTTCGCCTGCACGCCCGGTCTGCCGCGACCGGCGAACCGCACACCGAATCCACGGCTCTTCCTCGCCGGCGACTATACCGAGAGCGACTATCCGGCTACGCTCGAAGCCGCGGTGCGCAGCGGTATTCGCTGTGCACGGATGATTCTCGCCCGCAATGACTGATTCGACGAACTACACGCCACCGCAGGACCTGCTCGCCGGGCGGGTAATCCTGGTTACCGGCTCGACTCGCGGCATCGGCCGCGCCTGTGCGCACGCTTTCGCCGCGCATGGCGCGACCGTGGTCCTGCACGGACGCCACGCCCGCACGCTGGAGGCGGTGTACGACGAGATTACGGCGAAAGGCCATGCAGAGCCCGCCGCAGTACCGCTCGACCTGATGACCGCGGGCAGCCGCGAGTTCGACCATCTGGCCCACGCGATCGAATCGCAGCTCGGGCGGCTCGACGGAATCGTGCACAACGCCGCACATCTCGAACGGCTCGCCGCGCTCGAGCATCAGACCATCGACGAATGGCTGCACACGCTGCGGGTCAATCTGGTTGCGCCGTTTGCGCTGACCCCGGCCTGCGCCCGGCTGCTGCGCACCTCGCCCGACGCCTCGGTCGTGTTCACATCGGAATCACACGCGGCCAGTCCGGCAGCTTACTGGGGCGCATATGCGGTGTCCAAGTCCGCACTGGAGACGCTGGCCCGCATCCAGGCCGACGAGTGGTCGCGGTTCACTCATCTGCGGGCCAATGTCGTGGTGCCCGGGCCGGTGGCCTCGCCCGCGCGCGCGCGTTCGCATCCCGGCCAGGCAGCCGACGAACTTCCGGCGCCGGAGACGCTGATGCCGCTGTACCTGTATCTGATGGGGCCGGACAGCGTGGGCGTGAGCGGCCGGGTGTTTTCCGCTCAGGGCTGAATCGCGTCGCGCAGCCAGTCGGGCATCGGCCGCGAGCGTCCTTCCGTGATGTCGATCCAGACCATCACCGCCTCGGCCTCGGCGAAGCGCGCCGCCGGCTCGCCCGCCTTATACATCTCGTGCCACATGACGAAGCTGCTGTGTCCCGGCCTGCCCACCAGAGTGGTGACCTCCAGCTCCAGCGGGTAGATCGCCGGCCGCAGGTACTTGCACGAGATGGTGCCGAGGATCGGCCCCTCCGAGCCGGGGCGGTAATCGATCTCCAGGCTATCGAACCAGGAAATGCGCGCCTGCTCGAAGTATCGGAAGTAGGCGACGTTGTTCATGTGCCCGAGGGCGTCCATCTCGCCCCAGCGCATGGAGAGGCGGTCGGTGCGAACGAGTTTGCGTTTCTCTTCCATTCCTGTTGATCGTTTCTCGTCTTTCAGGCGGTTTATCATGTTTATCAAAGGCGGCCGATTCTAGCAGCCGCGACAGAAGGGGGAGGCAAGCGTGTCAGAACGCGAATCGATGCAGTACGACGTGGTCATCGTCGGCGCCGGCCCGGCCGGGCTTGCGGCGGCGGTGCGGCTCAAGCAGCTCGCCGAAGAGCGCGGCCGGGAGCTCTCGGTGTGCGTAATCGAGAAAGGCTCGGAGGTCGGGGCGCACATTCTCTCCGGCGCGGTGATGGATCCGCGCGCGCTCGCAGAGCTGCTGCCCGACTGGCAGGCGCTGGACGCGCCCCTCAACACTCCGGTAAGCGAAGACCAGTTCCTGTTTCTCGGAAAGTCAGGCGCGTGGGCGACGCCGTCCTGGATGCTGCCGGCGTGCTTCAAGAACCATGGCAACTATGTCATCAGTCTCGCCAATTTCTGCCGCTGGCTCGGCCAGCAGGCAGAGGCGATGGGGGTCGAGATCTTTCCCGGTTTTGCCGCCGCGGAAGTGTTGTACGACGAGCGTGGCGCAGTGCGTGGCGTGGCCACCGGCGACATGGGGCTCGATCGCTCGGGTGAAAAGACCGACGGCTATCAGCCCGGCATCGAGCTGCATGCGAAGTACACGTTTTTCGCCGAAGGCTGCCGCGGCCATCTCGGCAAGGAACTGCAGGCTCGTTACTCCCTGCGTGAGGGCACCGATCCACAGGTGTACGGCATCGGTCTGAAAGAGCTTTGGGAAATCGACCCGGCGAAGCACCGTCCCGGGCTGGTGGTCCACACCGCCGGCTGGCCCCTCGATGCCGGTACCTACGGCGGCTCGTTCCTCTACCACATGGACAACAACCAGGTGGCGGTGGGTTTCGTGGTCGGGCTGGGCTACCGCAATCCCTACCTTTCCCCGTACGAAGAGTTCCAGCGCTACAAGACCCATCCCGCGATCCGCGGCTTTTTCGAGGGCGGCAAGCGCATCGCATACGGCGCGCGTGCGCTGGCCGCCGGGGGTCTGCAGTCATTGCCCAAGCTGGTGTTTCCCGGCGGGTGCCTGATCGGCGACAACGCCGGTTTTCTCAACGCCTCGCGCATCAAGGGCAGCCACTGCGCGATCAAGTCGGGCATGCTGGCGGCGGAGGCTGCGTTCGATGCGCTGGCCGCGAATCGCGCACAAGACGAACTCACCGCCTATCCGGAGGCCTTTCGCCGTTCATGGCTCTACCAGGAACTGCACCAGGCGCGCAATTTCAAACCGTGGATGTCGAAGGGGCTGTACCTCGGCACCTTGATGGTCGGCATCGACCAGGTCCTGTTCCGCGGCAAGGCGCCGTGGACACTGCACCACCGGCATGCCGATCACGAGACGCTGGCGAAAAAGACCGACGCGCAGCCTATCGACTATCCCAAGCCGGACGGCAAGCTCACCTTCGACCGCCTGTCCTCGGTATTCATCTCCAACACCAATCATCGGGAAGACCAGCCGGTCCATCTCACGCTGAAGGATGCCAGCGTTCCGGTCGCCGTGAATCTGGAGCTCTACGACGCGCCGGAGCAGCGTTACTGCCCGGCCGGCGTTTACGAAATCGTCCGCGAGGGCAACGAGCCGAAGCTGCAAATCAACGCCCAGAATTGCGTGCACTGCAAGACCTGCGACATCAAGGACCCGACCCAGAATATTCACTGGGTCGTGCCCGAAGGCGGCGGCGGCCCGAACTACCCGAACATGTAGCCTTGCGGCGGCCGTGGCAGGGCTGGATGCCCTGCCGAGAGGCGCGCTGGGGAGATCAACGCCGGCGGCTGATCAGCCCTGGCCGCGCTTGCGCAGCGCGTCCATGACGGGACCGATCACGTCCATCGGCAGCGGAAAGACAATGGTC
Source organism: uncultured Pseudomonadota bacterium (assembly GCA_937983055.1). GTDB lineage: Bacteria > Pseudomonadota > Gammaproteobacteria > Burkholderiales > Eutrophovitaceae > CALJLA01. Next base: position 22,192 of record CALJLA010000158.1, read on the forward strand.
GAACTCTTGTCCCCCGCGATCTGGGTCAGGGTCTGCAGGTAGCGAAGCTGCATCGCTTCGGACTGGCTCGCCAGCGTCTGCGCCGCCTGCAGCAGTTTTTCGGACGCCTGCAGTTCGCCCTCCGCGTGAATCACTTTGGCGCGGCGCTCGCGCTCGGCTTCGGCCTGGCGCGCGATGGCGCGAACCATGGTCTCGTTCAGATCCACATGCTTGATCTCGACGTTGGAGACCTTGATGCCCCATGCATCGGTCTGCTGGTCGAGCGCTTCCTGGATGTCGATATTGAGCTTCTCGCGTTCTGCCAGCATCTCGTCCAGCTCGTGCTTGCCGAGCACCGCGCGCAGCGTGGTCTGGGCCAGCTGGCTGGTCGCCATCAGGTAGTTCTCCACCTGGATGATCGCTTTCTGCGGATCCACGACGCGGAAGTAGATCACCGCGTTGACCTTGACCGACACGTTGTCCCGCGATATCACGTCCTGACTGGGCACGTCCATCGTCACCGTGCGCAGGTCGACGCGCACCATCTGCTGAATGCCTGGAATCACGATGATCAGCCCCGGCCCCTTGACCGCCCAGAACCGCCCCAGCTGGAACACCACTCCCCGCTCGTACTCGCGGAGAATCTTCAGCGCATACGCCGCCAGGATGACGACGATCGCGAGAAGCGTAAGCCAGAAGTAACCACCCATAATCAATCTCCTTTGCCTTCTTCGGCCACCGGAACAACCTCCAGTTCCAGCCCGTTCACGCCCGACACCCTGAGTTTCTGTCCGCGCCTGAGTGGTGCGGAACTCTTCACCTTCCAGTTCTCGCTGTGCACCCGCGCCCAGCCGTCGCGCTCGAAATCGTCGAGCGCCACCCCGACCGCACCCACCAGTTCTTCGCTGCCGGACACCACCGGTCGGTCGCGCGCCCTCAGCGCCATGTAGACGATCCCGACCAGGATCAGGACGCTCGCCAGCGAAACGCTGGCGATGATCTCCCAGGGAATCTGGAATCCAGGCACGTCGGTATCCATGAGCATCACCGATCCCACGACGAAAGCAATTGCCCCGCCGACGCCCAGCGCGCCGTAGGATGGCACGAAGACCTCGGCCACGATGAATCCGATGCCGACCAGTATCAGCGCGACGCCGGCGTAGTTCACCGGCAGCAGTTGGAAAGCATACATCGCGAGCAGCAGGCAGACTGCGCCAGACACTCCCGGCACGATCGCGCCGGGGTTATAGAACTCCAGCAGCAGGCCGTAGATGCCGATCAGCATCAGGATATACGCCACGCTCGGGTTGGTGATGGTCGCCAGGAAACGGTTGCGCCAGTCCGGTTCGATGCTGACTGTTTCGGCGCCTGCCGTCTCCAGCGTCGCCTGCTGTCCGGACTGCAGCGGGACCGTGCGCCCGTCAACCTGCTTCAACAGATCGGGAATGTCGGTCGCGACCAGATCGATGACCTTGATGCGGGCTGCCTCCTCGGCCGGCAGGCTGACTGCCTCGCGGACGGCCTTTTCCGCCCACTCCACGTTGCGTCCCCGCAACTGCGCCAGCCCCCGGATGTAGGCGGCTGCATCGGCCACCGCCTTGCGATTGGACGCACCGGCCGGATCGGGCGCGTCGGCCTGGTCGTCGGCCTGCTTGTCCTTGCTGCCGCGGTCGCGCGGCGGACGGTCGCCGCCGCCCGGCCCGACCACCGGCACCGGCGTGGCCGCACCCAGATTGGTAGCCGGCGACATCGCGGCAATGTGACTTGCATAAAGGATGTAGGTGCCGGCACTGGCGGCGCGCGCGCCGCTGGGATGCACAAAGGTGGCGACCGGTATCGGCGAGGCCAGGATGTCCTTGATGATGTCGCGCATCGACGTATCCAGGCCACCGGGCGTATCCATGCGCAGGACGACGAGTTGCGCGTTGCGATCCTGCGCCTTGGCAAGACCGCGATGCAGGTAATCGGCCGTGGCAGGACCGATTGCCCCGTCCACCGAGAGCACCACGACGGGGCGGTCGGCGGCAGCGCACAGGCCGGCGGTCAGCAACAGTAATGCAAGAATGAATCGCAGGGCACACATCACCACGGCTCCACGCGTCGCAGATCCCGCCGAACTATAGCCTGAAACCGCGCGCGAAGTCCTTTACAGCAAGCCGAACATCCCGGCACGCCACCGTTCGGCGCAGCCCGCCGCCGACAGCCGGAATCTTGCGCGCTCGCACGCTGCAGAGAGAACGCGTTACTCCATGCGATGCCACGTCTGACTGCGTCCGATCAGCGACACGCCGATGAAGCCGCGCACGTTGAGGCTCTTTCCGCCGTCGGTCACCCGCATCTTGCAGCGGTAAATCTTGCCCTTCTTTGGATCGAGAATTTCTCCCCCGCTCCACTCCTCGCCCTTCTGCGTCAAGCCCCAGAGAATGGTCATTCCCACGATGGGTTTGCCCTTGCGCTCTCCGTCGCACTTGTCGCACAGGTGCGCGGGGTCGTCTCCCGGCTGGTCGAAGACCTTCTCGACCACGCCGCGCAGTTCGCCGTTCACCTCGCTGATGCGAATGATCGAACGCTCCCGCCCGGTTTCATCGTCGACCGACTTCCATACGCCCACCGGGGTTTGCGCGTGCGCCCCGAAACTTGCCGACAACAGCCACACGAACATCGCACTCAGTAATGCCTTGCCCATGACACGTCCTCCTGCATCGGTGCCTGCACGGCGCCGGTTGGTTCGATCATCTGCCATTGACCACGGGGGCAGCCACCCGCATTTTCTCTATCGCCTTCCAGTCCCACTCTATCCCAAGGCCGGGCGACTCGAAGGGACGGGCCATGCCGTTTTCGATGCGCACCGAGTTTCGCATGATCATGTCCAGTTGCGGGATGTACTCGACCCATGGGGCATTGGGCACCGCCGCGCACAGCCCGACATGCAGTTCCATCAGATAGTGCGGGCAGATCGGCGTATTGAAGGACTCGGCAAGGTGCGCGCACTTGAGCCACGGGCTAATGCCGCCGATCCGCGCCACGTCGGCCTGCACGATCGTGCACGCCCCGCGCTGCAGGTATTCCCGGAAATGGCTGATCGAGTACACCGACTCGCCGATCGCGATCGGCAGCGAGGTCGCGGCCCGCAGCATCGCATGGCCGTTCAGATCCTCGGCCGGCAGCGGCTCCTCGAACCAGGCAAGGTCGATCGGTTCCCAATGCCGGGCGCGCCGGATCGCCTCTGCAACCGTGAAACCCTGGTTGGCGTCGACCATCAGTTCCATGCCGTCGCCGATCGCTTCGCGCACTGCCTGCAGGCGGCTGACATCTTCCCTCGCCTGCGGCTTGCCGACCTTCAGCTTGACGCCCCGGAATCCGCGTGCACGGGCCTCGAGCGCGTTCTCCACCAGTTGCGCGACTGGAATGTGCAGCCCCCCTCCCTCGGTATCGTAGACGGGGATCTCGCGCCGTGCTCCGCCCGCCATCCGGTGCAGCGGTAGCCCGGCGCGCCGGCAGCGCAAGTCCCAGAGCGCGGTGTCGATCGCGCACAGCGCCAGGCTGGTGATGGCACCGACTGCAGTTGCATGCGTGTGAAAGAACAGGTCCCGCCAGGCTTCTTCGACCATCGAGGGGTCGCGGCCGATCAGCTGCGGGGCGAGATGGTCACGCAGCAGCGCAACCACCGACGAGCCGCCGGTGCCGATCGTGTAGGTATAGCCGGTGCCCTCGCCGCCGTCGCTGTCGAACACCCGCACCATCGGCGTTTCCTGGGTGTTGAACGCCTGAATCGCGTCGCCGCGCTTTGCCTTGGCGGGCAGGTCCACCTGGAAAATCTCAACGCGTTCGATCTTTGCCATGGATCTCCCAGCTTCGGCGCGCGAGTGACGGCTCAGACCGGACTGACGGCCGCGTCCTGCGCCAGCTTGTTCAGATAAGCTTCTTTGCGTGCCACGAAGATCGTCTTCATCACCACCGCGTGGACCACGCCTCCGGCATCGGTCAGAGGTATCTCGTAGTCGAGGTCGACCGACGCTTCGACCTCCAGCCGCTGGCGCAAATCGGCGAGTTCGCCCTCGCTGACGGAACACTCCGCGTACAGGGTGGAACGGCCGGGCTTGCGGTAACGGATCGTGCCCGCCTTGTCCCAGACGATATATCCGGGGCCGAGGCCGACCTTGATCAGAATCGCATAAAGCGGATCGGTGGCGGCGTACATCGCCCCGCCGAACAATGTGCCGAAGATGTTTCGGGTTCGCCAGTTGAGCGGCAACGCGATGCGGATGGTGCGGCGATCCTCTGCAATGTAGATCACTTTCGCCCCGGTTCCGCGAAATGCCGGGTACAGATTGAAGCGCAGCCGGTCGATCCAGGACCGTAGGGACTCGCGGCTGTTGCCCCTCGCCATACGCGCGCCTCGCCGCTCAACTCACCGCTTCGAACAGCCCCGCGGCACCCATTCCGGTGCCAATGCACATGGTTACCATGCCGTAGCGCAGCCCGTGCCGACGCAGCCCGTGCACGAGTGTCGCGGCGCGGATGGCGCCAGTGGCGCCGAGCGGATGACCGAGCGCGATGGCCCCGCCAAGCGGATTAACCTTGGCGCGGTCGAGGCCGAGATCGCCGATCACCGCCAGCGCCTGCGCCGCGAACGCCTCGTTGAGCTCGATCCAGTCCAGATCGTCCTGCCGGATACCGCTCTGCTTGAGCACCTTCGGTATCGCGAACTTTGGGCCGATGCCCATGATCTCCGGCGGCACGCCGGCAACGGCAAAACTGACGTAACGTGCCAGCGGTCGCAGGTTGTAGCGCTGCAGCGCCGCCTCGGACGCGAGCACGATCGCGCCCGCCCCGTCCGAGGTCTGCGAGCTGTTGCCGGCCGTCACGGAACCCCTGGCAGCGAACGCCGGCCTGAGTTTGGCAAGCACGTCCGGGGTGGTACCGGGCCGGGGTCCTTCGTCCAGGCTCACGGTTCGGGACTGCACCGCGATTTCCCGGCTGGTCAGATCCGGTATCCGCTCCGCCACCGTATAGGGCGAAATCTCGTCCTTCCACTCGCCCTTCTCGGCGGCCGCCAGCGCCCGCCGATGGCTTTCGGTGGCGAACTCGTCCTGCGCCTCGCGCGGCACTTTCCACTGCTGTGCGACCTTTTCCGCAGTGATGCCCATGCCGTAGGCAATGCCGACGTTCTCATCGTCGAGAAAGATCCGCTCGTTTGCGGAGATATTGTTGCCACCCATCGGGATCATACTCATGCTCTCGGTGG